>JAPLNA010000371.1:28904-33564 GCA_026693065.1 Planctomycetota bacterium
CCTGTCCCGCCAGGGGCAGCAGGCCGCACCGACTGGGGCTCTGCCCCAGACCCCGAAGTTTAGCGCATTATGGCTACCGGCAGACAGGAACGGGCCTCCGCGCGATCTTCCGTTCTGCCGGCAGCCCGAAAGCGATAAACTCCGGGGTGTGGGGCAGAGCCCCACGCTGTTGACTCCCTGCGGCGAGAATCGCCCGAAGGATTCCTGATCTTGGACACCGGGTTCTATAATCGGGATCGTCATATCACGTGAATGTAATCGGTCGGGGACGATTCTGCAATGTTGGGGACAGGGGGTCTTCCGGCGATTTCAGGTGACGCAGGCGAGACCGGGAAACACGCGCGGGGCGAGCCCCGCCGCTAAACAAGAAGATCGGAGACAACCACCTCCGACACCCCCGTTCTCCGTTCCCAGTTCCCGGTTTCTCGTTCCCCGTGCACCGTTCCCCGTTCCTTCCTCTATTCCTTGATTCCTTTGGGTCTGCCCCTGTGTCGGGGCGCCGTGCGGACGTTCTTGGGGATTTTGCCTTCCAGGATGATGCGGCGGATGGCGTGGGCGGCGCCGTCGGCGTCGTGGCTGTCGGTGACGAAGTCGGCGGCGGCGAGGGCGGCCGGGCAGGCGTTGGCCATCGCCACGCCGATCCCCGCCCAGCGAAGCATGCCCACGTCGTTGGCGTTGTCGCCGATGGCCATCACCTGCTCTCGCTGCACGGTCATCTCGGCGGCGACCGTCCGCAGGGCCTGGGCCTTGGAGACCGTCGCGTGCGTGATCTGCAGCAGGTTGTCCTCGGTCTGCAGAATCCGCACCTGGTGAGGGTACTTGGCGTGGATGGCCTTGGCGATGGCCAACAGATCGGGCAGTTGGCCCAACAGGAGCAGCTTGGTCAGGTCCTGGTCGAGCCATTTCTCCAGCGGGGCCACCAGATCCGGCTCGGTCAGCCGGGCCGTCTCGGTCTGGTAGCGGCTGTCCACGCGATCGGTGAACCACCGGTCCAGCAACTCGCCCGAGACGACGACCTCCGGGCAGAGGGTGCGAGCGATGGTGACGATGCCGCGGACGATCTTGGCCGCCAGGGGGCGGTGCAGGAGGATGCGGCGGCTGGAGGGCTCGTAGACCAGGGCGCCGTTGTAATTGATCATCGGCGTGTCGAGATCGAGCAGATTGTACGTGGGCATGACCGACCGCGGCGGGCGGGCGGTCGCCAGCACAATATGCACGCCGGCCTCCTGCCGGGCCGTCCGGAGGATCGCCACCGTCGTTTCGGTGACTTCCTTCGCCGAGTTCAGCAGCGTGCCGTCCAGATCGATCGCGACCATGTGAAATCGCATGGGTCTTCCTTCGAGGGGGCATCCTACCCGAAACCCCGCGTCCGGGCCAGTGTCGGCATGGTGGTGGTCGGCGGGCGCGGGAGGGTTACCGGTGGGCCATGTAAATCTCGCGGATCGCGCGGAGCGTGTAGCCCGTCTGGTTCAGGTCGTGGATCAGGCGGATGCGGCGGACGAGCTGCCGGCTGAAGTACCGCCCGGTCTTGCCCGGCTGGCGGAGGGGCTTGACCAGGCCGACCATGATGTAATACTCGATGGTCTGGGCGTGGACGCCGGCGGCCTGGGCGGCCGCGGAGATCCGCAGCATCGGTTCGGGGGCGTTGGGATGGGCCCGCTTACGCGTGGGGGTCATGGCTTAGTTATCGCCCGGTCGGGGGGCAGACCTTTAGACTCCCCGCCGCCGCCGGTATAATGCCCGCATGGACACTATCCAAAGCGAACTGTTCGAACGCCCGTTCACCATCTACTTTGCCCTGGCGTTCATCGAGCTGGGGCTGTGGGCGTGGTGGCGGTCGCGGCGGACGCCCCTGCTGGCCTGGGCCCTGGCGGCGGCGCCCGTGCTGGCCCTGGCGGTGTTCGTCACGGCCCGGGTGGTCGTCACCGACCGCGAGCGGATCGAGGAGGCGATGGGGGCCATCGTGGCCGACATCAATGCCGGGAACATGCCCGCCCTGGGCCCGCGGCTGAGTGATTCCGTCGAGGCCCAGATCGAGCCGGGCGGGCGGACCGGGCCGTTCTCCAGGGGTGAACTCGTGCGGTATGTCGCCCGGGCGGTGGAGGCCTTCAACGTCACCAACGTGCGGGTGCAAAGCATGCATACCGAGTTTCCCCAGCGGCGAATCGGGCGAATGCGGTTGAATGTGAGCCTGGCGTACCGGCAGGGGGGGATATCGGGGCAGGGGGCGCTGGACTACGTAATCCACTGGCGGGCCAATGGGTTAGAGTGGCAGGTCTATCGCGTGGAACTCGCCCGGCCCGGACTGTAAGAAAAAAAGTTCCGCTTTCATGTTGACGAGAACCGATTTATGACGTATTATGTCTGTGTAAAGACGAGGCTCCTCGGTCAACCGACCGAGATTATCGGCGTCAGGCTCCCCTCCCCTGACGCCGAATCTATTTAACCCCCGCGCTTCTCGCTCGACTTGGCCTTTGGTAGGCGCCTCGCGGTGTTCCGTGGGTAGGTTCCGGGGCTCTATGAGACCCGTCGGCCGTCGCAGGTTGCGTGTATCGCTTTCCTGGCTCCCAGCGGCCAGCCATCCAACGCCTTCCCTGGAACCCCACAAACGATAGGCGCATCCTCTGAATGCAGGCTCTACCGACGTTCTCCCCACGCCCAACAGCGAGGATGGCTTTGCTACTTCCCGGCAGATCGTCGCGCCAACAAGGCCTGCCAGACGGGGGCCGGCACCATCGCCGAGGCGTCGCCCCCGCCCGAGGCGATCTGTCGGACCAGGCTGCTGGAGATGTACGCGATGGCCGGATCGGCCGGCAGGTAGAGCGTCTCGACGCCGCCGGCGGCGCGGTTGGTCATGGCCAGGTCGCTCTCGAAGCGCAGGTCGGTGCTGTTGCGGATGCCGCGGACGAGGAAGGTCGCCCCGCACTGGGCGGCGAAGTGGATGGTGAGTCCGCGATAGATCACCACCTCCACGTTGGGGGCGTGGGCGAGGCTGGCCCGCACCAGGCCCGCTCGCTGGTCGGCGGTGAACATCGCCGACTTCTCCGGGTTGTCCCCCACGCCGACGATCACCCGGTCAAACATCGCCGCCACCCGGCGGATCACGTCGACGTGCCCGTTGGTGATCGGATCGAACACCCCGACCATCAGAGCCACGGTTGGTTTATGTCCGGCCATGCGTTCACCTCGTCGCGGGCGCGTTCCGCGCAAAAGACCACCCCGCACGCGCAGCGCACACGGGGTGGAAGGTTCAGAAGGACCGTATGTGGCTGCCTACTCGACCCGCCCGTACCAGGGCATCAGGCGCGAGGACCGGTCGAGCAACATGAGGCGATCCGCATCGTCCAGCACCATTCGCAATTGCAGATCGGTCGACAGGATCACCCGCTCGTTGCGTTCGGAGGCGTTGTCAACCACCCCGTTGAACGGGCTGCACCCGCCCAACACGCCGACGAAGACCATGCACAGGCAGGCAAGCAGGAGTACCGTCTGATGTTTCCTCATGGCACTGCACCTCGATTTACGGGCAAGTCCGTTGTGGATGCCGACGCCGGGCGTGTCCGTTCCGTCCAGCGCGAGCATGCTATGCCGGTTATTCGGCCAAGTCAAACAGAAAAATGCAGCGATTCTTTCGGCTTTCTTCTTCTGACCGCTCGGCCGCTGTTTGGCAGAAGCATGCTCACGCGGCGGCCGTCCTCCGGCATGCTTCTCCGCTGCGCGTAGAAGCATGGCACCGGGCGGGTGTTCCTTTTCCTCCCCGTCCTCATCGTCAATCCTGTAATCCCCTAATCCCTTTCTCTCTTACTCCCGACCTACGCGCCGGCCGGCTTTCTGCGCCTACCCCCCGCGAACGGTCTTTCCGTGCGATCACCCGCCCAGCGCGGCCAGAGCGCCCGTGAGTTCCACGTAGGCGTAGGGGAGGGAGAACTGCTCGTGCAGGGCCTGCAGGCGGCGGTGGAAGGGCTCGTAGGCGTCCTGGGCGTCCTGGACGGCCGAGGGGGGGTAGCAGAAGTGCGTCCGGCAGCCCAGCGGGCGATACCCGCGGGCGCGGCAGTGGGGCTCGATCAGGTAGGGGCACCGCAGCGGGCCACGGATGCCCTCGGGCGGGGGGGGGCATTGCAGCAGGTAGGCGATCTCCCCGGCCCCGGCGAAGAGGCGGTGGTCCATCCGGTCGAAGCGGCAGCAGCGTCCGCAGGCGCGGCAGTCGCAGCCGGCCCGGGCGATCACGGCGTCGGCCTCGCGGTAGAGTGCCCCGATGGCGGCGAGAAACTCCCGCTCGCCACGGCACCGCTCGATCGCCTCGATCGCCGCGGCGGCCAGGGCCTCACTCCCGGGTCGCACGGCGGCGCTCCCGGATCTGGGCGGCGGTGTGGATCGACCCGCGGTTGATGCCGGGGCAGCGGGCGGCGGCCTGGGCCCAGTCGTCCGGGCCGGCCAGGTTGCTCGCCCAGAACCGCCAGGTCCGGCACTGCAGCGGGCGGACCGAGTAGAGCGCACACGTTCGTCCCCCGTCGGCCCCCGCGCGGAGGAACTGGCAATCGTGGGTGCGAAGGTCTTCCTGCAGGCTCAGCCGGGCGCCCACCTTCCGCACGTGGCGGCGGAACATGTCGGCCTCGCTCAGTCCCAGGTGGGCGGCGATGGCGGCGAGAAACTCCCGCTC
>JAPLNA010000372.1:0-38554 GCA_026693065.1 Planctomycetota bacterium
CACGACAACGACCGATACCCCGTCGCCACTGATCATGAACCATCACCCAACCACGCCCTCGCCACGCCCGCCAACGCCGCCCAATTCGCTCGCATTTTCGGGCCGTCTGGATTCATGCGTTTTCACGCCGTCGCTGACACCCGGTGTTCTTCCTGGTAGAAGGTGACGTCGTCCCCGGGGAAGGTGGCACATGGAAGGCCGTGGTGACCAGGACGGTGCGGAATTGACGCCCCCGTCCCCCTTGTGGCGCAGTCTCCCTGCCCGCTTGCCGGCCCCTTCGGATGACGGTCGCCTGGAGACCATCGGGAGTTGCGGTATCGACGGGAAATGGGAAGGCGGGGCGGGCGACGATCTGACCGTGTCGCTGGCCGAACTCAGGAAGGAATCGCCCCAGGACGGCCCTTGAGGTTGGGAGATGACAAATGCAGAAAGGTGTGAACGACCCTCGGCCCGGCCTTCCCGAGGCCGCCGCCGGCGAGCCGCCGACGACTCGCCCCGCGGAGGCCGTGAGACTGGAGCAACTGGGGCGCGTCATTGTGACGTGGGAGAAACTGCGGCTGGTCTACAACGCCATCGGTTTCTTTCCGGCGGTGCTGATCGTGATGATTCCCACCTTGTATCAGCCACTCGTCAAACTGGCGGTGTGGGCGATTCTGGCGAACCTCTGCTTCTGCCTGGGTCCGCTCGTCGATGGCTATCTGACGTGGTTCGGGTTCCGTCGCAAGGCCGTGACCGTCGTGTTGTTCGTGATCATCACGGCCGCGATGCTGCTTGCGGCGTGGGAAGTCTTTTGGGCGTACTTCTGGGTCGGCGTTCCCGCGGGATAATGAGTCTCCCTCCCGAAACCTCCCTCCCGGCGCCTGAATCTACTGAAGTGTATATGCTGCGGTGATCCCGAAGACTCCGTCCCGGCCGGGGGAGCCGCAAGCGACGAGACATGAACGGTTCCACGCTGTTTCCCGTGGGCAGGTTCTGGGGCCCTGTCGGCCCCGTCGGCCGTCGCAGGTTGCGTTTATCACCTTCCTGGCTTCCAGCGGGAAGGGTCGGGACTTTCTTGCGAGCCTTTCTCCTTCCCGCTGGTAGCCCACGAGCGATAAACGTATCCTCCGAATCTATGCTTTGCCGGCGTTGTCCCCACGCCAAACAGAGGGGAACCACATGCCCCCCTGTTGTCCCCGGCGAGGGCCTCGCGGTACAATGGGGCCGTCGAGGCCGGCGACGGCCAGAGGGCGGCACCCGTCAGCAGGACCAAGGCGGCAGAACATGGGCGTCCGGGCGGCTGGCATGGTGCAGCGGAAGCGAAGAAGGGAGAAGACTTGATGGCTGCGGCCAGCCCGTCTTTGATAGAGAACATCGCCCTGTTCGGGGTGGTCGCGGCGGCCATGTACGCCCTTTGGAGCCTCGCCGAGGGCCTGCGTCGGCGGCGGAGGAGGAAATGGATGGAGGAGACGGCCAGGAAGATCCTGGCCGGCGAGGGGAGGTACGGCGTCGAGCCGCTGATCGTCGATCTGCCCCTGACGGATGACGGCTTCGTCACCCCTCCGCCCGGCCGGCGGGAGGAGGTCCGGTGGGAGCAGGTCGTCGAGATCGACACGTACAAGGAAGACATGGGGTCATCTGACCTCATCTGCCTGCTGTTCACCCTGGCCGACGGGCGGCGGGTGACGATTCATGAGCAGACCTCCGGCTGGATGCCCTTGACCGAGGAGATGGAGAAACGGTTCGGGATCGACCCGAAATGGTGGTGGGACATCCAACGGCCGACCTTCGCGCAGAAGTTCACGGTATTGTGGAGATCGGCAGACAAGATGCCGTAGTTGCCCCTCCGGCGATCCTTGTCATTGCCCACATCTTTCACTCCGGCCACGAGCGACTCCTTGGTCCCGCCGCGACCCCACGAATCGGGAACATGGGGAGAGCGTGCGGGCGCTCTCCCCAAACCCCTTTTCCCAAACAACCCCGGCCCACACACCCCCCAAAAGAATCGGATAGGCAAGTCGCGCGGAGATCGGGCGCGAGGTTGTTCTGGCGTGTGTGGGCCGGGGAAGGGGGTTCGGGGGAATCCGCCTTCGGCGGACCGGGTCCCCCGCGTCCGGCGTGTGGGGGTAGCGTCGGGGGAACCGGCGGGTATCCCTGCCTTCGAGGGAAGTATTGTGTGCCCTCGGGTCCGGAGTGAGAGGTCTGGGTGATGACAAGTCGGCGAACCCCGTTCCGTGAGCGGTAGACTCCCTGTTGTCGCCGGCGGGAGGGGGGCGGTAGAATGCGGCTGTAGGGAACGGCGGGCGGTACGGACACGAAAGGATGGAGTCGATGAAAGGGATGAACTCTATCGGGCTGGTCACGCTGTTGGGCTTGGCTTTCGTGGCGACCTCGTGCAAGGGCAAACAGGACGCGGGAGAGTCCCAACCGACGAGCCAGGCGGCCACGGCCCAGACGCAACCGGCGAGCCGACCGGATATGGCCCGAACGCAACCGACGAGTCAGCCGGACACGTCCGGGGCTGGCGGCCGGGAAGAACCCGGTTGCGTGGCGGTTCCGCCGAATACCGTTGTGACGCCTTACCTCGAACGGGAGATGGAGCCGGGGAAGAATATGTTGTGGTGCTCCACGTTCCAGATGGCCTGGGACAAACTGGCGGACCTGGGCGGCGGACGGTTGGAAACCTCGCCCGGTTGCATTGCCGTGAGCCGGCTGAACCAGGAGAAGGCCAGGCCCGGAGACATCCCCGTCACCGGGGCCTACAGTGCTGCCGGCCGGGTGGGGGATGGGAGCGTCGAGGGCATGAGAGCCCGCCTGCGGGAAATGCAGCAAGCGGGGGAGGCTCGCAAATCGATCCTGCTTCCCGCCTCGGCCGCCCTGCCCGCCGATGCGGTGGTCTTCTACGCCTACCTGCGGCGGTCGGTTCGATTCCAGACGCCGTTTGAAGTCCTTTCGGCCATGCCATTCTGCCGGAGTGAAAGGAATGTGGCATTCTTCGGGATTCAGGATTACTCGCCGTCATCCCAATTGAAGCGGGCCCTGGCCGCTCAGGTTCGAGTGGTGTGGCACCGGTTTCCGCCGGAACACAAGAGAGAGGAGGGAGAGGAAGCCGCCGGCCCTGCCGAACCGGAATACATAGTGGAATTGCTGGCCGGCCAGGGCCAGGACCGCCTGGTGCTTGCGAAGGTCGCGCCCTCGCCCACGCTGGGCAAGACGGTCGAGGGCGTCATGGCGCACCTGCGGCGCCCGAACGAGAAGACGGCCAAGGACGGCATTGCCCCTGAAGTCCGGCAGTTCTGCGAACTGATGGAGTCGGAAGAGGCGGATGTGCGCGAGCCCAAGCAGCGGCCTCTGCTGGAGGCCATATCCGGATATGCTTGTCTTTTGCACGAGGAGAGTGTGCGAGTCCCCCGCATGCGGTGTGACGTGGTGGAGACTTTCAAGGAACTGGTGGGGCAGGTGATCGTCTCGGGGAACGAGAAGGTCCGTAACAAGCCCATTGCAGAGGCCTGGCAGCGAATCCGGTTCGTGTTCGACGAGAAGGGGGCGGAATTGGAGTCAGAAGCGGGCGGCGGCGTATTTGGAAGCAGCGCCATGCGGGACTTCACGTTCAGCGGCCCTTTCCTGGTTCTTCTGATCCGCCCGGGAGCCCAGTTGCCCTACTGTGCCCTTTGGGTGGCCAACTCCGAACTGCTTGAGCCAGGCGAGTAGGTGTGGTCTGCCGGGCCGGCGAACTGTGCGGCGACGGCCCTGACTCATCCCCAGTTTCGAGATCCCCCGCTGAAAAGCGTGATGGAGAATTCCCAACGACAACCCAATCCTCCGAGTTCCAGGCCCGTCTTCTCTCGTCTGCCCGTCGAGTGTGGTCTCCGCGGGGGGTTCCACCCCCCTCCGCCCCCCGGGATTTTTCGCTTTCGGGCCTGCCGGCAGGCGGTAAAGCGACAAATCCCGGGGGGCACGGGGGGCAGGCCCCCCGCGTCGTACCTCACACAACGGCCTGCCAAAAGGGCGGTCGGGAATGAGTCGCCATTGGTTCTTGCCTTGCTGAAACTGGGGATGACTCAGGTGACTCCCCCGTTGTCGCCGGCGGGAAGGGGGCGGTAGAATGCCTCGCGGTGGCGGGATGCGAGGCGTCCTTCCGTTATGAGGCGACGGGTAACGGTCAAAGGAGTGCAGGCGATGACGAACAAGATCGTGGCGTTCGTGTTGGCGGCGGCGTTGGCGGTGACGGGGTGCGGGAAGGATGAGAAGGGGCAGAAGGCCCAGAAGGCCGACGGCGATGGGGAGAAGGCCGGCGGCGGGGCTGTGAGCATGACGGACAAGGAACTGGGGGACGCCCAGCGCAAGGCGGCCAAGTTCCTGGAGGGCCGGGGGGTGTCTCTCGAGTCGGTCGAGCCAGGCCCCGAGTGGCAGGCCGACCCGGAGAACCCCGACGAGCCCAAGCCCACGCCGATGCAGCAGAAGTTCTACCGGCTGCGGGATGGGCTGACGGTGAAGCAGGTCGAGCAGGTGATGGGGGGCAAGGCCGCCGATACCGGCGAGCTGTGCACGGGCGGGGCGAGGTACATGGCCTGGAACGAGGGCACGAGACGATTCTTCGTGATGATCATGAACCAGCGGTGCATGCTCACGTGCAGCTATGACCCCAAGGCCCCCGACAGTTCCTACGACACGTTCCAGCAGGTGAAGGTCGGGATGACCAAGGACCAGGTCCGCCAACTGCTGGGCGTCAGCGGCAAGTTCATGGGCAGCGGGCTGGCCGACGTCCACGGCGGCGTGAACGTGTACGACCACGGCGACAATGGGTACATGATCTTCTTCGTCGACGACAAGGTGACCAAGATCATCAAGTGAGTTTCTTCCCCCCCAGAGCGGGATAGCCGCGAACTACGCGAACAGAACGAACCGGACGAACAAGAAGAACGGGACGAACAAGAAGAATACGGGTCACCAGCACCTTTCATCGGTAACGAAGGCGGCTGAAGATGGACGTGCGGGCGTCTGGACATTCGGGTAGGCTGGGGCGGCCGGGGCGCCTTCGGGGACTGCTTTGGTGCTGGGCCTGGCTTAGCCTGGGGTTTCTGATCCCCTTGGGCCTGCGAAGTACAACGGCCCTGAGGATGGTGCCGACCATGGACTCCGTCAAGGGACGCGGGCCCTTTGTCCTGGTAACTCCGGAGAGGGGCCCACGGTATCTGCTGAGCCCGTGGTGGCAGGACCGATTGGCCCAGTACTGGGATCCTGACTACCGTGAATCCGGCTCGGAGAGCGATCGGCCGTCGGATTCATCTCGCATGGCGAAGTTCGTTTCGTCGCGAACGTTCCGGGCTCTGGCATCCGTGGACGATCTTCCGCCGTTTCCGACGTATGCCCTTTGGCGGTCCCCGTCCTACATGGGCCGTGTCGGCGGCATGGCGGTCGCCCTGGCCCTGGCGATGGCGTGGGGGATGCTTGCGCTGCGTCGGCGCACGAGATCATGGATGGCGGCGTTGCTCGTGGCCGCACTCGTGTGCCTCTTTCTCCTCAGGCCCGGGGGCAACGGCCTGACCGAGCGGTCATCTTACTGGGAGGAAGTGATCGAATTGCCCACGCTCTGGTACGATGGGCCGATGGCCGGGGTCGTTACGGAGGGAGGGGGCAATATGTTCCTGGGCGAGGTCGAGTCGGGCCGTAATGGTCACATGGAAGGGAGAGTGGTCCTCGGCGCTGTCACGGGCGCGTGGTGGTTCATGATGTCATGGATCGCGGCCCGGTCTTTCTCTTCCTCCGACAGAAGGGCGGGCGGACGCCCGATGGGAATGGCCGGCGGGATGATCCTGTGGGTCGGGGTGTGCGTTGGGTTGTTGGGCGCGGGAGGGTGTGGGAAACGGGAGGGCTCGCCCGGGCGGGCCCAGAAGGCCGTCCGCACAAGTCAGCCGGCGTCCGCGCCGGCGGAGGAGGCGGGGTGCGGTGACAGGGACCGACGCTCCGGGCGGCGGCAGAAGGGGGGAGTGCCTCGCGTGGGGTTGCTCGCCGGCGGGGTATATCGCGTGCAGGAGGAGACGACCACCGACCCCAAGGCCGTGCCGGGCCTGCTGCGCAAGGTGGATGCGAAGTTCCAGGACTACGTGAATCGCGTGGAAACGATCGTGAAGGCCCTTGCGGACGCGGGAGTGTCGGCGGTCATGGTGCGGTCCGGTGAAAGCGGGGCCACCTCGAAGGAGACGTTCTCGGGAGGGTTCATGTACTGGGCCTGCCCGGACGCGGTCGACGTGCAGGACGCTCTGGTCGTCCTGGTCGGGACGGTGGAGGAGATCGATCATTTGTACCTGAAGCCCAGAGACTACGAGCCGGTTCTTCCTTCCATGTATGGAACCCTCTGCATTGAAGAGATCTTGAAGGTGAACCGCAAGGCCTGCCCGTCCCTTCCCGAGAAGGAATGGCCGGTCCCCGGCAAGCACAAGTGGCTGCATACCGGAGGAACGGACGGCCTCTGGCCCGGCGACACGGTGGTGGTCTTGATGGCGGAATACGACGGGGGGCTGGCCATTCCTCCGCGGAGGGGAGGCGGATGCCTCATCGGCGCAAAGCTCACGGGCCTGCACGATCCGCTTCTCGAGTCGATCCGGTACGCCGTGGCGCACGGCATGCAGGCCGGACTTTCGCACCCGGTCCACGGCCCGCGGCTCAAGGCGATCTGGGCCCCCTGGCCCGAGCCGGCGGACACGCCCGAGTCCCAGCCGGAATGAGTGGGCCGTCGGGGTGATGCCGGGGCGCGTGGGTTGTTCCGGCGGGGCCGAGGTGCGAGGGGGCTGATTCCTGTCGAAGAAATGTCAGATTGCCTGTAACATAGGTGGATTGGACCTCTCTTATGAATAGGGTCTTCGAATGCCCGAGAACCCCGGGGTTGAGGACATACAGGCGCTGATCGCGCGGGCCGCCCAGAGCGACGGGCCGGCCGAGGCCCGGCTGGAAGCGTTTGGCCGGGTGATTCAGCATTATCAGCAGATGGCGTACGGGTGCGCGTACGCGATTCTGGGCGACTTTCACTGCGCCGAGGATGCGGCGCAAGAGGCATTTCTGCTGGCGTACCGGCGGCTGCCGGGGTTGCGAAACCCGGCGGCGTTCGGCGGATGGCTGCGGCGGATCGTGAGCAACTGCTGCCTCAGCGAGCTGCGTCGCAAGCGCGTTCGCGGCTCGGCCAGTTTGGAGGCCGTGCCCGAGGTGGAGTCTCGCGAGCCGGCGCCCGGGTCGGACCTGCCCGAGGCGCTGGGCCCGAGCGCCGTGGCGATCCTCCGCTCGCTGCCGGAAGAGCAGCGGATCGCCATGGTGCTGTACCACCTGACGGGCCATTCGCTGAAGGAAGTGGCCGCGTTTCTGGAAACGCCGGTGGGGCGGCTGCGGACGCTGATGTCCCGCTGCCGCGCCCGGCTCCGGCGCAAGGGCATGGAACAAGTGCACACGGCGATGAATGCCAACCCGCTGTCGGGCCACTTCGCGGACATCGTGGTCCGCCGGGCGGCGTCGACGACCGACCTGAACGACGCCGCCGGCCTGATGCATTACATCTCCCGGCGACAACCGGAGGACTTCGAGTCGCCCCGGAACGCCGACCGGGCGGGGATCTTTGTCGTGGACGAACAGGGCAAAGTGACGGCCGCGGGATACTTCAACGAGGTCGCGATGGCCATCGGCGCCACCATCGTGCCCTGCTGCCGCGCGGCGGAGGTGTCGCTGGAGTCTCACGGGGCGCCGGCCGAGCCGTTCGTGCGGGCGTACAGGGCGTTCTTCAAGCAGGCGCGGGAGCGGGGGATTCACATGGCCCTGGTTCACGGGTCGCAGTACGACCATGGCTTCTGCGGTTTCGTGCCGAGTTTTTACTACCCGGTGGCGACGCTGCCGGTGGCGAAGGCGCGGGAGATCCGATGCGGCGCGATACTCGAGAAGGCCGACCCGCGGGAGCGGGAGGAGGCCCGGCGGGCGTTTCTGGTCGATCCGCACGCCCCGAAACTCCATCCGCCGATGACCGAGGGCGACATTCTCGTCGTCCGCCAGGACGGGCAGGCCGTCGGGTACGTGCGGGTCAACAGCCGGCTCAGGCGGATCGACAGCAAGGTCATGAAGGACCGCCCGCTGGACTACACGCTGGTCAGCGACGTGACGGTGAGCACTCGCGAGGCGGCGCTGGCGGTGCTGAAGTTGGCGGGCGAAGTGACGGCCGCCCAGGGCCGCGATACCGTCTGCCTCATGCAGTCCCACCTCACGTTGATCGTGCAGACGCTGCTGGGGCTCGGCGGCGATTACTCGCTGCGGCGGCCGTGCCCCGACGTCCGGCTGGGCGCGCAGATGGCGTGCATTCTGGACCTGGCGGGCCTGACGCGGCTGCTCCGGGGCGAGTTCGAGGACCGGCTGGCCGCCTCGCCGGCGGCGGGGACCCGGGCGGCGTTCTCCTTCGACATGCAGGGCCAGACCGTGGGCTTCGAGGCTGACGCCGGCAAGCTCCGCGTCACCACGATCCGCCAGGCGGTCCACCGCCACCTGCCTCGTTGGGTGGCCACGCGGCTGTACGTGGGGTACTACTCGGGGCGCGAGGTGCTCGAGATGGGCCCGCTGGCCTGGGACCGCAGCGACGGCATCGTGCCCGACGACCTGCAACTGGACAACTCCCCCCTGACGCTCCCGGCCGCCGAGGCCGAACTGTTCTGTACGCTGTTCCCCAAGCTCTGGCCCGTCTCCTGGCCCGACACGGACGTGTGGGCCTGGCGCCTGGGCCAGAAGCACCCCCCGTACTACTTCGGCCACGACAAAGACCTCCCCCGCCAAACCAAGACGACCATCTCCCGCCTCCGCTTCCCCTGGCTGGAGCGCTAGCGTCAGACCATGGGTACCATGGCATCTACCATCGAGCACAACGCCACTCGCATCCGCGAACTTCATGAGCGGATGAGGGAGACGTTTCGCCTCAAGCCTCACGGGGCGGAACACCACGCCGCGTGTGAGGAATTCCACCGGCGATACGACGAGTTGGCCTTCCCCGGCGGCTTGAAGCAGGGGCTGGCTTTGCTGGGGAAGAATGACTCGGCGGCGGTGGCCGCTGCCGTTGCCTTTCTCGTCGCCGATCCCCGATTCTTCAGGTCGGGCTACATCAAGGAAACGATTCTGCGCCGTCTGAAGCACGTTACGTTGTCCAAGGGCCACGGGGAGAAGCTGGTTCGCCTGGCCATTGCGAGCCTGGACCGCGGCGGCCGACGGGAGTACCACGGCTACGCTCGACTCGCCGGGGCCCTTCAATGCCCCGCTTTGGCCCAGGCAGCCCAGGCCAGACGCGAATCCCCCGACGGCGAGGTCCGTCGCCGGGCCTTGGAAATGCTCCATGTGATGCAGTCGCATCGCACCAGGCAGGGCGGTGGTCAGACTTCCGGTTAGACGCCTCGACCTTGACGTCCACCGGCCCAGACCCGTAGGATGAGGTCATGGGGCCAGGGCCCTGAAGGGAGAGACGCCATGACACGCGGCAGGATCGGGGTTGTGCTGGCGATGACGGCGGCGGGGGCTTTCGTGGCCGGATGCGGGGCGGCGCCCGCGGGGTCAGACGGGTGCCGGCTCGAGGTGGTCATGACGAGACTGCCCAAGACAATCCAACTCGATTGGACCTTCCACAACGACTTGGGCGTCCCTGTCTGGATTCCCGTGCGGTGGCAGAAGTACTGGGATTCCGATTGGGGTCCCAACGCGGGGCAGGCCCGCCTCGTCGATGTCCCCGGCGGAGGGAAGCGGCAAGCGACGTTGTTCGGCGAAGATACGTCCCTGTCGCTGCCCACAGGGTTCTTTGTTAAGCCGCACCGTATATGGACGCCCGAGGACGTGATTGGCCCCGATACGGAGATCCTTCAGGAATTGGTATTCGTTGGCGGGTGTTTTGACGGACGTAGAGAACGGGATCCGGGCCATGGGGCTGATAATCGGCCGTGGCGGGTCTGGGTCGAGAAGGTGTCCCCTGGGGGGGCACGGACCGGGGTACTGCGTTTCGACGTGCCTTATAGAATCCCCCACAACTTGCGGACCCCGCGCCAAGTAGATACCACCGGCACGTCTTTCGAGGAGGTATCGGAGGACGGCACTGTTGAAGATGGCCCCACAGCAGATGACGGGGGACGCTTGCAGATCAGGCGACCGAAGAAGGTCATGGCAATTCACCTTTGGCTGGGGACGGAGTATTGGCTTTCCGATCCCGAGCAGGAGTGGGCCAGAAGGGCAGCCCCCAAGGGCAGAGAATATGGGCCATTGGAACGCATGGTCGTTATGGACGATATCATCCGGTATCGGGATTACACATTGTTCGAGCGGGAACCGTTGTTGCGAAGGATCGCGGTCAGCAACGTGATTGCACTTGACCCGCCCGTGGAGGTGATACGGGAGATGCGCGATCCCGGCGCACCCCCGGAGGACGACGCCTACGAAGAGAAGGCTTTGGAGGAGTGGCGGCGGTACTCGGAAGAGGGCGATTCTCCAGAAACGCGTGAGAAAGAGAAATCGAAGGACACGAAGGACTCGAAAGCCCCGTGAGGGGCTCACAGGAGAGGCGCCATGATACGCGGCAGGATCGGGGTTGTGCTGGCGATGACGGCGGCGGGGGCTTTCGCGGGCGGGTGCGGGCCGCAGGTCGAATGCCAGATCGACACAAGGGTGGTCAGGCAGACCGACAAGGTGATTGAGATCGAGTGGACGCTCCGGAACAACTCGGGCGATCCCATCTGGATTCCCACGAAATGGAAGCCCAAGGTGAACTACATGGGCGAGCCCCCGGAGATGCCGTTGGCCTTCGTGGCCTGGCCCGATAGCCTGATCTTCGTGGCCGCACAGGTTTGCGAGGATGGCCCCGATCGTGACAAGGTGACAGAGAACCTCCGGCGGCAGTTGTACCGGCCGGAGAAGGAGCGGGTTGGTCGGCCTGAAAGCATGCCCGGCGGCCCGGCCCCTGGCGCGCCGACGAGCCGGTCCGCCGAATCGGGCCAGGGCGGGGTCTTCGAGCGACAGTTCTTCCAAACGGAGGACGAGCCTTTGGGGCCGGGGCAGTCTCATACTTATCGCGTCGTTCTTCCGTTGCCGTATCGTGTCCAGGACATGTTCAAGAACCCCTTTGCCGCTCGGGAGAAATCCGACTTGAACGAGGCCGGGTGGATCTTTGATGGCCGAGAAGACGTCGAAGAGACTCTCCCCGCGAGAGCCACTCGGGTCTGGCTGGGTGTGTGTTACTACTTGGGCGACCCTGATGTCGATGAAGGATCAGGAAAGAGGGAACAAGCTCTGTGTCGGATGCTCATCACCAAGAGCTTGAAGGAGGGGCAACAATTCCGGTGGGAGAACACGGGGTTCGGGGCCATACTGGATGTCACCATCCGGTACGCCACCAGTGAGCCCCTGGAGATCGCGGTTCCGCTGAAGGTCGAGAGGTGGCAGTACCTGGGGCCGGACATGCCGGCGGACCCGAATTCAGATTCCCCGGCCGACGATGCAGACGAATCCCCGGGAACGCACGAGAAGGACGCATCCAAGGAAATGAAAGAGTCCAAAGGCCCCTGAGGGCCTGCGGGGGCACGAACCAGGTAAAGGTGGAAGGAACATGCGACAAGAGTGGCGACCAAGCGTGACGCTTCTGGTTTTGGCCCTGTTGGGCGGGGTGGAGGGCTGCCTGCCCGGCCAGGCGGGGCGGGGGGAGGGAGACGCTCGGGTGGAATCGATCCCGCTGAAACTCGAGTATGCCGACCTGCCGGCGGAGTTCCGGCAACGCTTGGACAAGTTGGAGATCCAGGCGGTACTGCTGCGGGGCCGGGACGTGCGGCACTGGCTGGACTCGGCCCTGGCGATGCCGGCCATCAGGCCTGCTCCGCCTGCGGTGGAGGACGAGATCTATTTCGCCGTTCACGTTACAGCCCGCGAGGCGGTGGACATCCTGCATGTGGAATGGTGTTTCCTGTTCGTAGATAACAAGACGGGGAATATTCTTTTTGGATTGACCCCTTCCGATTTCCTTGATGGGACGCCGGTTTGGGAAAAGGGGCGGACCCTCTACCAGTTAGACCGGGCGGGATGGTCCCTGGCGAACTACGAGAAGGACAGGGACCACATGACGATTACCCTCAAGGTTAAATCCATGGAGATCAGCAATGGCAGGACTTGGAAACGCTACTAAGAGTTGCCGATGGCGTTTGCGGGTACTGACGGCCTGGCGGCTTTGCCCCGCGGCCATTCTCGCCCTCGCTGGGACGCTGGTAGCCCAAGGATGTGCGGCGAACCAAATCCCCGGGACAGCCATGTGTGGGAAAACGGTTCCCATCGACCTGGCGTGCGTGCCTGAGGAGTATCGGCCGCTGGCCGAGGGGGTGGATGTGCGAGCGTTCCTGGTGCCTGAAGGCGAGGTGCGGGCGCTGTGCGCGCCGGTCTTCGGGCCCGCGGCGCGGGCGGCCGCGCCGGCCCCGGATTCGCCTGTCTATCTGGTTTACCGCACGATGAACCGGCGTGATGAGGGCTCCCACCTGATCAGTATGGACATGGCGTTGGTGTGCCTGCCGCGTAGCTTTCGGGTCTTCGTGGTATCCAGCGGGGATGTGATGGGGGGGACGGAGGCAGGCCATACATACTCGAACTACTTCATCGTCCGGCTTCCTTTGGCCTGGCGATGGCGGGACGTCGAGGGCAAACAGTTCAAACTCGTTCCATTCCAGGGGAATGTGGCCCCGAAGATGGGGTGGTTCAAGGAGGAGGCATCCGGCGCCCCGGGAGGCCCGGAGGCCCTGCAAGAATATCAGAAAGGCCAGTGACCGCACATGACTCTCAAGGAGACGGCCGCCATGCCAGGATCAAGCCGGCTCGCGTTGTCCAGCGTCGCCTGGCTCTTGGTGTGCGCGGGCTGCCAGGAGCCCGGGCCGATCGGCGGCGTGGAGCCGGATCTGACCCGGTGGGTGGCCTTTCCGGACAGCGGTCGCACTGTCAAGAAGTCGCGCGTCCGCGAGCCTGGCCATCAAGAGACCATCTACTATGACAGGAACACGGGGCAGGAAATCGAGAATCCCAAGGTGCTGCCCGGCGCTGGGTTCACGGAAGGATTGTGTCCGGTACAGGTCGATGTGAAAGGCCTGTGGGGATACGCGGATACGAAAGGCCGCATGGTCATTCCGCCGCGGTTCACGATACCAGGCCAGTTCCATGAGGGCGTCGCGCGGGTCTACATCCGCGATGAGAGCCGGACAGACGCACCGGAACGGCCGGGTCTCATCAATCGGCAGGGCGAATGGATCGTGCCACCGGGACGATACGAAGACCTGGCGACTTTCTCGGAAGGACGATGTGGTTTCAAGAAGAACGGGTTGTGGGGGTTCCTGGATCGAGAGGGGAGGGAAGTAATCCCCGCCAAGTACGAGCAAGATGAACCGGACGACGTGCAATTCAACCAAGGCCTGTGTGCTCTCCGAAGGCCCGGCCAGGGGGATGACGTCTCGTATGTGTGTCTCCATGCGGACACCGGAAAAGAAGTGGCGTTACCGGCGGACTGTGTTGGGAGTTTCTCTGAAGGTCTAGCCGCCGTACATGCCAGTGACGGAAAGGTAGGCGAGGTTCCCGTCTATCATCTGGTCGGCTATGTTTCCGGAACCGGCGAGACCGTCATTAGCCCGCAGTTCAAATGCGCCCATTCGTTCCGCGAGGGCCTGGCGAGGGTACATGTCTACACACCGCAGGATCTGGCGGGATTGAAACGAGACTACGATCGCGCCACGGCAGACAAACCTCCGGAAGACGCGAAAGACGGAGCGCGGAACGAAGAACACTTCGATCCAACGATGGGGCCCTGCGGGTTCATCGACAGGACGGGCAAGATGGTGATCCCGGCGGGGTTCGACGCGGCCCGGGATTTCTCGGAAGGGCTGGCCGCCGTTCGTGTAAAGGGGAAGTGGGGCTACGTCGATCGGACGGGCAAGATCGTGATCCCCGCGCAGTTCGAGGCCGCCAGTTCGTTCTACAACGGCCTTGCAACGGCCTGCATCAACGGCCTGGTCGCATCGATCGACAAGACTGGGCGCGTCGTCATCCAAACCGACATTCGATACGTGGAATTCTGACAATGATCGCACGGGAACTGACTCAGTACCTGTGCGCCTCCCATAGGGCTTGGCAACCGTGCCTGTTGGGCAATGCGGTGGCGCGGGCCACGGCCGCCCACGGCCGCCTTGTCCCCGGCGAGAATCCCACGGCACAATGGGGCCATCGAAGCCGGAAAGGGTCGGATCGGCGGATGGATTGAATAAGTTCTTGGCGAGATTCTATTGAACGATCTCAATGTTTCGCTCTGCGGCTGCCGTCGGCGGGGGAACCGGCCCGCCGGAGGCGGGTTCCCCCGGACCCCCATCCCCGGCCCACACGCGCCAGAACAACGGCCGCCCGGCCCTCCGACTTGTTTATCTGGTTCTTTCTTTTGGGGGGTGTGGGCCGGGCAGAGGGGTTTGGGGAGAGCGTCCGCACGCTCTCCCCATGTTTCCGGTTCGTGGGGTCGCCGCCGCCAGGGGTACGTTCTCATTCAGCAGGATTTTCTTGGCGAGGGCATCGGTTGTGGCGAAAAAAACGCATCCCGCCGGCCGGCCCGCGGCGGGAGGCACTGGCCGGGGGGAGGAAGTCAGTTGCCCATGTAGGCCTGGGCTTCGACGGGGGGCCAGAGGGAGCTGAAGACCCAGGGGGCGATGTGGTAGTAGACGAAGTCCTGGTCGGTTCCTGTGGTGTGCCCGACGCCGTTGCCGTTGACCATCTCGGGGCGGAGGCGGATCTGGTAGAGCTTGGCGTAGGCGAGTTTTTGTTCGGGGGTGGCCTTCTCGCCCGGGGTGGAGAAGCCGTTCAGCCCCGCGCCCGGGCCGTGCACCCCGTCGACGTTGCCCATGAGGGCTGTGCCCCCGGACAACAGGGGGTCGCCGGGGACGTAGTAGTTGATGATGCCGTTCTTGCAGTGGGTCAGGGCCTTGGTCAGGTCGTGCCCGCTGGAGATGCTGGCTGAGAGGAGGACCAGGCCGTCGAGCTGGTGGCCTTCGGGCATGCCCTCGGCGACGAAGACGGCGATGCCGCCGCCGCCGGAGTGCCCGATGACGTGGACGGGTCGGCCGGGGTATTCTTTCTGGTAGGCGACGATTTCCTTGGCGATGGAGGCCCCGATGGCGCGGTTGCCCAGGAAGTTGGTCTGGTTGACGATCATGCCGAAGAGGGGGACCTGGGCCCCCCAGGGCCGGATGGGGACGGCGCGGCGGAGGGCGGTGTTCTCCAGCCCGCGTCGGATATCGCGGTTGAAACTGCTTTCGCCCTCGATGCCGGGTAGAATGATGACGAGCCCGTTGTCCATCCGTTCGGGGGTGGAATAGGCGCCGTTGCCGGCGCATCCGGCGGCCAGGCTCAACGCCAGGCCGGTGAGTATGGCTTGCATGGGACTACGCATGGTGTTGTTCCTTGCCCGGGCCGGGTGAGTCGGTCGGCCCGGGGAGAATCCGGGAGTATATCATGTCGGCGAGAGGCTGTAAACGGATAATGAGCCGGCGGCGCGGGCGGCCGGTGGAAATTCCGGAACGATTTTGTTGATATCCCCGCCCCTCGCTGACGACTATTAGTGTGACGTGCCTGCGTGGCACAGGAGAAAGTTGTTGGAGACCCTGCCATGTCGAAGGACGACGAACCCATGGACGACGAGTTGGCTGGATTTGTATCGGTGGTCTTCGCCCGCAACGGCGACGAGGCCGAGCGGTTCCGCGAACTGCTGGAAGACCACGACATCCCCGCGATGGTGGGGACGAGCGATGACATCGACATCGAGAGCGAGGAGTGGCAGGCGGCCAGGCGTCAGGGCATGACGCACGGGGTGCCGGTGCTGGTGCCCGAGGCGCTGCTGGACGAGGCCGGGGAAGTCATCGCCGACCTGGACGACACCACCGGGATGGAAGAAGAGGAAGAGGACGAGGAAGAGGAAGAAGACGAAGTCGAAGTCGGCGAAGACGACGAGGAAGAGGATGACGAGGACGAGGAAGAGGCCGCCTTCGGCGACGACGACGAGGACGAGCTGGACGAGGATGGACTCTTCGGCGACGACGAGGAAGAGGGAGAAGAGGACGTCGACGACGAGTGAACACGAATACCACGAATGAGAACGAACCTGCCTGCCGGCAGGCAGGTGTCACGAAGGAAGACAGACCCGGGCGCCGGGACGAGTGATATTGCGATAGAGGTCTAGAGCCGGGCAACCGGCCGTGTCAGGAGAGTGGTCATGGATGAGAAGAACGACGGGGAAGGCCAGCAGGAGGACCTGCTGAGTGAAGAGCAGCGGGCCGGTCGTGAGCGGCGGAACGTGGTGGACCGGCGGCTGGGGCTGGATCGGCGTCGCGGGCCCGGGCGGCGGCGGAGCGATTCGCGGCGGCTGGCGGAAGAAGGGCAGATGACGCCCGAGCAGTACGAGTTCTTGCAGGCTATCATGGAGTATCGCCAGGTGAACAACCGGGCGTTCCCGAGTTGGACGGAAGTTCTGGACGTGGTGAAGGCGTTGGGATATCGTAAGGTCGCCCAGCCGGGAGAAATCGAGTAGTAGAGCGTGCCAACCGGCGTCAAGGATGATATAATCACGGTTGAAACTGGAGTTGCCGGAGATGACGTATAGCGGTGAACAGACGACGTTGTTCCTGCGGCTGGTGACGATCCTCATGCCGCTAGGGATGTACTTTTTGCTGCTGGGGCTGCTCAACAGCCGGCGGCATCCTCAGTTGCTGTCGGGGCGGCGGGACTTTACGCTGCTGATGGCGGCGTTCTCGCCCATGCTGATCCTGCCGGCCCTCAGCGCGCTGTCCCTGTCGTGGTGGTCGGGCCTGGCGGTGATGGGGGCGGTGGTGGCCCTGACGGCGATCGGAGCGCCTCGCTCGGGGCGGTGGGTGATTTACAATCTTCCGGCCGACGAGGCCCGGCAGGTGATTCGCCGCGCCCTGGAAGCCGAGGGCCTGGCCTTCGAGGAAGGCCCCGGGGGCTTTCTCGCCGGCGAGGGCAGGCTGGGCATTCAGATCAGCGCGTTCGGGCTTCTCCGTAACGTGTCGATCCGGCTGAGCGGGTCCGACCAGCCACTCCAGCAGGGGTTCTGCCGGGCCGTGGCCGACCAGTTGCTCACCTGCCCGGCGCAAACCTGCCCGGCGACGGTGGCGATGATGATGGCGGCGATCGTCATGATCGTGGCCCCTCTGGTCCTGGTGGCGCACCGGGCGGGCGACATCGTTCGGATCGTGGTGGATATGCTCCCGTAGGGCCGGGGCAGGGGGGGGCTGTCGGCGGCCAGGCTTGGCCCGCGAGTTTTTTCCGATTTTATTGGGTTTGCACCCCGTGCGGCTCGTAGATACACTTGTGCTCCGCCGGGGTTCTCTCCGGCTGGAAGCAGGCGAAGAATTCGTGGCATTCGGGTGAAGACGCAATGACGACATGGCCGATAACTTTGTGTAACGCCGGGACGGAGCCTTTCTAGTGGCACAAGGACGAACCGTGAAAACGCCGAGACAGTCGAGACAAAGGGCGGGTCTGCTTGCCGTGGCGGCGTGGCTGGCACTGGCTGCAAGCCTGGCCGCCTCGGGCGGGTGCGACAAGATTCAGGATGCGATGGCGACTGACTCCACGCGCTGGCTGAGTCCGGCGAGCGTAATTCCCCATCCGCCGCGATCGAGGACCGTGTCGATCGTGACGGAACTCACAGCCGCCGATTCCCAGCAGACCATTCTCCCGGAGGCCACCGAACCCACCGAAGCCGACCTGATCTACTTGGACAGCGACTACGTGATCGGGCCCGAAGACGTGCTGGACCTGTCCATCATGGACCTCTATGAGGAAGGGCGAGAGACGGCGCTCCGGCGGACGGTCACCCCCAACGGGTTGCTGTCGATTCCGGAGTTCCCGCGTCAGATTCGTGCCGAGGGCCTGACGGCGCCGCAATTGGAGCAGGCGATCAAGGCGGCCTACGTGAAGTCGGAGATCCTTCGGAACCCGACGGTGCAGGTGACGGTGTTCGCCCAGCGAAGCGCGACCTACACGGTGATCACGTCGGCGCAGGGCGGCGGGCGATACACGATCTCTCAGAAAGACATGACGTTGATGGACGCGTTGGCGCCGGTGGGGGGGCTGTCGTCCAACGCGACGGTGCCGTATATCTACGTGTATCGCGGGGCCGGGCCGGTCCGAGAGCACGCCGAAGGCGAGCCGGCGGAAGAAGCCCCCGCGCCGGAATCGGCGATGTCTCGCGCGACGAAGGCGGGCCCCGAGCCGGTGGGACCACTCGTGCCGGGCGATGGCCTGGCCGTGCCGGGGCTGGCGAGCCCCGAAGCCCCGGGCAACGGCGTGGCGGTTCCGGGCATCGGTCCGTCCGGGTCGTCGGCGACGCGAGACGTCTTCAATGTGGCCGTTCCGGGCGTGGGCGGCAACGGCTCGACCAGCGCCCCGGCGACGTTGCCGGACAAGAAGTCGATCATGGACGTGGTGGCCCCCGGGGCCACCAGTTTGCCGGCCCCGACGGAGACGGGGCGGTTCGCCGATCTGAAGCCTGGCCCGGCGTCGTCGGGCGCGGAGTCTCGAAGCCCGGGTCGGTGGGAGTTCCGGGACGGGCAATGGGTTCAGGTTGCCGCCGGCGAAGAGGCCGGCGTCTCGAGCGCCCCCAGCCGCCCAGCGCCCCGGGACGGAGCCCCCAAGACCGCCGCGGGGGGGACGGCCGGCAAGGACAAGGACCCCTTCGACTGGGGCGAGACCGACAAGACCACCAAGAGGCGGGTCATCGCCATTCACGTCAAGCGGTTGCTGGACAACGACCGGAAGATGAACATCGTTATCCGGAACAAGGACATCATCCGGATCCCCGAGATGGTCAACGGGGAGTTCTACGTGGCCGGCGAAGTGGCCCGCCCGGGCGTGTACTCGCTGACGGGACGGCAGATCACCATGAAGATGGCCCTGACCGCGGCGGGCAATCTGCAGGGCCTGCCCGAGCCCAAGAACGCGGTTCTCTACCGAAGGTTGGAAGGCAACCAGGAACTGATCATGCCGGTCAACGTCGAGTCGATCTTCCGCGGGGAAGAACCCGACGTGTATCTCCGCCCGGACGACATTATCGCCGTCGGCACGAGCCCGCGAGCGTATTGGCTTTCGATCGTGCGGTACGCCTTCCGGTTGAGCTACGGGTTCGGATTCGTCTACGACCGGAATTTCGCCCCCACGAACATTACGGACGGCCATCGGTTCGACCGCTGGTAATTGGCTCGCGCCGCTTAGATCCTTCATGAACGAACACACAGATCAGACCGGCCCCAAGGACGGTCCACGGGTTTCTTCGTTGGCCGACCTGGTGACTGTCTCTACCCCGGGCGCCTCGGCCCACGGGATCGGCCTGCAGAGCGCCCTGAAGATCGGCGTGCTGGCGGGGTTGCTGCTGGCGCTGAATTTCTGGCAGGTCCAGACGCTGGTGGAGGCCTGGCTCAAAGACGCCAACTGGAGCCACGGGTTCATCATCCCCCTGTTCAGCCTCTACCTCCTGTTCTCGCGACGGGATGAGTTGTTCCAGGCCCCCAAGCGGGTCTGCCTGTGGGGCCTGCCTATTCTCGTGGGAAGCCTCCTGGTGATGGCCCTGGCGTTCTACCCCGTCCAGAACAACTGGATCAGCCAGTTGAGCATGACCGGGATGATCTTCGGGCTGGTGCTGTACCTGGCCGGGCCACAGGTGGCCAAACTCACGTGGCTGCCGATCTTCTACCTGGCGTTGGGGATGCCCATTCCCGGGTCGCTGTATCAGAGGATCGCCTATCCGCTGCAGGAACTGGCGGCGATGAGTTCGGCCTTCCTGCTCCAGCTCTTCGGCGTGAGCATGGAGGTTACCGCCAGCCATCTCGACGTGACCTCGATCACGGGCGTCCACCACGGGTTGGACGTTGCCGAGGCCTGCAGCGGGGTGCGGAGCCTGATGGCGTTCGCCGCCCTGGGGGTGGCGATGGCATATATTGAACCCAGGCCCATGTGGCAACGTATCATTCTTGTCGTTGCCGTGCTTCCCATCACGATCGCCTGCAACATTCTGCGAGTGACACTGACGGCGACCGCCTTCGTGGTCGACAAGGCCGAATGGGGCCAGCACGTCATGCACACGCTGATGGGCATGGTGCTGTTGGTGCCGGCCCTGGGAATGTTGCTTTTGCTGTCGTGGTTGATGAAGAGTCTCTTCACGGAGGAAGAGGTGGAGGATGACGAGGACGCGGGCGAGGCGGGCCCGGAGGTTCAAGCCCCCCGAACATGACAGAAGCAATGGAACAATCCGGCCTGGCCGCTGGCGCCGCCCTCGACGGGGGCCCGCAAGGGTGGATGCGCGCCAACAAGCACTTCGTGGTGGCCGCGTCGATCCTGGCCTTGGCCACCGCGGCGTGGTTTATCGCGATCAAGACGAAACTGATCTTTCCGGTCAAGCGTCCGGTGCCGTGGGCAGTCGGGCAACAGATCGGGGAGGACGGGCGGTGGCTCAACCTGGCCACTCGATTCGGGCCTTTCCGGATGGTCGAGAACACCGACCAGGCCGCCATCGAGCAACTGGGCCCGGGCGGCGGAGAGATCATCTACTCCTCCGACGTCCTGGAGGCCCTGGGCATTTCAGGGCAACTGGGCAAGAAAGAACTCGCCGAGCGGTCGAGCAACTGGTATGTCTCCCGGCGGTATCTGGACGAGCGGAAGATCGAAGGCAAGAGTGTCAAAGGCGCGTACGCCCTGTGGTATCTGGACCTGACGTATTACACCGGGAGCGTGGACCTTGTGCCGCACACCCCGATCGCCTGTCTGCAGGCGGCCGGGCGCGTGATCACGGGTGAGAGCGAGGTCACCTTCGACGTCACGGTGCCCGACCGCTGGAAGGCGTGGTGGAACGGCAAGGTCACATTCAGCCGCGTCACGTCGGAATCGCCCAGAGGCCAGCGGAACCGGTCGGTGGACTACTACGCCTTCTGCCTGAACGGCAAGCCCGAGACGGACCGGCTGGCGGTCCGGCGGAAGTTGACGTACCCCTGGGTTCCGCACTGCTATTTCGCGAAGATTCAGTTTGCCCCCCGGACCAACACGGAAATCGACAGTATCGAGGAGGCCGACCGGGCCGCCGGGGAGTTCGTCCGGCATTTCCTGCCCGAGGTACTCAAGGGCATGCCGACCCCCGATGACGTCGAGAAACTCAAGTCGTTGAAGTAGAGAGACGAGAAGAAGATATGGCCAGGCGAAAGAAACGTAAACTGAATCGGAACGTCGTGATTATCCTTGCCGTCATCGGCGGGGTATTATTGCTGGGGGCGGGTGCGGGGCTTTATAAGTTCCGCAACAAGATCTGGCCTCGCGACCCTGCCGTCAGCGCCCGGATGGGCGAGGAAGCGTTGGCCAACAAGGAGTATCAAGAGGCCATCAATCTCTACATGGACGCCGTGGGGCACTCGCAAGGTCGGGAGAAGACCGACCGGCTGCTGCGGCTGTCCGAGGTGGCCTGGAAGGCCCTGGAGGGCACTCCGGCGGACCAGACGGCCCAGAAGAACACTCGCTACCAGTTGTTCAGGAACGCGTTGGAGGAGGCCAAGAGGCAGACGCCGGATCTGCTCGAACCCCGCAAGCGGCTGGCGTCGCACTACTTCGATGCGATCCGGGGGGTTCAGGCGGCCAACCGCCCCTACAACCAGTTCCTCGAGGAAGCCGAAGGTATTCTCAAGATCGACCCCGCCGACCATCAGACGGTGTTCCGCCGGGGCGTCGTCTACGCCATGCAGTCGGACGCGGACATCCAGAGGTTCGGTGAGAAGGCCCGGGCGGATCTCCGCAAGGCCGTGGAACTGAAAAAGGACTCGGTGGAATACTGGGCCCAGTATCTCTCGTACCTTCAGTTCTTGCGCGCGAAGGGGAGAGTCCTTCCCGAGGATATCGTCAAGGCCTTCGGGGAGGCCATCCAGACCAACCCTCAGAATCCGGATTTCTACGTCGGCCTGGGCGGGTTCAAGTACCGCATGATGCCGGCGGAGGGCAAGGCCAGGGACGACGCTCGGAAGGACGTGCTGGGCCTCTTCCAGAAGGCCATTGACGCGGTTCCGGACTCGGCGACGGGCTATCTGGCGGTGGCGGAGGTGCTGATCAACGAGGGGTTGGTCTTCGAGCGCAAGGGCGAGAAGGACCGGAGCGCCGCGATGTACAAACGGGCGATGGAGATTCTGGTCGAGGCCCGCAAGAACACCGGGGAACTGCACCGGATCTGCCACATGCAGGCGATGGTGTATGAGCGCCAGGGGCAGTACGCCAAGGGCATCGACGCGTATCGCCAGGCGATCAAGGAGTTGCAGACGCGTGCGGCCAGCCGCCCGGCCGAGCGGGCGGACACCCGCCCGAGTTCGCGGATGCCCTCGCCGGAAATGGTCAAGGCCATGACGGGCGAATTGTACTACCGCCTGGGGCACGCCCTGCTCAACGATGCCGGGCGAAAGGACGAGAAGGACCGCCAGCCGTCCATCGACGAGGCCCGCAAGTGCCTGACCACCATGCGCGAGCTGACCACGGACGAGGCCAGCGTGAACCTGGAGGCCAGGCTCCTGCTGGGAGAGAAGAAACTTGACGAGGCGTTCCTGGCGTTACAGGGGACCTACGACAAGAACCCCAACGTCCTGACGTTCCAGAATACGATCCTGCTGGCCGAACTGTGCTTGACCAAGAACATCCCCACCAAGGCCGAGGCCATTGCCAAGGCCCTGGTGGCGCCGGCGGATACGGAGTCGACCATCCAGGTGCTCCTGCTGAAGGCGAAATGCCGATCGATGTTCGGCGACACGGTGTCGGCCGCCGCGGCGATCGAAGAGGTGTTGCGCCTCGATCCGGAGAACAAGGTCGCCAAGGATCTTCAGGGCCGGTTGGACACGAGCAAGGATCGCCAGGATGCCCTCACCAAGTGGAATGCCGGGCAGCGGGACGACGCCATCCGCGGGATGGTGCAGATCCTCCGCCGCAAGAGCGACGACGTGCAGGCGATCCGCGATCTGGCCAACATGTACGACGCGACCGGTCGAAAGGCCGACCTGGCGGCGCTGTTGGACGACGCCATCCGGAAGATGCCCGACAACAAGTACATCCAGATGGCGCGCGCGTATTACGCCGAGAGCGATCCCGCCCGGCGCAAGCAGGTGTACCTCCAGCAACTGCAGGCGATCGAGGATCCCTTCGAACGGAACGTGCAGTTGGCCGAGTTCTACTTCCGGAACGAACAGTTGGACCAGACCAAGGCCTGTCTGGAAAAGGCTCATCAGGCCAAGCCCAAGGACAAGGCCGTGGTGGCCCAGTTGTTCGTGGTGGAACTCCGGCGGAACAAGTACGACGAAGCCCGAACGTGGGCGAAGGAACTGGTGACGTTGGACGCGGCGGCCGGGCAGACCGCCTTGGGCGACTTGGCCATGACCCTGCGCGACCCCGAGGGGGCGATCGACGCCTACTCGAAGGTCCTGGCGATCAACAAGCAGGCCAAGGAAGTCCTCGTGAGTCGGGGGCTCTGCTACGCCCGCACGAAGAAATACGATTTGGCCCAGCAAGACCTCCACGCCGCCTGGGAACTGGACAGCCGGTATCTGGACGCGGCGGTGGGCCTGGCCCAGGTGGCGGCGGCGAAGAAAGATCAAGCCTCCATGGACAAGTGGGTCAAGACGGCCATCGACATGCCCGGCGGGGTTCGCGTCAAGTGGATCCGTGACCAGGCCATGGCCGCCGACGAGAGACACCACGAAACGGTGCTGGCCCTGATCGCGAAACGGGAACAGATCGTCGCCGTGGATCCGGAGGATGAGGACAACCGGCTTGCGTTGGCCACTCCAAGAACGGCGCCGCCCTCGCCGCGGGGCGGTTGGCGGAACTCTACCAGAACACCCGCCGCCCGGACAAAGCCAAGGGCATTCTGAACGACCTGGAAAAGAAGACCGATGACCGCCAGGGCGCGATGCTGACCTATGCCGACTACCTCCTCCGGGCCGAAGGACCCACCGCCGATTGCCGGAAGATGATCGAGGCGGCGATCCAACTGAACGAGAAAGACCCCCGCGGCTACGTCGAGATGGCGAGGTTCCACGAGGCCGCCGAGGAGTGGGACAAAGCCGTCGTCCTGTGGGACAAGGTGATGTCGATGGGGGTCAAGGACATGCCCGCCTTCAATGAGAGCGAGGTCGAGTCCTCCCTGATCGAGGCCACCATCCGGACGCGCCAGTTCGACAAGGCCAAGAAGGCCATCGACGCCATGCTCGCCCGGGACAAGGACGACTCGCAGGCGGCTCTGCTGCTGAACATGTGGTATCAGGAACAGGGCCAGACGGACCAGGCCAAGGAAGTGCTCGCCGCGGCGATGAAGGCCCACGAGGGCGTGGCCATGTTGTACCGGGCGCGGGGGAGCTTGTGCATGCGTCTGGGCGACCTCCAAGAGGCCCAGGCGGATCTGGCGAAGGCGAAAAAACTGGACCCCAGCGACTCGCTCGTCGGGATGGCGTTGGGCAGGGCCTATGAACGGTCTCACTTACCTGACAAGGCCCGGGCCGAGTATATCAGTGTGATAAGCCAGACCCCCAGCTACCGTCCGGCGTACGACCGGCTGTCGATGTTGTACCTGAAGGAGCAGGACTGGGGGAAATTCAGCAATCTGCTGGAACAGGCGCGACAGACCTTCCCGGACGACCCGGCCCTCGTGGTGCAGGAAGGGCAGATGTGGTTGCAGCGGAAGGAACTGGACAAGGGCCTGGCCAAGATGAAGCAGGCCGCCGAAATGCCCCGCGGCGGCGAGATCGGAATCCTGGGGGCGTATCTGGCGACCCTGGGCAGCGCGGGACGGTACGCGGACGTGCTTTCGGCGACCGAGAAATCCGCCGCCCTGGCCTCCCCGCCGGCGTGGGTGCTGGCCGCGAGGGCGACGGCGATGGTGAAGTTGAACCAACAGCCCGCCGCGGCCGAGGCCCTGTTCGCCCAGGCCGCCCAGACCATGGCGTTCGGCGAGGGTTCCTACATCGTCCAGCGAGCCCAGGAGGCCTACGGGGACGTCGTGGCCGCGGATAAGGTCAAGGCCTGGGGGCAGGCCGTTCCCAAAAACTGGGAATGGCAATTGCAGGTGGGGCTGCTGTTCCGCGCTCGCGCCGCCCACGCGCCCAAAGGCCCCGAGCGGGATGCGAAGATCCAGGAGGCCGCCGCGGAACTGATCAAGGCTCGCGACATGGTCGAGAACACCAATGCCGGGCTCAAGGCCGACATTGACTTCAACCTGGGCACGTTCCTCCAGTTGCAGGAAAAGCCCCGGGAAGCCGAGCAGGCGTATCTCCGGGTGATCAAGGCCACGCCCAGGCACATGCTGGCCAACAACAACCTGGCGGTGCTGTACTGCGACGACCTGGACGAGCCCAAGAAAGCCGTCGAATGCGCCGAGACGATCATGAAGTACCATGACGTCGACGCCAACGTCCTGGACACCTACGGGTGGGCGCTGGCCAGGAACGGGCAGCTTGACAAAGCCCTGGCCGTGCTGACCCGGGCGAAGATGCAGGATCCGAGCATGACCGAGATCCGCTATCATCTGGGATGGACGCTGGAGAAGCTCAAGCGGAACTCCGAAGCCCGCGTCGAGTATCAGTCGGGGGCGGGCCTCGTCGAGCAACACAAGGACGAGAAACTCCAGCAGTTGCTCCAAGAGGGTCTGGGACGAACCAAATAGGACTACAAGCCCATGACATCAGCACGAGGCGCCGGATGGCCGACGTCAGAAGGAACTATGGGAACCCGCGCGGGCGGCCTGGCGAATGACGCCACGGCCTCTCGTGCACAACGGGCGGCATCTGGACGCACGCCGCACGGACTGGAGTAAGCCATGAGCATGACGCCCGCAAGGGAACCGATCCCGCAGATAATGCAGGGGCCCGCGGCCTACGCCCCCGTGACGCCGGTGGGCCAGCCCCAGGCCTCGGCCGGTTTGACGGGGCGAGACATCGTCCGCATCCTCCGCCGGCGGATGTGGTGGATCATCATCAGTGTCCTGGCCACCACGGTACTCACCGTGCTGGGCACGGCCGCGTGGATCTACTATGCGCCTCGATACGAAGCGATGGCTTACCTCCGCATCCAACTGCCCAAGACCAGCATGATCACCATGGAGCGGCATCTGTTCGTCGCCGACGAAATGAACCGCATGCTCAACGACCACACCAAGAACGTGGTGCGGCGCGGCGTGCTGACGAAGGCCGTTCAATTGCCCGAGGTGACCAAGACGAACTGGTACGATCAGCGCTTCAAGAACGACAAGGTCATCGACGATCTGGTGGACGAGGTCAAGAGCTTCGTCGTGCCGGAAACCTACATGATCGTCGTCCGCATGGGCGGGATCGCCACGAGTTTCAACGAGCGGGCGGATCTGGCGAACATCGCCAACGCCATCGGCAACACCTACATCAAAATGAAGGAAAGTGAGACCAAGGAGCAGCGCCGGGGGCAGATGACCCTGCTGAACGAGGAACTCCACGTGCTCAAGACCGACCTGGACACGCGGCAGAAGGAAATCGACGAGATTCGCCGGGAGGCCGCCGTTCCGCAAATGGCCGAACGCCGCAATATCCTGGGCATGCGCCTGCAGGAAGAACAGGCCCAGATGCTGCAGTTGACGATGCTGGCCGAGGAACTCACCCGAGGCCTGGAGACCCTCAACAAGACCGTCGCGGCCAATGCCAACAAGCCCACGAAAGACTTCAGCGCCGTCCCCGAGATCATCCAGATGATCCAGGATGACTTGGAACTGCGAAGCCTCCGCCAGCAGATGCTGGGATATACCAACGTGATCATCCGCATGTCCTTAAGGCTGGGGCCCAAGCACAAGCAGACTCTCCAGGCCATCCAGCAACTGGGCGCGATACAGGAACAGTACAGGCAGCGGTTTGAAGCGGCCGTTCAGGAATCCATCGACAAGCTCCGGAATACCATGGACGTGGAACTCAGCAAGGTGCGAAGCCGCAGCATCAAGCTCGCCACCGTCTTCCGTGAAGACCAGGCCACCTCCCGCGACCTGGTCGAACGCCTGGCCATGCTCGACCGCAAGACGGCCGAGGCCGAGGATATGCTCAAGAAAATCCAACGCCTCGACGACGCGCTGCGCGAATTGAAACTGCTGGACCGCGGCGAAGCGGGCGAGGTCTCCTGGGCTGGGCAAGCCGAAGTGCCTGAAATCCGATCCAGCCCGCGATGGGAAATCATGGTTCCGATCGGCGTGCTGGTCGGCCTGATCGTCGGCGCGGGCCTGGCCTTCGGGTTGGAACTGCTGGACACGTCCATCAAGAGCTCCAGCGACGTCTCCCGCCGCGTGGGCCTGCCCCTGCTGGGCATCGTGCCTCACACCGACGACCTGGAAGAAGGCGCCGAAGACCTCGCGATGGCCTTTGCCCAGGGCCCCGACACGATGGTCGCCGAAGCCTTCCGCCAGATCCGCACCTGCCTTCTCTTCAGCGGCCCGGCCGACCAGAGACGAAGCCTCATGGTCACCAGCCCCATGCCCGAAGACGGGCGGACCAGCGTGACCCTGAACCTCGGGGCGACCATCGCCCGCGGCGGACGAAAGGTGCTCGTCATCGACGCCAACTTCCGTCAGCCCAAGATCGCCGAGCTCTTCCCCCAGACCGCCGGGCCCGGCCTCAGCACCGCCCTCGTCGGGCAGGCCGACTGGCGACGCGTCGTCCACGAGATCGAGCCCAACTTCTCGGTCATGTCGGCCGGGCCCATGCCCCCCAACCCCGCCGAACTGCTCGGCTCGGAGGAGATCCGGCGGATCATCGCCGAGGCCTCCGCCGAGTACGACCAGATCCTCTTTGACACCGCCCCCTGCCTGGTCGTCACCGACCCGAGCGTCCTCAGCACGGTCGTCGACGGCGTCATCGTCGTCATCCGCGCCGGCGCGAGCACCTACGGCATGGTCCAGCGAGTCCGCGAGATGCTCAGCCGGCTGGGCGCCCACATCACCGGCGTGGTGCTCAACGGCGTCCGCGTGACGGCCGGCGGATACCTGCGGAAAAGCTACGACCGCTTCTACGAATACAGCGAACCGGCCCTGCCGGAACTGGAAGAGCAGAAGAAGGACAAGTAGCCCCGCCCCCAGGCCCCGATTGGTTTCGCCGCTCGCCCGCCCTCGCGGGCGAGCTTTCTTTCGCCCCCGCCCGCCCCCCGGGCCGCCAATCGGGCCGCTCGCCATATCATTTCGACCGCACACGCAGGGGTGAGTACGAAAGCCGACGTAAATCTTTTCGAAAATATACGAAACAAATCGTACAAGGGCGCGTCTTTAGGGTGGCAGGCGATTGTGCGCCGCCGTTGGCGGGTCGCGGCAGACATACACGGGAAAAGGATCGCGCGATGGCAAGACGACCGTCCGAACATCCCACCGAAGCCGAAATGGAGATCCTCACCGTCCTGTGGCGAGGCGGGCCCAGTACTGTCCGTCAGGTCCACGAGACCCTCCAGGCCGATCGCACCACTGGCATGACCACCCCCCTCAAGACGCTCCAGGTCATGACGGAGAAGGCCCTGCCCGTCCGCAGCGACACCCGCCCGCACCTGTACACCGCGGCCATCCCCGCCGAACGCACCCAGGCGGGCCTGCTGAGCGACCTGGCCCGGCGGGCGTTCGACGGCTCGGTGCGGAAGCTGCTCGTCCGGGCCGTCCAGGACGGCGGGCTGAGCCAACGCGAACTCGACGAGATCCGCCAACTCATCGACGACCTCCGCCAGAAAACGCGCCCGGGAAAGCGAGGCCGACAATGACATTCCTTGCCGATCTGTCCGACCTGTGCCACGCGGCCGGCCAATCGCCGGCGGTCTATCGCCTCGGCTGGACGCTGGTCCACACCCTCTGGCTGGGGGCCCTGGTGGGCCTGGCCTTCGTCCTCGTGCAGCAGGCCCTCCGCCGCCGCACCGCCCACGCGAGATACCTCGTCGGCTGCGTGGCCCTAGCGATCATGCTCGCCCTGCCCGTCGCGGTCTTCTGCGTCGTGCCGCCCCTCCCGCCCGCTCCCGCCCCGGCGGCCGTCCCGCTCACAAACTCCGACCCAATGCCCCCCGACGGCAGTCGGGGGGATTTCCTCCCCAACCCTCCCGCGCCCGTCCTCCACATCGACTCGACCCCTCCCCGGGCCCCTGTCGCCCCTCCCGTTTCCCCTCCTCCTTCTGCTCTCCGCGATCTCCGCGACCTGGGCGGCGAGTCCCTCCCGCCTTCCCCCTGGTCCGCCCGGGCCGCCCAGACACTGCAGCCGGCCTTGCCGTGGATCGTCCTGGCTTGGCTGGCCGGTGTGGCGATGCTGTCGCTGTGGCAACTGGCCGGTTGGATCGCCGCCACCCGCCTCAAACGCCTGGCCCTCCGCCCCCGCGAGGCCGGGCTGGCTGACGTGGTGGCCTCGCTGGCAGAGGCCATGCGAGTCACCCGCCCCGTCCGTGTACTCGAATCGGCCCTGGTCCGCGTGCCGACCGTGGTCGGCTGGCTTCGCCCGGCGATCCTCGTGCCCCTGGGCCTGGCCGCCGGGCTGGCGCCCCAGCAAGTCCAGGCCATCCTCGCCCACGAACTGGCCCACGTCCGCCGCTACGACTACCTCGTCAACCTCCTGCAATCCGTCGTCGAGACGCTGCTGTTCTACCACCCCGCCGTCTGGGCGATCTCCCGCCGCATCCGCCTGGAGCGAGAGCACTGCTGCGACGACATCGTCGTCGCCGCCGGGGCCGAGCCGCTCTGCTACGCCGAAACGCTCTTAGCGCTCGGCGAGCGATCCGCCTTCGCCGCCTCGCCTTCCCGCCTTCCCTCATCCGGCGTGGCCCTGGCCTCTCCTGCAAAGCCCTCCCAACTCCGCCTCCGCATCCACCGGCTCCTGGGCGTGCCGGACCTGTCTTCGGCCCGGCGAACCCGTTCGGCCCTGGCCGCCCTCATCGTGGTCCTGGCCCTGGCCCTGACGGTGGGCCTGCACCTGTCCGCCCGCGCCGGCAATCCGCCGCCCGCGACCCAGCCGGCGCAAGATCCTGGAGCGGACGCGGCGACGTTTGAGTCGTTCTCCGTCGAACTGATTACCACGGACATGTGGATGACAACGATCAGTATACGCGGGGATGGAAACTGTACGTTCGAGATGAAGAGGCGAGGGCTATCGGAAGACAAGACGTTGCCGGAACGCTACGCGGAGCAGTTCCGCCTGAACGAGCGGGATCAGACAGGCCTCGTCGGCCTGTTGAAGAACACGAAGTGGCTGGCCACCCCCGGCAAGGTTCAGCCGGGTCTGAAGGACGGCACAAAGTACGCCATGAGCGTGGTCCGTGGCGGGCGGACGGCCAGGACGGTCTGCTATGGGTCCGACCAGGATCCGAATTACTCATCCCTGGTCCACCAGATCACGACAATCTACGAACAGGAGTGGCGGCTTTTCAACCTGAAGCGAGGCTGGGCGGAAGCGGCACCGCACCTGGCGTATATCGACTCGGAGCTGCGTGTCCTGCTGGGCGAAGCGGCCGGGCAGCTTCCCGTGTTCCGGATGGACTATCGGCGTTTCCTGAAATCGGTGGAGGCCCTCGCCCAGGATGCCCGCCCCTACAGACGGCAACTGGCGGAGGAAGTGGCCGGGCGAATACGCAAGTACGCCGCCCAACGTCCACCTGAACCGGCCACCCAGCCGGCGGAGGGGGCCCCGGCCTTTGGGCCGGTGCAAGAGAAGAGGATCTATGCCGACCCGACGCAGGGGGAGACGTTTCTGGACCTGGACACGGGAGCGGCGATGCGGCAAGGGGCGGATGACACGCCGGACGAGCCCGGCATGTCGAAGGAGCAGAACCGCGAAGCAAGACGGCGGGCGTGGGCGAAGAGCAGCGGGGCCGACCTCATGGTCGATCCCAATCCCCAACGGTACGAGGGGAAGGTTTTCGGGCTCCGGGGATTTGACCTGGCGGTCGTTCGCAGGCCCCCCGGCGACGACCTGGCCCGCCTGACCCCGCAGGATGCTCTCGGGGCCCTGGAGGGCCGGGAGGCCTACCGGGAAGCCGAACTGCTCGCCTCGCCGAAGGAACTGCCCGCGACGTCCGTGCTCCAGACGCGGGAAGGACGGATCTGTGCGTTGCAGATCATCGCCTTCGACCCGGGCCAAAACGTGACCCTCCGCTACCGTATCACGTCCGCTCCGGTGGCCACGCCGGCCAGGCCGCTGTGGATCACCATCGCCCCGTCGGAAGAAACCGTCCCGGCGGTAAAGGACCTGGCCGTGTTGGCCGATGGCAGAAACCTCAACCAGGACGCCGCCAAGGCCGGCGAGTGGGAGATTCGGACGGCCGACAACGGCACACGAATCGCCCGCATCGCGTACCAATGGCCGATCGGAGAGGATCAGTTCCTGTCCGACGGCAAACGGATCACGGGCGGGGGTAACCGCACCGGGCGGTTCACTCTGAATGCCACGCAGCTCCGGATGGTCCCTGACCTGGCCGACGGGCAATACGTGCTGGCCTGGTATGTCGCGGGCCAGCGGCGATCCAATGTCATGCCGTTCCGGATCGACAGGGCCTTCGAGCCGAAGAAGGAGCCCTTGCTGAAACTGGCGGCGATCGAGCCGGCCCCGGGGCAGGCTTTGCCCTCGCTGCTGCTGCGGGCGTATCGGCACGCCGAGGCGGACCCAGCCCCGCGGGCGTCCGACGTGGCCTTTGCGACGCTCAATGTTGACGGCCAGGACCGGATGCTGGGCGGATTCGGCTGGAGCGGCCGGGACGAGCCGCTGCGAGTCGGCGAGCACTATGTCTATATCCTCAATCTGGACGGATACACGACGAGTCCGACCGGCGCTGGGAAACTTCCGCCCATCGACCCGGGCAAGCCGCACACGATCTTCGCCAGGCTCGCCGGGCGGGAGTCCAACCGGATCGTCCTGGCCAGCGCCGCGCCGGTCGGGGCGGCCTGGGACGCCGCGGCCGTGAAGATCGGCCCGGCCCCGCAGGTGCACGTGCTCGTGAAGGGCACGGTGATCGGTCCGGATGGCATGCTCGCCGCCCGCTACGAAGTGTCCGTCGTGTCGGCCGCCGACGCCACCCTCCGCTTCCGCACCACCACCGACGCCCAGGGTCGCTACGAGGTCCGCAGCAACGAGCTCCGCTGCCCGGCGGCGGGGGCCTTCGACGTGGGCGCCAACCCCCCCGCGATGGGCCAGCCCGGCGTCGTCGCCCGCCAGGTGACGCTGTATCCGCAAAAGACCGTCGATCTGCACCTGAGCCTTCAGCCGCTCTTCACCATCAGCGGCCGGGTGACTTTCCCGGACGGCTCGCCGGCGGCCAACAGGAATGTCAAGTCGACCTGGTCCTCGCCCGACGGCCAGGGCGAGTACGAGAACTTCGGCGTCACCGGCCCGGACGGGCGTTACATCATCGGCTCGCCGTATCCGACGGCGTCCTTCGTCGGCTGGGGCGGAAAGCAGGTCAAGCGCAACGTCCAGGCCGGCCGCACCGACGTCGACTTCGTCGCCGACCCGCCCGCACCGGCCCCGCCCGCCCCCGCCACCCAGCCGGCGGCTACGCACCCGAGCAGCATGCCGGCCAGCCAGCCGGCGGAGGCGGCGGTTCTGTTCCGGGTTGTGGGGGAGGACGGCCAGCCGGTGAAGGGGGCCAGAGTGTGGGTGATCGAGGACTATCCGTCGTTCCCGCTCTGTCGGACGGATGGGGCCTCGTGGAGTCAGACGCTACAGACGGACGAGAGGGGGCAGGTGACGTCGAGGCCGATGCCGCACAAACCGATGAACGTCGCCGCCTGGGCCCCCGGTCATGCGCCGCTGTTTGTGCGGGGGGCCGCGCCGTACGAGCAGGCGGTGTACCCCATCGTCCTGCGGGCCGGGCAGACTGTGGCCGGCCAGGTGAAGAACGACCGCGGCCAGGACCTGGCGGGGATCACGATGAAGGTCCGCTCGCGGGATCCGGTTTTGCAGTTTCTGCCGGACTTCGGGTCGGCCGCCGTCACGGGGGCGGACGGGCGGTTTGAACTGAAGCACGTGGCCGACGGGCCCTATACGCTGACAGGGGAAGTGTCCCCCCAGGCCGGGGGGTGGTCGGTATTGCCGATGTCGCTCGAGGTAACCGCGGGCCCACCGCCGGAGGCCCTGGCGATCACCGCTGGGCCGGGGGTGGTGATCCGGGGCCGGCTGATTGGCCCGCCGGGGGCCAAGGTCGCCGGGCACCGGCTGAGCGTCGCGGTGCGTCTGCCCCGCAACACGTTCTGGGAGGTCAAGGCCGACGAGGACGGGCGATTCGAGATCGCCGGAATCCCCGCCGGGGCTACCGGGATGGTTTCCGTGGACCCTTGGCAGGAGTACTGGCCGGCGATGCGATGGCCGAACGTTCCAGCGGGGTTCAGCCTGGCCCCCACGCGGGTGGATTTTGCGGATCCCCCGGCCGGGGTGCATGACGGGCTGGAGGTCAACGTTCTGGCCATGGCCCACGTTCGCGGCACGGTGAAGGACGAGGCCGGCCGCCCGGTCGCAGGGTGTTATGTGCTGGTGGACGCCGCGCGCCGGATGTTCAAGACGGACGCCCAGGGGCGGTACGAGGGGGAGGCGCCCCCGCGGGAAACGGTCCGATTGAAAGTCAGTGGCGAAGGACTCGCCGAAGAGGCGATGACGGAGTCGTTCGTCCTGGAGCCCGGGCAGGAGTTGCAGAAGGACATCGTGAGTCGGCGGCCTGCCCTCCGTCCGCGCGACCACGCCATCACCGGGCGCGTGATCAATTCGGACGGCAAGCCGGTGGCCGGTGCGAGCGTGACCCTGGGCAACAGCGGCGTCCTGCCGCTTGAACTCAAGGACTGGGAGGACGACAAGCATTCCTGGACGGGCGGGACACTAAGCCCGGCCTTTACGAAGACGGGGCCCGATGGACGGTTCACGTTCGACAATCTCTGCGCCGGCCGGACGGACGTTTGGACGCAGGTCAACCAGGACTGGGCCTGGCAGCGGGACGTGGACACCAACGCCAAGGACCTTGTCCTGACGCTCGCCCCGCAGGGGCAGGCCCTTCGCTTCGGCGGGCAGGTCGTCGACGAACGCGGCCGGGCCGTTGCGGCCGTGAAGGTGTTCCTGTTCAGCGGGCGAGGCAACGATTCCGTGACGGTGGCCCAGACTCAGACGGACGGGGACGGCCGGTTCCTCCTGCAGGCCCAGCCGCCGTGGCATCACTTTCTTCATTTGCAGTTGGCCTGCCTTCCGGTGAGCGGGCCGGTGGCCTGGAAAATATTGCCGCGGGTGAGTGCGGAGGATCTGAAGATCCAACTGAAGGCCGAGGCCGACCTGTCGGGCCGGATACTCAACGCCCGGGGCCAGCCCGTGCCCGGGGCGCGGGTGTGGCTGTACCTGGGGCAGGATGAGACGTACGGGACGATGTTCTTCTACCGGGGCACGCAGTTGGCGGCGCCCCAGGCGCGGACGGACGCCCAGGGGCGGTACGTTCTGGGCGGCCTGCCCGCCGGCAGCCGGGTCTCTGTCTATGTCGAGGCCGATGGGTACGGGGGCGGGTCGGCCTGGTATTCAGCCGGGATTCAGAAGGGCCGCCAGATCCCCGACGTGGTCTTGCGCGACGGCGTCACGGTCGAGGGAGACGTGCGGCTGGCCGCGTCGGGCCAGCCGGTGGCCGGGGCAAAGGTAATCTTACTGTCCGCGATGGAAACCCCGGCCGGGGAGGCCCTCAGCGACGCCAAGGGACACTATCAGATCACCGGGATCGATCCCCAATTCCTGCAAGACTTCGGCAACATCGAGGCCCGCCACGGGTCCGGGCCGGCGGAGATCTTCGGACGCCGCCCCGTCACCAACCACCTTTTCGCGGGCGACCGTGCCAGGGGGATGGACGTGCTGATGGGGCCCTCGCTCGCGGCCCGAAAGGCCGAGTGGAAAGGCAGACCGGCCGCGTCGCCGCCGAGCGCCGCGATGGCCGTGGTCATCGACGATGCCGACCCGGCGTGGAGTGACCAGAAGGCGTATCACGACACGGTGACGGCCTACGATAGCCGGGGCCGGCAGCGGTGGCAGGGGGAAGGGCTCAACGTCGGCCCCAACGTCTCGTCGCATCACATGATCGCGGCGGATCCGCGCGACAACGCCCTGTGGGTGTGCGAACCGGGCGGCCGGTTGCTGCGTTACAAAGCCGACGGCGTGCTGGACTGGGCCAAGGAAGGCCTCCGTCCGAGCGCCGTCGCGGTGGATCCGGAAACCTCCAACGCCTGGGTGTTGACGTATGAGAAAACGATCTACGGCAAGGATCTGTTGGTCATCGATCCGCGGGGGAACCTGCTCAAGCGGTGGCCGGTCCCCGGGGCGGACATCGCCTACAGCCGGGCCGATCGCTGCTTCTGGGTGATCGGACAACGCCTGGTGAAGGTGAACCGGGAAGGCAAGGTGGTGGCCCAGTCGCCCGTGAGGTTTGCGTACATGGGAGCGGCGGTGGAGGTCAACCAGGCCGACGGGACCGTCTGGGCCCAGGAACGACACCACCCCCAGGTCTCCGGCAGCCGGGCCGTCCTGCGGCGGTTTTCGCCCGACGGCCAGCCCCAGAAGGAAGTCGAGATGGAGGCCACGTCGCTCGCCGTTGACGAGAAGCGAAAGGTCGTCTGGGCGTGTGGCTGGCACGGGGACATGAGACGGATGAACCTCGATGGCGAACTGCTGAGCAGCCTGCCGCTGGACGTCCTCTCGCTGGCCCTTGAGCCCGAGACCGGCTGCCTCTGGGCGGCGGGCAAGGATGGGATCTTCCGGATCGATCCCGACGGGCGGTACATCCTGAGTATCGAAGGCCCCCGCCGCACGGAGAAATGGGTGGCCGTGGTCCCATCCGTCTCCGCCCCCGCCACCCAGCCGGCGGCCGCGAGAGCGACTGAGCCGTAGAACCGTGGCGCCCGAGAGCAGGAGGCAGGAGCGGTGCGGGCGAGCTTCTTGGGGGCCCGTCCGCGCCCAGGGGCCGGCGACCTTGACCGGGAGGGGGGCACGTGCCTACACTGATCTCTAATCTCGTCCCGCCCAGGCCGGTGTGTTTGGCCTGGCGGGAAGGCCCCGGAGTTGATCTTCTTTTTAGATATCCGAGAAGCGCCACGGGCATCCTGGGTCTTTGAGCCGTGCCGAAGTTGTCGCGAAACACCGGCCATCGGGCGGTGAGAGGCAGGACGCCCACACAGTAGAGGGCCCAACGGCGGGCAGGTAATTGCGTGGTTGTCCCCGCGGAGAACCCCGGGGTACAGTTCTGGAGTGCTTCGGCGCCTCACCTGGTGCCTTCCGTTGAGCACCGGAGGCGACTGGGCGGCTGAAGGTGGCGCGTGAAAGCGTCGGGTCACGATCGTCGGATTGGATTGCGGATGAATAGTTTGTGAGCAAGAAGAAGCCACCACGTCCTGACACTGTAATCGGCAGCGCCGCATTGAACGGTGACACGGGTGCCGCCGCTTCAGGGGTAGTCCTGCCCGCCGTGTATCCTCACGCCAGGGCGGTCTCGATGGAGCTGAAGCGGCTCTGGAACTGGGATGCGCTCAGGCGAAGCAGGCCGTCCGAGGCATTGGAGTCCCACGTTGCGCCATCGACGCCCCAGGGATTGTAAACAGTGACGTACCAGGTGCCGGTAGCGGAGTCGTATTCCACGGCGTGGACCTCGTAGGCGTGATTGCCGACGATGGGGTTGTTGTCGGTGGTCGTGCTTCCGGCGGTGACGGCGTGGCCGGCGGCCAGGGCGGCCTGCATGCGTTGGGCCAGGGCGGTGGCGGAGAGGCCTTGGGTGCTGCAGTAGGTGTACGACATGCCGGTCAGGGCGGTGTAGGCCTCGTCCAGATACCCGCCTTCGATGGAAGCGTAGGAGTTCTGTCCGCTGCGGAACTGGGCGAAGGCCTTTTCCAGCAGAGCCACCCAGAGTTCCGAGCCGTTGCGGGTGAGCCCGGCGTAGGCCAGGCTGCCGGAGGCGGTGACGGGCAGTTGAGCGTCGATGCGGTAGTAGCACTCGACGCCGTTGCGGTAGAAGCGGACGGCGTAGGTTCCGTCGCCCAGAGCGGTAATGGACTGGTTGACCAGGGCCGAGTCCGTCTGGGCCAGGGCGCTCAGCCCGGCCAGGAAGTAGCAGTCGCCCAGGTTGCCCTGGTTGATGTCGTTGTACTGAACGCCATCGGCGAAGAGCGGTTGGCTCGTGAAGGCGCTGGAATGAGTATAGGAACTCGTGGGATCGACCATATCCTGCCCGGCGATCTCGAGAGAGACGCTGGAGGAACGGGTGGCCGCGGTGAAGGACGTGATACGGTGGACGGACTTGGCGGCGGTCTCGGCGGACTCGACGTCGGCGAGGGAATCGGTCGAGTCGGCCCAGAAGCTGTCGGCGCCCGCGCCGCCATAGACGTGGTCGGCCCCGCCGCCGACGGCGACGAGCAGGTCCGCGCCATCCTGCCCATAGACGTAGGCGACCGCGGCGCTGTTTTCGTAGACGCTGTCGCCGCCGGCGCCGGCGTAAACGGCCTCGACAAGGTTCGAGGAGAGAGAATAGGTCAACGTAATGGTGTCGTTTCCGCCGAAGCCGTACACGACCAGCCCGACGAACGTGCCGGAGTCAGGAACGGACCAGGTCGTGGTCGTGCCCCCCGTCACGGCCAGGGAGATGGTTCCGCTCGACTCGGATAGCGTGAGCAATTCGCTCGCGTCGGTGCCCAGAACGACCAGGATCACTCCGGCGTCCGCGGTGAGCAGTTGGGCGGTCACGGTTTGTTGGGCCGTATACGCGTCGGCCCCGGGGAGAGTCACCGACGCCGGGGAGGGCGTGGGCGTGGGAGTGGGCGTGACGGCCGTCGACAGTTTGACGGCGTAGGTCCCGACGCTGCGGCGGTACGCGCTGGCCTGGACATAGTAGACCGCACCGGCGGTCACGGAGACGGTGGCGAAGGAGTCCAACGTGCCTCCGCTGTCATCGTTCTCGGCCAGGAGAGTCTGGGTGGAGTCGTAGATCCGGAGGTACGAGTCGACCCCGCGCCGGGCGGTGGCGCCCATGGTGACGGTGAGCGTGCCCGTCTGCGTGGCGGTGACGGTGAAGACGTCCACGTCGCCGGCGTAATCGATGCGTCCGGTGGTGGAGGCCGAACCGTCGGTGGCCATGGTGAGCGTGGAGGCGGTCGCGAAGGTGTTGCCGTAGTCGTCGGAGATCCTCGGGGGCATGACGACGCGGGCCGGCGCGGAAAACAGGCATCGGGTTTCCAGCGGTTCGCAGAGGCCGACGTCGTCGCCATATCGCGTCTGGTGTTGCATGACAGGCTCCTTCGGGGTTAAAGGCGGGCCAGCGTGGCCCCCATTGGGCCCGACGTTATATCGGGCTCGATTGTGATGGTGCCCTGGCTCTTCTGGTGAGTGGTGCAGAAGAACCAGGCAGGGGCCACGCTGGATTTCCGCCGCGAGTCGTTCATTCTTCCACGTCTTCCTCGTCGTTATCTCGGCTGGTTCCGAATGCCGTGTGTCTTGCCCGCCGAGAGCTCATTCGCCGGGCGGCGGGCCGTCCTGCT
>JAPLNA010000372.1:38640-44942 GCA_026693065.1 Planctomycetota bacterium
CCGCCATCTGGGTTGTCGCCCGGACCATCGCCGGGCCCGCCCGGGCCCCCCGAACCGGGATCCGGACGCGGCGGGCGGGCCTCGCGAAGGATCTCTTGCTGGTCTGCCGTCAGGATCGCGTCCAGTTTGGCCTTGGTGTCCTTCGTGAGGTCATCGAGCTTCTTGCGTTGCTCGTCGGTGAGTTTCATCTTCTCGACGGCGAACGGCGGGATCAGGCAGAACCCGCCATCCGGTCGGTCGCCCGGGCGTGAAGCCGGGCCGCCCGCACGAGGGCCTTTGCCTCTGGGGCCGCCGGGGTCTCCAGCCCGCGCGAGCAAGGCAGTGAGGCTCAGCGCCATGGCCGCTATACCCACCACCGTCAGCGTCAGGGTTCTCATCGCGTTCTCCTTCCGGTCAGGACAACGGACAAGAGCCCCTACATGGGGGCTCTTGCCGTTTCCAGGGATCACTCCTGCGGGCCGTCCTCGTCATCGACGGCTGGGCGGCACCCACGGCCATGCCGCGCGGGGCCTCGCGCCCCGTCGCCGTCAGGGCGGCGTTCCATCCTGGGCTCGGGCCCGTTATCCCACGGGCCCTGGCGGCCCATCATCGGTTCTTCCGGTCCGCCGGGGGGGCCCTGGCGACCCATCTTCCGGTCCGGGGCGCCATCCTGCGACGAGCGATCCATCCTCGGGCCACAGATCCCATCGCCGTTCTCTCGGCGGTGCATTCTCGGACCCCGTGGGCCGAACGGCGCCATCTCGGGCCCGTTATCCCTGCCGCGATCCATCATGGGCGGCGGGGGGGGAGGTCCCTGGCGGGCGTCCAGGGGGCCCCGGGGCCCGGCGCCGGCGTCAAACCGATCGTGCCGGGCGGCGTGCAAGCGAGGCGGGGCCATCGGGGCTGGAGCGGCAGGTGCGCCGCATTCCATCTCGGGTCCGCCGCGTCCGTTCGGGCGGGCCTGATCGGCCTGGGGCGCCCGCGAGCGGGCCGTCCGGGCCTGAGGGCGGTCCTGCGGGTTCGGAGGGGCGTCCTGGCATCCGGCGTCGGGGCCGCGACGGGCGGCCCGGTCGGCCTGGGGCGCCTGGGCCTTGTCGTCCGGACGAGGCGCCCCGCCCTCTCGCAGGGATGCCTGGATCTGCATGAGCTCACGGTGGATCATCTGGATCTCGCGGCGAAGGGCGGCCAGATCGTCCTGCGTCACCGGGGCGGACGCCTGGGCCTTGGTCTGGCGATTGGGTCGATCGGGGGGAGCCTGGTCCTGGGGCTGGCCCATCGCCGCCGTCCCACCCAGCAGGACGACCAGGGCAAAGAGTGCGTTTCGGGGGTTCGTGTTACACATGGTATCTTCCTTTCCGCTAACGGTCGAACTCCGTTCTGTTGTCGCATCTACACCGACGCGACCATGTTCATCGGCGAAAGGAAATCTACGGCACCGAGGGTAAGAAACAGATGAGAGCCCCTGCCCGGCGGGGGCGTTTTGTGTCCGGGGCCAGGTTGGACAACAGTAACCGCCTGAAATCCCACCGGTTACATTCTCATCATTCCTTCATCCCCGGGCGGGTATTTTGCGATAATTCTTTAGGCGGGTTCCGCCCCCGGGCAAGCATGGAACGGGCGGACGGCGAAGGCCCGGCCCTGAAACATCCAATAGATTGGATACGTGAACGATGAAAGTCCTTGTCATCGAAGATTACGCTCCGCTACGAGATGGGCTCTGTCAGGGCCTTCGCGAGGAGGGGTTCACCGTGGAGTCCGCCGGGAACGGGACCGAGGGGCTTTGGATGGCCCAGCACAACGAGGCCGACGTTATCGTGCTCGACCTGATGCTGCCCGAGTTGGACGGACTGTCGCTGCTGCGGCGGCTGCGGAAGGAAGACAAGCACACGCCCGTGCTGATTCTGACGGCCCGGGGCGACGTGGAAGACCGGATCACCGGGCTGAACCTGGGGGCGGACGATTACCTGGCCAAACCATTCTCGTTTAAGGAGCTGCTGGCCCGCACGCAGGCGCTGGTGCGGCGGCGGTACGACAACCGCGACCCCGTGATCGAGGTCGGGCCCCTGCGGATCGACACGGCCACCCGAAAGACTTCCATGGGGGAGAAGGACGTGAACCTCTCGCCCCGGGAGTATCATCTGCTGGAACTCCTGGCCCGACGGGCGGGAACCGTGGTGTCGCGGAGCGAAATATGGGCGCACGTGTATGAGTTCGATGCCGAGTCCGAGAGCAACGTGGTGGACGTGTACATCGGGTATCTGCGGCGCAAACTCCGCCTGGCGGGGCAGGCGAGTCTGATCGAGACCGTCCGCGGGCACGGGTATATGTTGCGGAACGACTCCCCGCGCGGAGGACGCACGACATGACGCGCACCCCATCGATTCGCGCGAAACTCCTGACCGGGCTGATCGCCTCGCTGACGTTCGTGCTGGCCGTCGGATGCGTGGGGCTCTACTGGTCCCAGCGCCAGACGCTGAGGGGGGAGTTCGACCGGCGGCTGGACCAGGACTCCTTTGCCGCCCGGCGGGCGATGGTCCCGATGCCGGGATCGGCTTCGTCTCAGCCGTCCGCGGGGATGCTGCCGGCGGGAGTGATGTTCGTGGCGGAAGTGAATGCCGCCGACGGGCGCATCGAGCGGCCCGTGCCGGCCGATCTGGACTTGCGCGGGATATCACTGGAGGCCCCGGCGATGTCGGATAGCCCGGAGTTCCGGACGGCTCGGATGGCCTCGGGGGTGGAGGTGCGTCTTGTGCTGCGTCGGATGGGCCCCCCGCCGCACGGGCAAGGTCCCAGGCGCCCGGGCGGGGAGGAGAAGGGAGGGCCCCCTCCGGAATTCCTTGGTGACGAGAATTGGCTGATGGATCCACCGCCCGGGCCCGAGACGCGCCCGGGCCCAGGCCCCCGACCCGACGACCGGGACACGCTTCGCCCGCCATGGGATCGGCACCCCGGCGAGCAGGTGTTGGTGGCCGGGGCCGACCTGGCGCCGCTAACGGCGGCGCTGCGGCGATGGGTGTGGATCCTGCTGACGGCCGGAGCGGTCGGAGAGATGCTGGTGGTCGGCGTGGTCGTGCTGACGGTGGGCCGCGGGCTTCGCCCATTGCGGACGTTGGCCGGGGAGATCGCCTCGATCGACCAGTGGGGGCTGGAACGCCGCGTGCCGGCGGAAGGGCTGCCGGGCGAGATGGCCCCTGTGGTGTCGCAATTAAACGGGCTGCTGGGACGGCTGGAGGAGGCGTTCGATCGAGAACGGGCTTTTACCGCGAGCGCCGCCCACGAGTTCCGGACGCCGCTGGCGGGCATTCGCACCCGGCTGGAGGTGTGCCTGCGCCGAGGCCGCGAGCCCGAGGAATATCAGGCGACCATCGGGCAGTGCCTCGATGCGGCGATCTCGCTGCAGAGGATGGTCGATTCCCTGCTGGACCTGGCGAAGCTGGATGCGGGGCTGGCCTCGCCGCCCGCCGAGACGGTGGATGTGCCCGAGATGGTGCGGGCGCACTGGACGCGGCTGGAGCCGGAGGCCGCCGCACACGGCTGCTCGGCGGCGATCGACATGCCTGACCCGCTGGAGTTCCGGACGGACGCCGGGAAGCTCGATCACATCGTCTCCAACCTGCTGAGCAACGCCGCCGAGTATGCCGACCCGGGCAGCCGGATCGACATCGCGGTGGCGAGGGAGGGGGGGCGGCTGCACCTGACGGTGTCCAATTCGGCCCGAACGCTGGAGGCCGGGGACGTGGCCATGCTCTTCGACCGGTTCTGGCGGAAGGATGCCGCCCGGACGAATACAGGGCAGCATTGCGGGCTGGGGCTGGCGATCGTGGCGCGGTGCGTGGCGGCCTTGGGCGGGCGGGTGGAGGCCAACCTGAGGGAGGGTCGGTTGGACATGGCGGTGGACCTGCCCGACGCGGGGGAGCGAGCGGGCGAATAGGAACAGACGGATGTGCGCCCTGAGTTGTCCGGCAGGTGGTTTGGCATCCTATCCTGTGCGGACAAACGCCGGCGGAGGTATTTAGACTATGAACGTGGAGGCAGGACCCGCCTCGCCGGCCGGAAGCCGTGCCGCGGGTGCAGGAACACAGCGGCGGCATTGCCCCCGCACCGTGCGGGAATGAAGAGGTGAGTCATGAAACGCCTGATGAAGGTGTGCGTATTCATCGTGTTGCCCGTGGCGGCGATCGGAAGCATGGCGGGATGGTATTTCACCCGCGGCGCGGCACAGGCGACGTCCTATCAGACGGCTAAGGTCACGCGGGGCGATCTCCTGGTGACCATCGCCGCCAGCGGCACGGTGGAGCCGGAAGAGGTCGTGGACGTCGGCGCCCAGATCAGCGGACAGATCGTGTCGTTCGGGAAGGATACTGACGGTAAGACGGTGGATTACGGGTCTGTCGTGGCCCAGGACACGGTCGTCGCGAAGATCGACGACTCCCTGTACCAGGCGGACGTGGCCGAAGCCGATGCCCAGGTCGCCTCCGCCAAGGCCGGGGTTCAGAAGTCGGAGGCCGACCTGCGGCAGTTGCAGGCCAAGCTCGTGCAAACCCAGCGCGACTGGGAGCGGGCGAAAAAGCTGGGGTCTTCCGAAGCGCTTGCCCAAACCACGCACGATGCCTACGAGTCCGCCTATGAGATGGCCAAGGCAAACGTTGCCGTGGGCGAAGCGGCCATTCTCCAGGCCAAGGCGAGCCTCACTCAGTCGGAGAAAAGCCTCTGGCGCGCCCGGCGGAACCTGGAGTACTGCACGATCACCTCGCCCATCCAGGGCACGGTCATCGACCGCCGCGTGAGCATCGGGCAGACGGTGGCGGCGGGGCTGAATACCCCCAGCCTGTTCCTGATCGCCAAGGACCTGAGACGGATGCGGGTCTGGGTCTCCGTCAACGAGGCCGACATCTCCCGCGTGTACTCCGGCCAGCCCGTGGCATTCACCGTGGATGCGTTTCCCGGCGAGACGTTCGTCGGCGCCGTCTGCCGAATTCGCCCCAACGCCTCGATGACGCAGAACGTGGTCACCTTCACGGTGGAAATATCGACGGACAACTCTGCGGGACGGCTGCGGCCGTATCTGACCGCCAACGTCCGGTTCGAGGTCAGTCGGCGGGACAACGTGCTGCTGGTCCCCGCTACCGCCCTCAGTTGGACGCCGACGGCCGACCAGGTCGCGCCGGAGTACCGGCAGGGGGCCTCAGGCTCCGGGCCTGCGGCCCCGAGTCCGGATACCGATCTGCCGCCCATGGGCGCTCCGCCGACTTCGCATCCGGCCTCCGTGGCCCCAGGGACCACGGCGATGGCCCCGGCGGTCCTGTGGGTCGTGCAGGGCCAACACGTTCGCCCGGTGCCCGTTCTGACGGGCATGAGCGACGGGACGAACGTGGAGGTGGTGGGCAAGGAGCTTTCTGAGAAGGTGGAGGTCGTCACGGGGACGCAGAGCGAACCCTCCGCGGCCCAGAACGACGTGAGCAATCCGTTCGCCCCGAAACTGCCCAAGCCCCCCAAGCCTCCCACCGGCGCCGGCGGCGGGCCACCCCCGGTCTGACCAACGATTTCCCTTGCCCGAGGCCCGGGATCATGAAACTGATCGAACACCACGACATCCACAAGATCTACAGCATGGGTGACATCGACGTGCCTGCCCTGAACGGCGTGCCGCTGTCCATCGCCCCAGGGAAATGCGCGGTCCCGGCCGGGGCAGGGGCCTCTGCATGAAACCCTACCGCACTTTGGTGACTGTGCTCAACGCCCTTCGCCGCAACCCGATGCGGGCGATGCTGACCACGCTGGGCATCGTCATCGGAATCAGTTCGGTTATCGCCATGATGGAGATCGGCGCCGGATCGTCTGCCTCGCTCCAGAAGTCTATCGCCAGCATGGGGGCGAACGTCTTGCTGATCATGCCCGGCTCCAGTTCCAGCAGCGGGGCCAAGCAAGGCTCCGGCAGCGTTGCCACGTTGACGCCGCAGGACTGCCAGGCCCTGGCCGCCGGGTGCCCCTCCTTGCGGGCGGTGGCGCCGGTTGTCCGTTCGCGCACGCAGATCGTCTATGGCAATCGCAACTGGGTCCCCAACCAGATGTACGGGACCACGCCGGCCTTCCTGGAGATCCGCGCCTGGGCGCGATTGGCGGCGGGACGTGCGTTTACGGATCGGGACGTTCTGGCCTCCAACCGCGTGTGCCTGATCGGGCAGACGACGGCCAACGAACTCTTCCAGGGCCTGAGCCCCATCGGCAAGGAAATCCGCGTCAACAACGTGCCCCTCTGTGTCGTCGGCGTGCTGGCCCGCAAGGGCGCGAATATGATGGGCATGGACCAGGACGACATCCTG
>JAPLNA010000373.1 GCA_026693065.1 Planctomycetota bacterium
GGAGTCGATTCAACTCCCGGCAGGCCTCTCGAAACAGTTCGCGTTCCATCGCTGGTCTCCTTGCTTGGCAAAGCCGAAGAACAGTATGGGTGCGAACTTTTCGTGGCGCAAGGGGTTAAGTGTGATGGCGCATAATGTTGGGTGCCGGGGGCTTGTCATTCGTGACCTTTGCGGGGTTGGCCTCGATCCGTGAGTCGTGAGTGGCGAGTCGGGCGGGGGGGAGAGAAACGGGGGTTCGGTGCTCGGGGTCGGCTTCCAGTTTCCGCATTCTCGTGTCCCTCTTGCCTACCACCTGGCGCCTGATACCTAGCACCTTCTTCGTCCCCATCTCTCTCGTCCGGCGCCTCGAGCCTACAAGCGAAAACCGTTCCATCCCCATCTACTCTCACCTGCTCCACTGCTCACCTGTTCTCGCGTTCGGCCCCCGGCCGCGACGCGCCTCCATTAATACCCCCACTTTCCCGAATCCGAGCCCCCGCCGCCGCCCGCTTTTCCCTCCGTATCCTTTCCCCACAGACCACTTACAACTATTTTCAAAATCCGGCTCTTTTCCCCAAGAAATCTTCCCGCCCGCGGCCGTGGGCCAGGGCGGGCGACAAGGGAAGAAACCCAGGCCGGTTGGGGGCGCCGGCCTATTGCCTTCGCCGGCAACGGAGGCACCCGCCTGCTCAGATGGTCTCGAAGCCGATCCGGTGCAGGTACTCGAACGTTGGGTCGTAATATGCTGCCTCGCGCGTGTGATCGGTTGAGTCACCTTCTGGAACCACGATCACCATCCCCTGGCGCGCCCGTGTGAGCAAGACACGGTATGCGTTCTTCTGGTACATCTGCCGCTCAGTCTTCCTGATACGATTCCAACGAGAACCACAGAATGACCAGTGCTCCCAACCCGCACGTGTGTGCCGTAGATCGGCATCCCATGTCAGACAGGCCCAATCGAGCTCGAGACCTTGAACGTCGAATTCTGTGGCCACATCCTCGAGGTAATACGAAGAACGCACATCATCTTTGCCGTCGAGGAACCAGTGGATCGGATCCACGGGGGATTTGACGTCAATCGCGTGAGGTTTGAGTCGTTCCGCTTGGGAGGACACCACGATACCATACCGTTCTGATCCGCGAGCTTTCTGCTTGAGCCATTTCTTTGCTTTGGTCAGATCACGAGTGATGACAATGGGGTACCGGTCACGGATCTGTTCAAGTGTATCCCGGGCCTCGTCCGTCTTCAGGTCAAGAATGTGCTTCATGAGCAAAGAGACATTCTCCGCCCGAAACGATCGCATCGAGACTCCAAGATGAAGTTCGTCCTTCACCGTAACATTCTGATGGGCTTGGATTCGTTGCAGTGCCTGGCCGGCAGCATACTCGCTATCGGTGAGCTTTGATGAAATGTAGGCATGCCAGTGCGGGAAAGCAGAAACGAGCGAGTCTATCCATTCGCTGATGCCGGCTTCACCCGTGTTGATCTCTTGGCCGCCTCCTACCATACAGACGATAACGGCCCAATCGGAATGCCGATCCAGGCACGAGATCAAGAATTGCGGCTCAGACAGGTTGAAGTTGGCCGTCTTCTTCTTGCGGAGCATGAAGTTCGATGTCTGTTCACGGTTCCAGGCGCGCTGGGCCTCATCGAATATCGCCACATGTTCGATAGGGGGGCGGGTCGAGTCAACGAGGCACTCATCCCGGAAGTGGTGAACGTTCTGGATGAACATCTTCACCTCACTCATCGTCGCGCCCTTCTTCGCCTTACGTCCGAGTTCCCTTTCGTGACGCACTTTGTCCCGTGTAAGTGCCTCTCGCAAGATGGCCACAAGGGGACCATTGCCGGATAGAAACACGCTGTACAGGTCACTTGCCTTCTCTATGTGCTTCGTGGCAATGTTAAGTCCGACAAGTGTCTTTCCCGCGCCAGGAACGCCGGTCACAAAGCAAACGGCCTTTTGGGAATGCGCCCGTGAGAGCTGGATAATACTGGAGATCGCGTCAGAGGTCCTGCTGAGATTGATGGCGCTGGCGTCGCTACGCGAAATATCCGTCACAGAATGGCCATTGTACAGAGCTGTGGCCGCTTCAATGATCGTGGGAGTGGGACAGTACCGGCCCATTTCCCACTCAGGGGCGTCGATTGCCTCGCCATCGACGAATTGCAGCACGTTTCTAATCACAGTGGCCAGTGCCGTCGCATTGCTTCTGATCGGTAGAAGCAGCCGGTCGTTGTGGGGGGTTGCCGCGATCACGGACGTGCCTTCCTCGGCGCCTGTAGCGATCAGGATGGGGGCAATCGCGCATTCATGGCTGGACTGGTGGAAGTTCTTGAGATCGAGAGCGTAGTCCCACACCTGATCGATGGCATGAGAGGTGAACTCTCTCTCGCCAATCTTGAACTCCAGGACAAAGATCACGGCCCCAATCAACGCAACGACATCGATCCGTTTGCCCAGCCGTGGAATCGAATACTCAAAGTAGACCGTTCCTTGGCAACGGTAGGGCGCCAACGCATTCTTCAGGATTCGAATCTCTTCGATCCAGGCGTCCCGCTGGGAATCCTCCAAGCTGAAGGTGTTGTTAGTTGCAAGGACGCCAAGAATCGTGTCATTGTCCTTGTCAAGAAAGGAGGCAACAGTGTCAGAGTAATAATGGCGGTTCATAGACAACCTAACTCTCGCAGTCACTTCACAGCGACATTCCTGGGGACATGACGGTAATGGCTCCTACAAGATTCAGAAAAGCCCTGGATGGAGACGTCTTCAACGTCATCATGCCCGGTCCCAAGCCTTCATCGGGATGATTATGCATTCCTCCCTCCGCGTCTGCAAGAGGGGCGTGTGGATGGAACCTGCCCGCCAGCAGGCGGGCCGGGACGAGAGAGGCGAGAGTAGACCCCGCGGCCGGGGGCCGCGAGAGCAGGGGAGCAGGGGAAAGTAGACAGGAGATTGGGAAACGCGGAACGCCGGGACAAAAGCGAGACCGTACCGAAAAAGAACGCCGCCCCGCGAACAGGGCGGCGTTGGCGTTATTCTGTGAACGGGCTACCGGCGACGGGGGAACGCGCGGGGTCCGCCTCCGGCGGACCGCTAAACCGGCGCGACGCGGGTGTATTGGTTACTGGGTACTGGTTACTCGTTACTGGTTACGGTTTTCGGGGCAGTCACCGGGGAACCGGCACCATATCCACCGCCTGGGCGTTCGAGGGCAGGGCGAGTTGGAGGTTGCCGGCGGCGATCGGAGAGTCATTCCAAGTCTGGATCGTTGAAATAAAGCGGGGGGCTTGAGGGAGCTGCTTGTAGGTGAGGCTGTATTGGCGGGGGATGGGGACCGGGCCGGAGTCGATCCAGATTTCCCAGTCGAGGGAGTTTTGGGTGAAGGCCAGGTGGTGGCAGGTGTAGGGGCCGACCATGGCCAGGCCGAGGTATTGGGCGGTCAGGAGGGGGGCGGCGAGGGAGTCGTAGCTGCTGGTGACGAGCTCGGCCAGGGGGAGGCTGACGCCGTAGTTGCGGGCGAGGGAGTCCAGGGCGGCGTCGACGGCGTTGGGGGCGGCCAGGCGGGAGAAGACGTTTCGGCGGGCGTCGTAGAGGGTGAGGGAGCGGCCGTCGTAGAGGGTGACGCGGTCGTCGCCGTCGCCGTGGGTCTGGACGAGGAGGCGGTCGGGCCGTTGGAGGAAGAGGGTGTTCTGCTCGGCGAGTTGGATCTTCGAGCCGGACGCGGTGATCTCGTCGAAGATGTTGGCGGCCGAGAGGGTCAGGCGGGGCAGGCCGGTGGTGTAGTCGGCCATCGCGTGGAGGATGGCGTAGGGGTCGGGCCCGGCGGCGGCGGGGGCGGCGGTGACGTAGGTTTCAACGTCCTGGGGCGGATCGACGACGACGTAGCCGGCGCGTCCGTCGGCGCGGCGGTAGTAGACGTTGTCGTAGCGGTAGTAGCCCTGCCCGCCGAAGTAGAGGCTCACGTAGCCGTAGGGCAGGTCGGAGTAGTAGAAGCCGGCGGGGGGATAGACGGGCCAGTAGCTGGTATAGCCGTCGTAGAGGTAGGGGCTGTACCAGTTGTAGCCGTCGTACTCGTACTGGCGGCCTTGCCAGGAGTAGGACCGATGGCGGGAGGAGAGGGAATTGACGGGGCGTCGGTCGGTGAATCGTTCGCCGGAGCGCAAGCGGGTATTGGAGGTGGCCAGTTGGGTGCGGCGGTCGGCGCTGAGGTGGGGGGAGACGACAACGTTGCCGCGTTGGCTGGTGATGACGTTGCGGTTGTAGGTGGCGGTTGTCGCACTCGTGCGGGCCGAGCCGGTATTCCCCGAGAAGACGCGATTGTCGGAGACGGCGGCATGGGAGCCTGTTCCGGTGAATCGGCCGGGGACGGTAACGGCGGCGGAGGAGACGTTGCGGAGGGAGCCGTAGTTGACCGGCCGCTGGGTGCTCGAGGCGTCGAAGCGGCGCGAGGTGTCGGCTGTCCGGACGGGCTGACTCTTGAGGGTTTCGCTGCGGGCGGCGTAGCGGACGGTCGAGGCGGTTTCGGCGGAGTTTTTCACCAGGGTTTTTGACGCCGCCCTGGAAACCGGCGTGGTATCGACGCGGGCGGTCTTTTCCACAACCCTGTCGGTCGTCTTGTCGACGTGCGCGGGGGTTTTCGCGGCCGTCGTGGAGTCGGCGGCGGAGTCATCTTTACGGTCTTTGGCGGCGGAGTCGCCGATAGTGAGGGCCAGGGCGGCGAGGGCGGCCGCGAGCATGGTGCGGATAGCGGGGGTGCGTGGCATGGTTATTCTCCCTTGGCGTGGGCGCGGGGCAGGACTTTGTCGACGTCGACGCGGGCCTGGGGCGGTTGGGGGGTGAACTGGAATTCGGAGTCGGCGGCCTGGGCGGCGAGGTCCCAGCCGTCGAGGGTGACAGTGGCCTGGGGGCAGCCGGGGCGGGTCTTGCGGACGATGACCAGGCGGCAGGGCAGGGGGGTCTTGCCGGCGTCGATCCAGATCTGCCAGTCGATGTTGTCCTGGGTGAAGAGGAGGTGGTGGCAGGGCCGGCCGTCGATCTCGTGCAGGCCAAGGTACTCGCCCGTGCGAACGTTGGCGATGAGGCTCTCGTACGTGTTGCCGAAGAGCAGGTCGGCGACGGGGAGGGTCAGGCCGTACGTGTCGGCGAGGTAGTCGAACATGGCCTCGAGGGTGTTCGGGGCGGGGAGGGCGGCGTATTGGTTCTTCAGGTGGTCGAGGAAGACGAGGGATTCCTTGCCGGGTGCGGCGAAGGCCTGGCCGGCGCCGGCGAACCAGAGCTCGCGGTCGACGCCTTCGCCGGTGAGGTGCGAGTGCATGCGGTCGGGCCTGGCGACGCAGACGGCCGCCCGCCGGGTGAACTGGGCGAGCTGGCCGGTTTCGACCGGGCGCTCGATGACGGCGGAGGCGTTGTAGCGGAAGACCTGGGCGGCCGCGAGGGTGCGGCTCATGTCTTTGAGGGCCTGATCGGCGCGGGGGTCGATCTGTCGGTCGGAACAGCCGGCGGCGAGGGCGCTGACCAGACTGAGAATCGCCGGGAGTGCGAGGGAGCGGTTGTGAGACATTGGAAACGACTCCTTTCAGGCGACGCCACGTTCGCCAATGGGGAATTCTATGCGTGTGTCCCGGGCGAACAAAAGGAACGTGGAAAATAGCGGGGGGAGGTTACACGTCCCGATGGGATCGGGACGAGAACAGGGAAGTAGGAAAACAGGTGAACAGGAGAGACGGAGGGGGGAGGGACGCGACGCCAAAAGGGCGGAGCCTGTATATGGGTCCGTGGGGAAAGGGGAGGACCGTGGGAAGGGGAGGGAACGATGGGACCGGGATGAGAAGAGGGGAGGAAACCGGGGAGGGAGAGAGAGTAGAAAGTGGAGAGGAGAGCGGGAGCGATGATGGGAATCATCGCTCCAGGAGGAGGCGGATCTTTTCGGCGAGGGCGTCGGGGCTGAAGGGCTTGGTGATGTGGTGGACGCCGGAGGGGAGGACGTTTTCCCCGGAAGCCCCACCAACCCCGTCGACGCCGACGGCGGAGCCGGAGGCGTAGCCGGACATGAAGAGGACCTTGGTGTCGGGGCGGGTGACGGCGAGCCGCTCGGCCAGTTGCGGGCCTGACATGCGGGGCATGACGACGTCGGTGAGGAGGACGTGGATTCTTTCGGGGCAGCCGGCGGCGAGGGCGAGGGCGGCGTGGGCGTCGGCGGCGTCGAGGACGCGGTAGCCGAAATAGCGAAGGGTAGAGACGACGAAGTCGCGGACGGCGGGTTCGTCTTCGGCGACAAGGATGGTCTCGTGCCCGGTGGGGGCGGGGGCGGCGGGGGAGCGTTCGGGCGGGGCCTCGACGGCGGCCTCGACGCGGGGGATGTAGATGGCGACGGTGGACCCCTCGCCGGGCGAGCTGTCGACGTGGACCCAGCCGCCGGACTGGCTGACGAAGCCGTAGACCATGGACAGGCCCAGGCCCGTGCCTTTGCCTTTTTCCTTGGTGGTGAAGTAGGGTTCGAAGATACGGCTGAGGACGGCCTGGTCCATGCCGACGCCGGTGTCGGAGACGGCGAGGCGGACGTAGGGCCCCGGGGCCTGGTCGGGCGGGGGGCCGGCGGCGGCGGAGTCGACCTGGGCGGTGGCGAGGGTGAGCGTGCCGCCGGCGGGCATGGCGTCGCGGGCGTTGGCGACGATGTTCATGAGGGCCTGTTCGAGTTGGGCGCGGTCGACGCGGACGTTGCCCAGCTCGGGCGCGGGGGACAGGGCCAGTTCGATGTCCTCGCCGATCATCGTGGCCAGCGGGCGGGCCATGTCGGACAGGACGTCGTTGAGGTTGAGCACCTCGGGGGTGAGCATCTGTCGGCGGCTGAAGGCGAGCAGTTGCCCGGTGAGTTCGGCGGAGCGTTGGGTGGCCTTGCGGATCTCGAGGATTCGCTCGCGGAGGGGGCTGTCGGCGGGCAGGTCCATGAGGACCATTTCGGCGTAGCCGCCGATGACGGTGAGCTGGTTTCGGAAGTCGTGGGCGACGCCGCCGGCGAGTCGGCCGATGGCTTCCATCTTCTGGGCCTGGAGGTATCGCTGTTCGAGTTCGGATTTCTGGGCCTCGACGGTCATCTTGTGGAGGGCCAGTCCGATGTCGCCGGCGAGTTCCTCCAGCAGGCCCAGTTCCTGCTGATCGACGACCCAGTCGGCGGTGGCGTAGACGGCGAGCACGCCGTTGACGAGGCCGGCGTGTTCGAGTCGGACGATGAGGGCCTGTCGCCCGGGGTGGTCGCCGTCGAGGCAGCAGCCGTGGCAGAACGCCGGCTCGGTGGTGACGCGGACAACGCCCGCGGTGGCCAGGGCGGCGGTAAGGCAGGCGGGTTTCTGGCCCTGGCGCATCCGCTCGACGAAGCCCGGGAACTGTTTGTCCAGCCCGGAGTGGGCGGCGGGGACAAGGGCGCCGGAGTTGTCGGGCAGGGCGATCCAGGCGGCCTCGTAGCCGCGGGTGCCGGTGAGGGTCTGGCAGGCGCGCCAGGCCAGGCCCGGGGCGTCCTGCTCGCGGATGACCAGTTGGTTGATGTGCTGGATGGAGCGGAGGACGGCGTTGAGGTGGGTCAGGGCTCCCTGGGCCTTGCGACGCTCGGCGATCTCGCGGGTGAGGGAGCGGTTGGCGTCCTGGAGCTCGACGGTGCGGTCCTCGACGCGGCGTTCGAGTTCGTCGTGGGCGCGGCGGAGTTCGTCCTCGGCCTGCCGGCGGCGGAGGTCGAGGCGGTGGAGAAGCCCGGCGTTCCACCAGACCAGCACGAGCAGCACGACGATGGTGGAGAGGGTCAGCAGGCTCAGCCCGACCTGTTGGTCGAACAGGCCCAACTGCTGGCCGGTCATTCTCAGGACGCCCAGGGCGACGGGGACGCCGACGGCGGCGGGCAGGAGGGTGCGGAGGACGACCCCCCCGGCGGTGCCGCCGGCGATAACGGCCATCAGCCCGCGGCCGGGTCGGGCGACGAGGACGCCCAGGCACAGCAGGAGCATGGCGGCGGCGGAGTTGAGGGCCATCGGGTTGGCCGAGCCGACGGTGTAGAGGAAGCGGGCCTGGAATATGTACCCCAGCAGGGCGACCAAAGGCAGGGCCGCCCCGGCCAGGGCGAGCCAGTCGGCGGGCCTGTGCCCCCCGCGCGTGGTCAGGTCGCTCAGAAGCAGGGCCGCCCCGCCCAGCAGGAAGCAGGCCGCCGTCGTCGGGGCCATGCGGTTGGGCCCCAGCAGNGGCGCCGAGGTAGCCGGCCAGTCGCAGCAGGCCGGCGGCGGCGACGACGGCGCTGGCAGCGTAGGCGGCGGCGCGGGCGGGGAGGGGGGCGGCGGAGGTGTGGATCAGGAGGGCGGCCCCGGCCAGCAGGTAGAGGCAACTGGAGGTGGGGTTCATCGCCTTGAGCCCGGGCACGATGCTCTTGAGGTAGTCGAAATCCGTCGCCCACCCGGCCAGGGTCAGGGCGGCCAGGGCGAGCACGGCGAGGGCGGCGGCGCGGGGGAGCCACGTGACGGCCCGGCCCTGGAACACGGCGGCGGGCCCGGCGGCGCGGGCCTCCAGGCGCTCCAGCGTGTGGGCGCGGCGGTACTGGCGGACGACGACGGCCAGCAGCAGGAGCAGAACCGCCCCGGCGGCGACGAGCCAGAACCAGTATTGTCGAGCGGCCTGGGCGGGGGTGACTTTGCCGTACTGCACGTAGGGCCCCAGGCGGAGTTCCCGCATCAGGTCGTGCACGGGACTGTAGTCCTGGGGGACGGTCCAGCCGGCACAGTTGGCCGCCCGGGCGGCGGGGCAGTCGGGGGGCATCTGCATCAGGGCGACGGCGACCTGGCGGGCGAGATCGTGGTTGGTGGCCTTCATCGCCGCGGCGGGCCATTCCGGGTACAACCGCGTGCTGCGGACGAACGGGAAGTCCGCCGTCGCCGGCTGGCGGTTGATGACGCGTACGTCGGACATCTTGATCTGCCCCTCGTCGGCCAGCCGCACGAGCAGGTCCGCGCGGACCGTGCCGGCGTCGTACCGGCCGGCCAGGACCGCCCGGACAACGTCGTCCTGGGCGCCCCCGGTGAAGTCCAGCAACGCGAAGTCCCGGGCGGGCACGATGTCGGCGGCGAGGAACTCCCGCCACGCCATCCACCAGCCCCCAAAGGCGTGTCGGTCATACGCGGCAAACGTCTTGCCCTTCAGGTCGTCGAGGGTGCGGATATCGGTGCGGTCAGCGCGGGTGAACAGGACGGCCCCGAAACTCGTGCAGGGCACGCCGTTCTGAAGGAGGCGGAGAGTGGCGATGCGGGTGGCGCCGCAGGCGGCCTCCAGCTCGACGTAGTTGGCCGGGGTGGTGAAGACGAAGTCGACCTTGCCGGCGGCGACGGCGCGGTTGATCTCGTCGTGCGACAACGGCACGAGGGTGAAGCGGTGCGAAGGCAAGGCGGCCGACAGGTAGTCCATCGTCGCTCCCCACTCCGCGCGGGCCTTCCCGACGCCCCGATGCGCCAGCACGCCCACCTGAACCACCGTCCGCTTCGCCGGCGCCGAGGCCGAGGCCGGCGAATCCGCCCACGCCCACCCCGCCGACAACCCCAGCACGAGAACCGTCCACGCGGCCAGGCCGCGCCAACTCCTCTTGCCGTACCGGCAGACATGTGCGTCGGAACCCATCCGACGTATTGTACATTCCCGCGCCCGGGCCGCCATGGGCAAAATGCCCTCCGGGCGCGGGAATGTTTCTTGCCCCCGCGCCGGCCCCAGCGGTAGGATGGCAGCCTGGTCCGGTTCAGTAAGGAGACTGAAACCATGTCGGGAATCATGCGAAAACTGGCACGGAAGCAGATGCGGGCGAGCGTGGGTCTGACCAAGCGAGTGGCCCGTGAACACCTCGTGGTCCTCCAGGGGATCGAAACCGTCCTGGCCAGGGCCTACCGATCCGTCGAGGCCGTCGACGACGCGGCCTGCTTCGAGGCCGTCTCCTCCGTCCTGGCCCTCCGGGCCGCCGACGACCCGATCGCCGCCCTGCTGGCCGACAAACTCGGCGAGGTCCGCTCGCGGCTGGCGCTGGTCTCGCCGGCCGACTGGGCCGACGCCCTCCGCGTCGTGGGCCAGTCCATCCGCACCCACTCCTCCTGCCGCCCCGGCGAGGTGGGCTACCTGGCGTTCATCGACCACTACCTGGCCTGAGTGTCTCCCGAGGACCGCGCGCCCGGCGAGGCAGGCATCCCGTCACGGGAAGAACCTGACAGGCACTCAGAGCCTGGGCACGATGATGTACGTCGAGAATTCCGCGGCGGGGTTCAGGACCGTCCGTATTGCCCACAGGAAGGTGCGATTATGGCCGCGGGCGTCCTTGGAGAAGGCCCTGCTTTCACTGATGACGATGCTTCCGTCGGCGTTCACCGCTTCCACCACGGCGACATGCTCTCTGCCCGGCGTGGGGTCCAAGGCAATGGCCCCCGCGGTCGGCGTGGTCGACAGGGAGACACCGGGGATACCGGCGGCCTGGGCGGCCCATTCGGCGGCCCCGCCGGTCAGCAGGTTCAGGTCGGCGGAATCGTAGCCCAGTTCTCTCAGCCGCCCGTTGGCATACCAGGTGCAATGGCCGAGGGAGCGGCCCAGCAGGTTGCCCGGTAGCGCGGGGGGGTGGGTCGAGGCCGGCGCCAGCCCCTGATTCCAGAAATAGTCATTCTGGCGATAGGCCGGCAAAGCAAAGTCCGGCTGAGCCCTCACGGCAATCGTCTTGGTCGCCCCGCCGGCCGTCAGGGTCACGTCGCCCGCCAGCGACTTTATGGTCGCCAGAATCTGGTAGTCGCCGGGGGCGAGCCCAATGGGCAACTTGACCGTTCCGGTGAACGTCTGGAACCCGCCGGGCGCCAGGCCGCGCGCCAACGGCTTGCTGATGGCCAGCAGAACGCAATCCGGGTCGCCCGGAACGGTCAGGTTGCGCAGAACGAAATTGATGAACATCATGCGGCCAGGCCCGACGGGCACATTTCCCAGGTTGGTCACCACGACGGACACTTTGGCGGATGAGGCTTTGCGGGCGACAACGGAGGTGGGCAACGTCCAGGGGGTCCCCAGTACGGCGCTCAGGTTCTCCTCGTTGACCACAAACGGATCACTCGTGTCGGAGGCGCCCTCCGTGTTGGCGTAGGTGGGGATGATCATTACCTGGACGCTCCGCTTCGCCGGCCCCAGATCTTTCCTGACGTCCCAGACGAACCGGTGCGGTGTCCCGGCAGGGCTGGAAGGCAGATTGACGGCCCCATCGGGGCCGAACCCCGCCGTCGCCGGCGCCCACGTCGTGCCGCCGTCCGTGCTGAACTCCACCTGGATGTTGCACGCGTCGGAATCCTCCTCGGCCAGCACATAGGGTATCGACATGCTGCCGTCCGGGAGGCCCACGGGGGAGTCGATCTGCGCGATCCACGGGGGAGTCTTGCAGCGGACGCCGATGCCCGCCGTCGCCAGCGCATCGGTGCCGGTGGCCGGAAGAACCAGCACGGCCACATTCCCCGCCAGGTCCAGAATGCTGCCGCCATTAAGGGTTAGCGCCGCGGTCGAAGCGTAGTCCAGGACCGCCGTGTCCTGGGCATATCCCACCGTGTAGTTGAACCCGATGGTCGACGTGCCGTTGCCGCTGACGTAGGTGGCCCTCCCGCCGTTGCTGAGCGTCAGGAACGGCACGCCGCCAACGACGACAGCCTCGCTGAAGGTGACCGTGATAGGGACGGTCCAGCCGGTTCTGTAGACCAGGCCGGCGACTCCCGTCGTCGACACGCCGGCGACCGTCGGCACCGTCGTGTCGATGGTGATCCGCTTGGTTGCCAGACCGTCCGTGCCCACGTTGGGGAGTGTCAGGTCCGCCACATCGCCGTTGCCATCCTTGATGCTGCCGCCGTTGAGCGTCAGTGCGGCCGTGGAGATATAGTCGAGGTTCGGCGTGTTCTGCCCCGGAGCGACGGTGTAGGTAAAGGTGAGCGTCGACGTTCCGTTGCCGCCGGTGTAGAAGGCCGTCCCGCCGTCGTTGAGGGCCAACTGCGGGGTGCCGGTGACGGCGACGGCAACGCTGAAGGCGACCGTGATCCGAACGGTCCCACCGGCCTTGAAGTACGACCGATTGGCCGCCGTCGAGGACACGCCGATCACCGCCGGGCCTACCTGGAAATACCGGGGGGCCGACTGGCTGGTCAATTCCTGGCCGTTGGTGGCCGACAGGGTAATGCGATACGTTCCGTCCGCCAATGGGCCCAGCGCCGCGGTCCCGGAGTTGGGCCCGTACGTCCCCGAATCGACCCATTGCGTTCCGTTCCACTTCTGCAGCCGGAAGGAGTACGCGTCGGAAACGATGCCGCTCTCCGCGTCGGAGGCCGAGCCGGTAACCGTGAGCGTCGACGGGCAGCCGTAGGTGGGGGCGGCTGGGTTGCCCGAGAACTGCGTGAACTGGACGGTGGGCCCGGTCGTGTCCGCGGTGAGCGAACACAGGGTCGCGCCGTAGATGCCCCAGGGAGCTCCTGCGACCATCGGGGCGAAACTGAACCACTGGACCGTGGTGTCCCACGTGTTGTAGCAGGCGTACTGATGCGTTGTGTCGTTGTACCCGATGGCCGGCACAAAGTGATCGGTCTGACCGTCGCCGTCAGAATCGACCAGCAATACCACCGGCTGGTTCTTGTCGATTTCCGTCTGGAGGTGGCTCCACGTAAACGTCCCCCAAGTCTCGTCCTTGGTGGAGAACCCCGTATAGCCCACCGATCGCGTGTACGCCGTAATCGCCGGGCCCACCGCGGTATACCAACTCCCGCCGTAGACGTTCCCATCCACGCTCCGGGATGTATGCATCCAGTCGGCGAGGCAGTTGTCGCTGTGCGCGCCGCCCAGTTCGGACTTGTCGGCCAGCACCCCCGTTTCGTCGGTGTCTATGGGAACAGAGTAGTCGTTGTAGTGTTCGTCGCTGGAGATCGCCAAATCCACCGCCGCGGTTTGCGTGCTGCTGTCCCCGGGAAAGACATTGGGGCTGCCGTGCATGTCCCAGTACCCGAGCACCATACCGGCGGCCGTCGGGCCACAACCGTCCCGCCACAGATACGCAGGAACCTCGGAGATCAAAACCGGCCCGCCGGCAAGAAGGACTCGCCCCTCCAGTGCCTCAAGAAGGGGGAATCCGCCCAGTTCCATCGAACCATTCTTCTTCATCGCATCGCTCCACCACAGATTCAGCCCGAACTACGCACGCGTCCACTGTCCCCGGGATTTCCCGATGTTCTCTTGCCTATGATCGCCGGAGTATCTCAAACAGCATACGACGTTCTCGTTCGCCGTCAACGAAAATCTGTTCTATGGTCGCCTCATGCGGCGGCCACGGGCAGATCCCGCCGGGGCGGGAGGGCTAGAATTAGAGGGGTGGAGGTACAACCGATGAACGACGACTTTGCCAAACGAGTGCGGTCGGCTGCCCGGGCGGGCTGGTGGACGCTGCTGATCGGAGGGATCGTCCTGACGATCCAGTGGCTGGTGTACCTGTCGGTGGCGGCCTGTCCGGCCAAGTGCTGCTGGCTGACGCGGCTGTGGGGGCCCGGCATGGACTGGACCACCATCCAGACGATGTGGCTCTGGCTGACCGGGGCGTTCAAACTCGTGCTCGGGGCCTTCGCCCTGGCGGTGATCTGGCTGACGCTCTGGGCCCGCGCCCTCCGCAAGGGCTGAGGGCCTGGTCCCGCCATGGGCGCCGGGTGCCGTGGTTTGCGGCGCCGCCGCAACCACGAACCGCCGTCTGCCGGCGGCCGCGGGAACGTGGTTGCGGTTACGCCGCAAACCACGGCGCCCGATTTCACGGAACCGGCACGCGGCTCTTGGAGAGCAGGTGCACGTAGAGGTTCCACGGGCGAGTGGCCAGGTGGGCCTCCAGGAAGGACAGATACTGCCCGAACGCCGCGGTCATGGCCTCTTGGGCGGGTGCTCGCGGGTCGATGCGGATGGGTTGCCCGATCAGCAGTCGGGGTCGGAGGTCGGCCTCGAGCACGACCAGGGCGGGCACGAGGGGGGCCCCGCTCAGACGCCCCAGCGCCCAGGGCCCGCGACGGCAGCGGACCGTGCCGCCAAAGCATCGCCCGGTCAGCCCCTTGCGGTGGTCGGGGTAGTCGGCGGTGTGCTGGAGCCACTGGCCTTGTTTGAGCAGGTCGTACAGCCCCTTCAGCCGGGCCGGTTCGTCCCCTTCGTCGGGGTACTCCAGCACCCGATCGATCCACCCATCCCGCCGCAGGAGCATCAGCGTCTGAGGGTAGACCCGCTTTCGCTGCGTCAGCCGCAGGGGCAAGCCCAGTTGGATCAGGGCCGCCGGCATCCAGGCCGTCATCCCCGCGTGCGTGCCCAGCACAATCGCCCCGCCGCCGGCGCGGGCGAGTGCCTCGAGGGTCTCCAGGCCCTCCGGGCGGAGGGTTGATACCAGCCAATCGCGGGGACGAATGGAGATCGCGGCATA
>JAPLNA010000374.1 GCA_026693065.1 Planctomycetota bacterium
AGCACCCCAGGAATTCCACGGCCGCCGGATGCAAGCCGGCGGCACGAGGAGAGAACACATGACTCGGCGCGACAAGACTAACGAGAACGGCACGGCCCGGCGATCTTTTCTGACTTGGCTTCTGGACCGCGTGGCGGCCCGCGGGGCAGCCGGCGATTCGGCCCCCGCACACCCCGAGCCGTCGTCCTTCCTGGAGACGTTGGAGCCGCGCGAGCTGCTGTCGATCTCGCCGATGGCGGCGCCGGACTTCCTGCTCTATCGCGGATCGGGCTCTGCTCAGCCGGCCGCCACCTCAAGCCCCACGGGGATGACGCCGGCGGCGATCCGCCACGCCTACGGGATCGACCAGACCGTTTTCGGCACGATCGCCGGCGACGGGACCGGGCAGACCATCGCCGTCGTCGACGCCTACAACGCGCCGAACATCCTGGCCGACCTGCACGCCTTCGACCTTCGGTTCGGCCTACCCGACCCGCCCAGCCTGACGAAGATCGGGCAGACCGGCACGAGCACGCTGCCCGGGCGCGACCCGAGCGGGCGGGGCAACAGTTGGGCGGTCGAGACCTCACTCGACGTCGAGTGGGCTCACGTGGTGGCCCCCAATGCCAAGATCGTACTCGTGGAGGCCCGCTCGGCCTCCTACAGCGACCTGTTCGCCGCCATCAACACCGCCCGGCACTACACGGGCGTGTCCGTCGTCTCGATGAGCTGGGGCGGGGTGGAGTTCTCCGGCCAGAGCTCCTACGACACCTACTTCTCCACCCCCGCCGGGCACACCGGCGTGACGTTCGTGGCCTCCAGCGGCGACAGCGGGGCCTACACCTCGAGCAGCCGCATGGGCGTGAGCTATCCGGCGGCCTCGCCCAAGGTCCTGTCCGTCGGCGGCACGTATCTGACGGTGGACGCGGCGGGCAACTATGTCTCCGAGAGCGGCTGGGGCCACGGCACGAACAGTTACTACTACGGCGGCGCCGGCGGGGGCATCAGCAGCTACGTCTCCCAGCCCAGTTGGCAGAACGGCGTCGTCTCCCAGACCGCCACCCGCCGGGCCGTCCCCGACGTGGCTATGGACGCCGACCCCAACAGCGGCGTGGCCGTCTACGACTCTTACGACTTCGGCACGGCCACCCCCTGGCTCCAGGTGGGCGGCACGAGCCTGGCCGCTCCGCTCTGGGCGGGCGTGATCTCCCTCGTCGACCAGGGCAGGGCCCTGGCCGGCAAGAGCACCCTCGACGGGGCTACCCAGACTCTCCCGGGCCTGTACGGCCTGCCGGCCTCCGACTTCCACGACGTCACCACGGGCAACAACGGCTACCCCGCCGGGCCCGGCTACGACCTGGTCACCGGACGAGGTTCACCTATCGTGAACCTGCTCGTGGCCGACCTCGTCGGCGGGGTGGTGGTCCCGCCCTCCTCCGCCCCGACGATCGGGTCGTTCTCCGTCACTCCCGGCACCGTCGTCTCCGGAAGCAACACCAGCATCACCCTCACCGCCGGTAACATCCTGGACGCCGGCAACGACGTCGCCTCCGTCGCCTTCTATCGCGAGAGCAACGGCACGGGCGGGCTGCAGACCGCCGGCGATACCCTCCTGGGCGCCGGATCCCTCTCGGGGGCGGCCTGGACGCTGACGGCCTCCACCGCGGGCCTGACCGCCGGAACCTACACCTACTACGCGGTGGCCACTGACAAGGCAGCCCTGACGAGCAACCCGGCCTCGACCTCGCTGGCCGTCACCGCCGCGGCCCCGCTGAACAACAACTTCGCCGCCGCGACCGTCCTTACTGGAACGACCGCCTCCGCCGCCGGCAGCAACGTCGGGGCCACCAAGGAATCCGGCGAGCCCAACCACGCCGGTAACGTCGGCGGCAAGAGCGTCTGGTACTCCTGGACGGCCCCCGCCGGCGGCGCCGTCACCGTCAACACCACCGGCAGCACGTTCGACACCCTCCTGGCCGTCTACACCGGCTCGAGCGTCTCGGGCCTCAAGGCCGTCGCCGCCAACGACGACGCCGTCCCGGGCTTCGTCCTGACCAGCAGCGTCACCTTCACCGCCGTTGCCGGAACGGTCTACCACATTGCCGTCGACGGCTACAACGCCGCCTCGGGCGCCATCGCGGTGAACCTGTCGGAGGCCCTGCCCGCCGCCGCCCCCGCCAACGACAGCTTCGCCAACCCCGTGGGCCTCTCGGGCCCCACGGCGACGTGGACGGGCTCCAACGCCGGGGCCACCCGCCAGAGCGGCGAGCCCAACCCCGCCGGCGTCACGGGCGGAGCGTCGGTCTGGCTGACCTGGACGGCCCCGACCACGGGCACCGTCAGCCTCAATACCCACGGCAGCACGTTCGACACGGTGCTGGCCGTCTACACCGGCTCAGCCCTGACGGGCCTAACCTCCGTCGCCGCCAACGACGACGACTCCGCCAACGGCACCCTGACCAGCGCGGTCACCTTCACCGCCGTCGCCGGAACGCTCTACCACATCCTGGTCGACGGCTACCATGGCGCCACCGGAACCATCCTGTTGAATCTGGCGTAAGGCCCCGCCGGCGGGTATGCTGAGGCCATGGAGAACGTAGCAGACCCACGTGGGCACGCCCGCGACGGGCGCGAGGCCATGGAAGGCCCGGGGGCGACTCTCGCGCCACGGCTGCCCCTCAAGCGGCTGGCCGGTCTCATAGCCCTCCTGTACATCCTGACGTACATCGTGCCCCTGAACGCCCGCGCGCTGGCCGTGCCGGACGAGGCCCGCTACGGCGAGATCGCCCGCGAAATGGTCGTCAGCGGCGACTGGACCGTCCCCCGGGTCGACGGCGTCCGGTTCTTCGGCAAACCCCCGCTGGGCTACTGGGCCATCGCCGCCTCCATCCGCGCCTTCGGCGAGAACAAGTTCGCCATCCGCCTGCCGATGGCCCTGTCGGCCGGGCTTACCGCCGTGCTGGTGTTCCTGGTGGCCCGCTCGGTCCTGGGGGCCGGCGGAGGCCTCCTCGCCGCCGCCGTCTACCTCACCTTCGGGCAGGTCTACTTCATCGGGATCTTCTGCGTGCTCGACTCGGTGTTCACCCTCATGCTCACGGCGAGCATCGCGGGCTTCTACTTCGCTCACCTCGCGACGGACGGGCGGAGGAAGACGCTCCTCCTGGCCGCCGCCGGCGCCGCCTGCGGGCTGGCCTTCCTGACCAAGGGCTTCCTCGCCCTCCTCCTGCCGGGCGCCGTCTTCGGGGGCTTCCTGCTCTGGCAACGCGGGTTCGTCGCGTTCCTCAAAACGATCTGGCTGCCCCTGGCCGTCATGCTGGCGGTGGCCTTGCCCTGGTCGCTGGCGATTCATCTCCGCGAGCCGGGTTTCTGGTATCAGTTCTTCTGGGTCGAGCACGTCAACCGCGCCGCCGGCGCCCCGGGCCTCCACGTCCAGCCCTTCTGGTACTACCTGCCCTTCCTCGTGGCTGGGCTGCTCCCGTGGACGTTCCTGGCCGGCATCCCCGCCCTGGGCCTGCGCCACACCGACCTCCGCCGCCCGGGCCTGCGACTGTGCGTCCTCTGGGCGGTGCTGCCGTTTCTGATGTTCACGGCCGCCAGCGGCAAACTCGCCACGTACATCCTGCCCTGCTTCGCCCCCATCGCGATCCTCTGGGCGGCCGGGCTGACGGAGTATTTCCGCCGCGGGCGGATGCGGTTGTGGACGTTCGCCCTGCGGACCGTCGCGGTCTGCACCCTGATCGCGGGGGCGGGTCTGGTGATCCTGCAACTGGTTCCCGCGCCGACCAAACCGTACGAACCGTACGAGATCTGGAACTGGGTTCTCTCGCTGCCCAGGCCCTACGAGCCTTCGGAGACCTGGATGTGGCTCATCGTGGTGGCCGCGGGAGTCCTCTGGACCCTGGCCACCTGGCGGGCCTCGACCACCCGGTCGCTGGGCGCCGGCGTGGGGCTGTTCCTGTCCGTGCCGGTGCTGATCATGTTCGTGGCCCCGTTCTCGCTGCCGGAGATCGCCCAGACCAAGGCCCCCGAACCGTTCCTGCGGAAGTGCCTCCGCTACGTCGACGACAAGACGATTCTAATCGCCACCCCGGAAACCGTCTACGCCGTCTGCTGGATCTACAAACGGACCGACGTGATGGTACTGGGCGGCCTGGAGCCGGGCATGCGCGAGCCCGACGGCGACACCCGGGGCATCCGCTTCCCCGAGAAGGAAGGCCGCCAGAGCGAAACCCAGCCGGCCAGTGCAACCGCCACGGGCCCGAGAAAGCCCCGCGAACGAGACAAGCACAGAGACAGCCTGCCTGAGTTCCGCCAATTCCTCGCCGCCTGCCCGCCGGGCCGGGCCGTCGTCATCATCGGCGTCCCCGACCAACTCGCCAAGGCCAAGGACGCCATCCTCCAGGCCCTGCCCGCCTCCGGCGGCGTCACAGACACCGACGGGCGGTTCATGCTCTACCGCATTCCCTAGCCCCGCCTCACGTCAACTCGATCCATCCGCCGGGTGCCATGCTTCTACGCGCAGCGGAGAAGCATGCC
>JAPLNA010000375.1:0-5673 GCA_026693065.1 Planctomycetota bacterium
AGAGTTTGCTGGCCGCGTCGCCGGGCTTCGGGTGCCAACCCTGCACCGTGTAGTACACCTTCACGCCCGGAACGTTGGGCTTCATCGTGATCGTGAGCTTGTCGCCGAAGTACTCCTTGCCGGGCTGGGGCCAGCCGGGGGGCAGGGCTGAGGCCTCCAGCAACCCGCCCAGGGAAATGCCCATGGGATACTGGACCGCCTCCAGCCTCGCCATCGTCGGCTTGAGGCGGCGGGCGAAGTCCTCCCAGGTCTTTCCGGCGTTCTCGTTCCAGCAGCGTTCGGCCATGGCCGCCCCGCGGTCGGTGAGCAGTTCCATGTGCCCGAGTTCGCCGCCCTCCCACGTCGAAAGCAACGAGCCCAGAAGCAGGTCGCTCTTGGGCAGGCGGATGTTGATGCTCGAGTCAATGTTGTGCCACAAGATCCGCGGACTCCAGTTGTAGATCTCGTGGGCGGGATACCCGCCGCAGGTGTACATCGGCCGCCACGCGGCGTTGAGCACGCGGTAGCCGTCGGCGATCATCGCGTCGGCGGGGTAGTACCAGGTCTGGTAGGCGAAGAAGGCAACGTCCTTGGGCACTTTCACGTGGGCGGCCGAGTCGGCGTCGACGCCCTCGAACACCATCGTCTCCTTGCCGTGCTTCTTGTTGATCTCGTAGAGCCGCTTGAGCACCCAGGCCCACACGTCGGCGGAGTGGCGCAGCCCCTCTCGCTGCATGAGCGGGCGGTCCTGCGGGGTGTCCAACGCCCCGGTCTCGCCGGACAACGCTCCGACGTGGATGTACTGGGAGGTGTAGAATATCTCCGCCAGTTGGCCGGTCATCTCGTCAATGTTGGCCCAGAACTTCGGGCTGTCCAGAAGGCTCTTCTTGGTCGGGTCGAAATCCTTCTCCGGGACGAACTTACGGGCCTTGACGAACCACGCGTTCATGTAGCTGACGAAATCGGCCGGGCCCCACTCGGGCAAAATCGCCACGCCGCGCAGGCGGGCGTACTCGACGAGGTCTTTCCATTCCTCGGGCGAGTAGGTCTGCCCGCCGTCCCAGTCGCCCTTGCCTACCGGATTCTCCCGGAAGGGCGGGCACAGCAGCCAGAGGATCTGGTAGTTGCTGTTGTGCAGGGCGAGCGTGTTGAGCTTATACTGCCGGCAGATGTCCACCCCCTGCTTGATCTTGGACATCTGGTGGGGCTGGTGCTTGATGCACATCTGGATCGCCCGCATCTTGTAGTCGGGCGCGTCGGCGATCTTGAGCTTGGGCAGCGACAGCGCGCCGTCCTTGGCGCTGATGGCCTGCAGGAGCGTCACCGTGCCCATCGCGACGGCGTTGTAGTTCCCCCCGCCCACGACGACCGTGTCCTTCACCTCCAGCGAATAGGCTTCCCCCTTGAGGGCCCCGTCGAGTTTCAGCACGATGTCGCCGGCGGCAGGCGTTCCCTGCACGGGGGCCAGTTGCCCGCCGGCGGCCTGGGCGATTTCCTCGGCCAGAACCTTCGCCAGCGGAAGCAGCGAGGCCTCGGTGGCCACGATGCGGCTCTTGCCGGTCAACTCCAGGTTCCCTTCCGCGACCTTCACGGAATGCGGCCAGGGAATGAGGTTGAGATCGGACTTCGCCGCCGCCGGGGCCCAGAGCAACACGATCACGATAGACGCAAGGGATAGCGACTTCATGGGTTTTCTCACGTGGGGGCCATCTTCCCATAGGTTCGTACAACCGCGGAGATTATAGCCCTGGGTCCCTTGGCAAGTCCAATTCTTTCGGGCACCCGGCACACGAACGGCGTGGCGGCCGGTGACTTGCGAACCAAGATACTCGGAGATATTCTGTTCCTTGCCGTCGCCGGCGGGTATCCGAACCATCGACCTGTCCAGAAACCGGAACAAGGAGCCCAACCGATGCCACAACCCATGACCCGGGCCCTCGATGCGGATGGGTTCCACACGCGGAACGGAGAGCGGTTCTGGAGCCGGCCGCTATACGGGCCCAACCGGCGGATGTTCGTTCCGGCCGGCGAACTGCCCCACGCGTCCTTCCTGTGGTTCGAGGCGGGCGGCCGTGCCTTCGTGCGGTGCGGACATTTTCTGCCGGGAGTCCTCTCGCCGCGAGGCCCGAAGTGGCTGTACCAGGCCGCGGACGTCAGGGCCACCTATGACCCCGGCATGCTCCGGTTCGTCTGCACCGACCCCGGGTGGGACGGCGAAGTGCGCATGGACCTCGTTCCCCTCGCCGTCGGCGACGGGTATGCGGTGCGTCTTGCGGCCACCGCGCCGGCCGAAATCGCGTTCGCCTTCGGCGGGTTCCTCTGCCTGGCCGACAAGGACGGCTACCAGGGCACGGGGGGGCCTCCGGGGGGCCTGGTGGCCGACCTGTACGCCGGTGCCGAGTACGAGGCCCCCGAGGCGGGCCTTGCCGCAACGGCCCTGCCGAACGTCACCGCCACGAACGGCCAGCCGCTCGAGGCGCCGCTGCGCGTCGTCCTGCTGAGCGACCGCCCGACGAGCGTTGACCTGCGGGAGGCCCTGACGGGGGCCTCCCTGGCCCGCCTGCTCCGAACGGTGCCCGGCCCTCACCCCGTGCAGGTGCACCGCGTCGCCCTGGGCGCGGAGGAACCGCTCCATCTGGTCGTCGCCGTGCCGGAGGCCGATCGGGCCGGGAAGGATATCGCCGCTCTCCGCGGCGACGTCGCGGGCGCGTTCGCCGGCGGCGTCGATCGCGTGCGGGAGATCTCCCGCCGGTTCGACGCCCGGACGCCCGACACGCTCGTCGACCTCGCCGGTCGCTCCCTCAGTGTGTCCATGGACGCCCTGTGGGCGCCGCCCGTGTTCCTGCACGGGCCGATCCGCTGGGGTTGGCCCGGACTGGTGGGATGGCGCATGGCCTGCGGCAGCGACGTGTGCGGCACGTACGAACGCACCGCGTCCCACCTGGAACACTACGGCAACGCCCGGGCCCGGGGCGGGTTGGACCTCAAGCCCCACCTGGACCCGCGGACGTCGCTCACCCGCCAGGGGCCCGACAGCATCCTGTTCAGCGACGGGTCGATCGTGAACTGGGGAGTCTACAACATGACCGAACTGTGGCTGGCCTTCGTCGCCCACCACTACGACTGGACCGGCGACCGCGCGTGGCTCAAGGCGATGTGGCCGGCCATCCGCGACGCCCTCGCGTTCGAGAAACGCGCCATGGACATGGACGGCGACAGCCTCTACGAGAATTATGCCAACGCCTACATCACCGACGCACACTGGCACAACGGCGGCGGTTGCACGCAGGCGTCGGCCTTCAACCACGCCAGCTGCCTGCTGGCGGCCGAGGCGGCCAGGCTGGCCGGCGAACCGCCCGAGCCCTACCTCGCGGAGGCCGCCCGCATCCGCGAGGCGATGAACCGCGTCCTGTGGATCCCCGCCAAGGGCGTGTTCGCGGAGTGGAAGGACACGCTGGGCGAGAAGCTGCTGCATCCGGAACCGGAACTGGGCTCGGTGTACCAGCCGGTGCACGGCGGCGTCGCCGACGACTTCCAGGCCTACCAGATGGCCCGCTGGACCGAGTGGGGCCTGCCCAACAACGAGTTCGAGGAGCGGGGGCCCCAGCCCTTCGACGGGCATTACCGCCCCGGCGCGGTCTACTCCTTCCCGCAGCCGATGCGGGCGAGGGAGGTCAAGAACTCTACCTGGCGTCCGATCATGCTGACGGTGCACGAGTGCAGCCCCGGCGAAATGATGGACCTCGCCCGGGTGTACTACCGGCTCGGCCTGGCGGACCGCGCCTTTCCCCTGGTCAAGGCGGTACTCCGCTGCATGGTCAACCTGCCGACCGTGGGCGGGCTCGTGATCCGGGACCGAAACGAGGAGGCATGGGCGCGGTCCTGGGCGCACAACGACGTCGATCACTGCGACACGCTCGGCTCGTCGTTGCAGTGCCTGGCCGAGGGGCTGTTCGGCATCCGCCCGCGCAGGGCCGAAGGCGTGATCGAAATCCAGCCGGGGTTCCCCTCCGAGTGGGACCACGCCCGCCTGCGCCTTCGCGACGTGTCCTGCTCGTTCCGGCGCACCGGGACGAGCGACACCTTCACCGTAACGTCGACGAGCCCGGCGAGCGTGCGCCTGCGGCTGGCCCTGCGCGGCGACGGCGCCGAGGTCCGCGTCAACGGGCAAGAGGCCGCCTACGCGAAGTTCACGCCCGGGATCGGCCACGCGTTCGTCGAGGTCGAGGCCCCGACGGGAATCGCCGCGGAGTTTGCCGTCCGCCATGCCCCTACACCCCCGCCGAAGCTCGCCTACCCCCCGGTCGCGGCGAGGGGGCGGTCGTTCACGGCCTCGTGCGAGGGCGGCACGGTCGTCGAATGGAAGGATCCGCAGGGAGTGTTCTCCGAACCACGCGCCCACGGCGATGGGCTGACGGCGACCGTGACCGGAGCCGTTGGCCACCACACGGCATTTGTGCGCGTCAAAGGCCGCGCCGTCGAGTTCTGGGCGCCCGTTGACCTCGAAGTCCGCGAAGAGCTCGAGATCGTGGACGCCCAGTTGACGCCGGACGCTCGCCGCCTGGACCTGGGCCTTCGCAACAACGGCCCGGAGGCCCTGGAGGTGAACGGCTTGCTGACGTTGGGCGGAAGGCAATCCCCGCTGGGGGCCAGGATCTCGCCGGGTCGGACCGAGAGATGGACCGTCGAGGTCAGGCCCGACGATACGCTGGCGCCGGGGCTCAACCCGATCGAGCTGTCGGCCGGCGGCCGACCCACCGTCCGCGCGGCGGCCGAGTGCTGGGACCTGTTCGATCGGGACCCCGCCCGCCGCGAGCCGGCGCGGTTCGAGCCCGTCGACCTGTCGGCGGCGTTCAACGAACGGTTGGCGATGGTGCATGCGCGAGAGTACCTCTCGCCGCGTTCACCGTACTGCTCGCTGCAGATCGCCGGCGACCTGTTCCGCGATTGGTGTTCGTCCGGATCGGGCACGTGCGGCGAACTCGATCTGGGGATACTGCGGGAATCGGCGGCCGGGAACCACGGCGTGTTGCCCACCGCGGCCGGCGTGCCGTTCCGGGTCGTGGCGGAGGGTCCGAACATCGTGTTCGTGTCGCAGTGGGACAACGTCCCGACCCGCGTAACGATACCCATCGGGCGGCCGGCGAGGCACGTCTACCTGCTGATGGCCTCGGTGACCAACCCGATGCAGGCCGGCGTGGTCAACGGCCGGGTGACGGTGAACCTCGCGGGCGGGATGCCCGAGGTGCTGGACCTGGTCAACCCCGCCAACCTGAGCTGGTGCGTGACGCACTACCCGAACCGGTACGGCCCGCTGTACCTCACCCAGCCGGCCGTTCGCCTCGGGGAGCACGTATACGGGACGATCTACAGCCTCCCGCTGCCGGCGCCGCAGCGAGTGGACTCGCTGGCCCTGGAGGCCGTCTGCAACGAGTCGGTCATCGGCCTCATGGGCGTGACCCTGCTTAGGCCGGGCTCGGGAGAATGCCGATAAGCCCCGTGGAAGCGCACGGGTGCCGTTTGCCCCCCCCCGACGGCGAACGAAGCGACCAGGGCCAGAACCGGGACGATCCCTGTCGCTGTGTTCTTCAAGGTTGTCGCTCCTGTGTTGTCAATGCGGCATACCACTGCCGGGCCAGCCAGTCGTAGCCGACGGCGTTGGGGTGGACAGTATCCGGCGTCATCCCGGCGGCA
>JAPLNA010000375.1:5688-10651 GCA_026693065.1 Planctomycetota bacterium
GCCGGCCGCCCGCTTCTGGGTTACCAACGTGACAAGGCCCGCATTGTAGGAGGCGACCCAGGCATTGTCGGCGGAGAAGACGGGGACGATCTTCGCCAGGAGCAGCTTGCACTTGGGGGCCTGGGAATGGATCGTGTCGATGATACTCGATACGTTGCCGACGGAGGCCGGGGCGTTGTTCTCGTTGATGTCATTCGTGCCGGTCATCATGAGGATGAACGCCGGGGTCTGCCCCTTGCCCGCCAGTGTCTTCAGCCAGGCGCCGATGTTGTCTCGGACGGCGAGCGTCCTGTAACTCTCGGCCGTGCCGCCGCAGTGCCAGGTCTGATCGAGGGGGGCGGTGGGCAGGCTTCGGCCGGGATTGACGTTGGTGACCCCGACGAACTGGAACGAGTAGCCCGCCTCGGCAAGGCTCTTGTAGAGCGGGGCCCGCCATCCGGCGTCCACGGTCAGGTCGCTGGAGTAATCGGCCGTGATCGAGTCGCCGACGGGCATGACCGCGCCCAGCCCGGCGGGTTGGGCCGGCCCGGGCGCGCAGCCGACCGAAAGGGCCAGAAGGCCCAGCAGCACGGCGCACATCGTGGCGTAGGTCATACCGTAGGCCGGATCGCCGGAGGGTTACCGCCGGTGCCGGCGGAGGGCCAGGCCGGCCAGGGCCAGAAGGGCCAGGCTCGCCGGTTCGGGGGCATTCGTCAGGGGATACGTGCCCGTCGGCCCGCCGTCGAGGCCGAAGTTGTCCTTCAGAAGCCCGAAGTCTTCCGGGCCGATCTCGCCGTCGTCGTTGGCGTCGCCCAGCGTCCAGCTCTCGTGATTGCCCGAGGGCAGGCCGTCCAGGCCGAAATTGTCCTTCAGGATGCCGAAGTCTTCCGGGCCGACCTCGCCGTCTTTGTTGAAGTCGCCGGGCAGATAGTCCGGCCAAATCGAGCCGGCCGTCCGCAACTGGATCGCGCTGATGAGTACCTGAGGGACCCCTGTTAGGGCAATCGTCTGCGTCGTCTGGCCGACGCCGGTGGTGAAATGGCCGATCGAGTACTGGCCGCCATTGCCAACGTAACTGCCATACTCTCCGGTGGCATCCCTGTTCCCCAGCAGACTCACCTGGCCATCGAGCGAAGTGTAGTCTGTCGGCGAAGTATTTGGGTGGTTGCTATTGGACCACACCTGGACGGCATAATTGGTTTCCGGGGTCAGATTGCCCAGAGTGAGAGTACAGGGCGCGTACGTCCACATGGCGCCGGTGAGAATGGCATTGTACTCGGCGCTCAAGCCGGCATTGGGGCCGAAATACGGTCCACAGTAGCCATCGCCTGTCCTGCTGAACGTGACATTGGTTCCCCAAACCCACCACGCTATTGCGTCATTCCACTCATAGCCGGCGGTGGTATCGCCCGGCAGGAAGCTCACGCCGTTGACGACGATGGGCGGATCGTGGTCGGGCCAGTGAAGATTAGGACAAAATTGATACGCATACACGGAGGCGCCCGTAGTGAGCACATCGGTGTCGTCGACGAGGTTCTGCGCGGCGCCCCAGGTAACGGGGGCCGCCTGGACCGAGGTCGCCAACGTTAACGCCAAAACCGACACGGCCGCCGCCGCTACCCAGACAGATGTCCTCATCATGGTGAGGCTCCTTTTCGAAGTGCTGACATGTTCCACCACTACCTCCGCCCGGCCCGATGTCGGGCGATTTGACTCTCAACTTGTATTTTAACCCCATTCCGCCGGGCGTCAAGGCCCGGGTGGGGAATATACCGAGTCCCGTTATGGCACGTCCTCCGGCGCACGAACGGCATGGAAAGCGTGTGACTTGAGAAGTGGCATGACCGGACGTATCCTGTCCTTCGCCATCGGCGGCCAGAGAAGGAGACGAGAACGTGGCGACAAGGAAAGACGATCCCATCGAAAGCGCTCCGGCGCTGCCCCGACCGACGGCCGGGCAGGCCCAGTGGCAGGATTACGAGATCGGCGTGTTCTACCATTACGATCTCCACGTCTTTCACGAGCCCGGCTGGGACCCCGCGCGGTTTGACAGTCTTCCGGGGGCGGACGTTTTCAATCCCACCCGGCTGGACACGGACCAGTGGATGGAGGTTGCCAAGGCCCTGGACGCGAAGTACGCCGTCCTGACGGCGACCCACGGCAGCGGGTTCATGCTCTGGCAGAGCGACGCGTATCCGTTCGGGGTGCGGCAGAGCCCCTGGCGCGGCGGGCAAGGCGACGTGGTGAAGGATTTCGCGGGCTCCTGCCGCCGGGCCGGCGTGGGGTTGGGCCTCTACTGTCACATGCGGTTCAACGGCTGGTGGCAGGTCGACCAGCCGGGCCTGGTCAATCGCGGCCGGGGCGGCGACCCGGCCCGACAGGCCGCGTATGCCGCCGCCAAGATCCAGCAGGCCCAGGAACTGTGGGGCCGGTATGGCCCGCTGGCGGAAGTCTGGTTCGACGGCGGGCTGCCCGACCCGCGGGCGGGCTTCGACCTGCTGCCGATTCTCCAGAGGCTCCAGCCCCAGGCCATGGTGTACGGCGGAGGCCACTGTCCCGTGGAGACGATCCGCTGGATGGGCGGCGAGCACGGCAAGAGCGACTATCCCTGCTGGGCGACGGGGAACAATTGCTTCGACGCCACCTGCGGCAGCCCCGACGGGAAGGACTGGTGCCCGGGTGAAGCCGACGTGAACATTCAAGCGGGGGCGTGGATGTGGCAGCCCGGCTGCGACGAGAGGCTGCGCCGCCTCGACGAACTGATGGAGATCTACTACGGCTCGGTGGGCAACAACTGCAACCTGCTGATCAACGCCATGCCGGGCCCCGACGGGCTGGTGCCCGAGGCGCAGCTCCGTCGCTTCCGCGAATTCGGAAACGAGATCCGGCGGCGATTCGGCCAGAGCCTCGCCGAGACATCCGGCGAGGGCAACGAGATCGAGCTTTCGCTGGGCAGGCCGCGCACGATCGATCACGTGATGCTCATGGAGCAGATCACCCAGGGCGAGCGGGTGCGCAAGTACCTCGTCGAGGGCCAAGTCGGCCAGGCCTGGCGGACGATCGGGGGAGGCTGTTGTATCGGCCACAAACGCATCGAACGGATCGCTCCGGTCGAGGTGTCGGCGGTGCGCCTCCGCGTCCTCGCCAGCGTCGGCAGGCCGCTCATTCGGAAACTGGCGGTGTATGACACGACGGCGAGTCGGTAGCGGCAGAGACAATCCGGCGATCCGTGAGCGGCGCGGGGTTCTGTTTCCCTTCGCCGTCCTTTCCCGTCATCGGGGCCCCGCGGCCGCCTCGCCCGGCAGGGCGTACTCGATACCCTCCAGCGGTTGGCCGGCCGCGTCGGTGAGGCGGAGGTTGACGCCCCAGTCGGCCCAGTCGACGTTGCCGGAGTTGACGGCCTTGATGACGAACAGGTTGTCGCCCTTGACGAGTTGGACGTCGACCTTGTCCTGGTCGTGGCCGCAGCCGCGCCAGGCGGGGGCGCTGACGATCGGCTTGCCGTTGTGCCAGGCCTTGCAGGCCGAGGCCGCCCCGAGGCGGACCTGGGCGGCCCGCGCCTCGGGCGAGCGGGCGATCACGGCGGCGTAGGCCGCCTGGCGTTCGACGGGATAGTAGACGCCCGCGAGGTTGAGGAAGGCGCCCGCGCGGTCGGCGGCTCGCCAGGTCCGCCCGCCCTCCTGCTTGCCGAGGGCCGGCTTCAGGTTCGCCTCGTCGATGAAAGCCGCGTCGAACCCGTTCTTGTCCTTGCCCCCGCCGTCGAACGGGCCCAGCGTGGCAAACCGCGGGCAGAGCTTCAGCTTGGCCAGCCACGGGTTCTCGCTCGGGCGGGTCAGAGACACTTCGCGCCACATCTTCCGCGTCATGTGAACGCCCAGAATATGGCGGTACCAGTCGTACAGGCTGTTCTTGCCGGGCGTGGGCTGCCAGCACTTCGGGCCGCAGTTGCAGCCGGCGTCGGGATTGGGAAAGATCGCGTCGGGGTACATCTGGTGCCACTTGAGCGTCATCTCCAGGGCGTGGAGCCACTCGTGGACCTGCACCTCGGCGTCGCCGCACGTGCCGCCGTCGCCGCCGTCGTTGAAGCCGCTGTAGGTCGCCCCCTTGCACACCGAGCCCATGGTTCCGCCCCAGCAACTCGAGGGGAAGCCCGAAGAGAGAGTGTAGGCCGTCACGTGATCGGCCTCCCCCGGCTTCAGGGCCTCGAAAAACAGAAGGCATGCCTCGGGCGACGGGAATCCGTCAAACCTCGTCAACGGTTTATCAATAACCGTCGCTTTCCAGTCCAGACGGCACTGCCCGCTGCTGGCCTTCCAGACTTCCTGGGCCCAGGCGACGTGGACCTTCTCAAAATCCTTGAGCTGCTTCTCGTTGTACGTGTTCTTTCGGTCGCCCACCTGGAGCGTGCGGAAGGCGAACGAGCGGACGTGGTACACGGGGGCCTTGGCCGGATCGTCGTTGCGTTTGGCCTTCGGCTGGAGTTCCTCGAACTTCCGCCGCAACGCCACGTATTCCTCCGGCGTGCAGGGGGTCGAATCGTAGACGTTCTCGTAGTGGAGCAGGGCGGCGTCCGAGTCGCCGGCCTGTTCGGCCTTCGCGGCCGCGGCGCGCTCGGCCTGGGCGTCCACGGCGGGAGCGGCCCCGGCGAGCGAGGCCGTCAGCGCAACCAGACAGCACACGGTGAACCATAGTGTCTTCATCATGGTGGTTTCCTCTCGCGATCGTTGTCCGCCGCGGGGCGGGTCTGGCGGGCTACTTCGCTCCCGCCGCGTAGGCCCGTACCTCGCACAGATGATTGTGGCCGTTGGTCGTGTTCCCGAACATGTTGATCCGGATGAATTGTGCTTCAACCGGGTCGAACGCGTGCGTGTACCCCCCGTCACCCGGCTTGGTGTTCTGTTTCATGTCGACGATCTGTTTCCAGTCGCCGTCCTTGCCGGTCAGGGAGACTTCGACGTTATACCGATACGCTCGCCCGTCGCCC
>JAPLNA010000376.1:0-2551 GCA_026693065.1 Planctomycetota bacterium
CCCGCTGGATGTGGGCCGGGCTGGTGCCGATGAGGTTGTCGTCCACCACCAGCACCCACTTCTCGCGGATGGTCTTCAGCTCGGCGATGACGGCGTCGATGGGGCGGTTGCGATAGCGTTTGCCGTTGAAGGCCGACACGCTGCAGAACGTGCAGTCCAGCGGGCAGCCCCGGGTGGTCTGGATGGACCCGAAGGCGTAGCCCTCGGGCAAGAGGTCGTGGCGGGCGGGGGGCACGTCGGCCATGTCCACGTGACAGCCGCTGTAGGTGGGCTTGAGGGTTCCGGCGCGGACGTCGGCCAGGACGGTGCCCCAGGCGCCCTCGGCCTCGCCGACGACGACGGAGTCGACGTGCCCGAGGGCCTCCTCGACGCACATGGAGGCGTGAATGCCGCCCATGACGACGGGGACGCCCATGGCGCGGAATCGTCCGGCGAGTTCATAGGCACGGCTGGCCTGGGAGGTGAAGGCCGTCACGCCCACCAGGTCCGGGTGGGGCAGGGCTTCGTAGTCGGGCGCGCCGAGGTTCTCATCGATGACGGTGATGTCCCAGTCCTTGGGGGTCAGGGCGGCCAGCACGAGCAGGCCCAGGGGTTTCCAGACGCGATAGCGGTTCCAACGGCTGGCCTTGACGTCGACCAGGCTGACGAGGGGGTTGAACGGATTGATGAGATAGAGTCGCAAAAGGTCTCCTGCGTTGGACCGGGAATTATAGGCGGGTTAAAAGACAAACGCCGTCGAATCCGACGGCGTTTGCGTGGTGCGAATTCAGGCCGGTTTAGCCCTTGCGGACATTGACAGCCTTGGGGCCCTTGGGGCCCTTCGTGAGGTCGAACGATACGGTCTCGCCCTCGGCCAGGGTCTTGAAACCCTCGCCCTGGATGTCGCCATGATGCACGAATGCATCGGTGCCGTCATCGGCCGTCACAAAACCGAAACCCTTGGACTCGTTGAACCACTTCACCTTGCCAGTTGCCATAGTTATGGCTCCTTTTGCAAACAGCACTGCGGATTCGCCAGCGAGAACATCCAAGCCACAAATCCGCGGCGGTGAAGTGTGAGCATTCACAGAGGCGGGAAACTTGGTGCAAGCTGCAAACGAAAACGGTTGCTACCCGAATTCGCCGGCGGTTCGAGGACACTCTCCTCAACAGCCACCGGCCCTGCTTTCACTAGTCAAATAGTATACCACAAAGGGTCCGCATCACCACAATAATTCTTTTTGTGACAAGAATTTCCTGACGGTGGCGGGGCTACTTGAGGTCGCGGTAGATGTAGACGGTGCCCAGGCGGTCGGCGGCGCCGATGGCCAGGCGGGTTTCGTCGGGGGACAGGGCCAGGCAGCAGGGTTGGCAACTGCAGGCCACGCCGGCTTCGGTGCCCTCGGACGTGTAGGTCCGCCCCAGTTCCCACGGGCCGTTCACGTCGTCGTAGCGGAAGCAGGAGCCCAGGTCGGACTCATCGCCAGCCAACCCGTAGGCGATCGTGCAGGCGGCGTTGGTGACGATCTGGTGGACGGGCCCGTGCGGAGCGACGGGGCCCAGCGAGAACGCCTTGCCGCTGCCCGGGTCCACCCGGGCGAGCAGCCCGTCCTCCGTGCCGACCAGCCACTGGCCTCCGCGCCAGGGGGCGCAGCAGGAGGGCCTCGCCAGGTACTGCCGCCCCTGGCGGTGCGGGAGGGTCACGCTCCGCACGCTCTCGGGCAGGGCGGCCAGGCCCGAGGGGTCCGGGATCGCCCCGTCGGCGGCCCGCGATTGCGGCTCGCCCAGCATCGTCAACCTGCCGTCCGTCGAGCAGGTGAAGCCGTGCGAGTTCTTTCCATCCGCCGCGCCGCACACGCCGCGGACGGTCCGGCCGTCGAGCCATTGGATCTTGCGAACGCTCGATTCGGCCGCCGGCACGCGTTGCCAGAGGCGGAACACGACGGCGTGGGCGGCCTGGATCGTGTAGGTGTTTTTCGCCCCGAACGAGCCGCCTTCCTTGCCGGCGCGTTCCAACGCGCGGAAGGGCCCCAGGTCGGCCACGTCCCCGGGATACGCCTGTTCGGCGTCGGCGAGAACTCCGTAGGCCATCGGGTCGCGGGACTGTTGGCGGGGTTGGCCCAGGCTGGCCTTCAGGGCCGCCAGGTCGACCCGCACGATCCCGGGCGGGTCTTCCAGGTGGTTGGTGTCGGCGGCGTAGAGAATGTTGTCGTGCAGGATCATCTCGCTGCAGTACCAGAGCGTCCGCTCGGGCGTGCCGAGCAGGCCCATGCGTTCGGGCTTGCCTCCCCGCGTGATGTCCCAGCGGACCAGGTGCGCCCACAACCCCATGTACCCCTGGGCCCCGCCGATGATGGCGTACCAGAGCACGCCCTCGGCGTCGAAGACCAGCCCGGAGGGGCAGCAGGGGTAGTTGCGTTTGTCGATGGGGCCCGGGTCGGCCGAGCCCAGCGGCTCCAGCCGCCCGGTCTTCACGTCCAGGGCCGCCAGCAGGTCGGAGACGTGATTGGCCATGTACAGCCGCCCGTCGGGCCCGGTCGCCCCGAAGGCGTAGTGGTTTCTCGCGACGACG
>JAPLNA010000376.1:2568-5121 GCA_026693065.1 Planctomycetota bacterium
AGGTCGACTACCTCCTGTCGATCGGGGTCGATCCGGTACAGCCAGCCGCTCCGCGTCGAGCCGTAAATGTTGCCGTCGGGCCCCAGCGTCAGGCGGAAGGCGCCGAACTCAGCCACCTGGCCCATGTCGACCGTCCGCCCGCTGTCCAGCTCGTGGCGGTACAGGTGCCCGCGGGCAAACCCGATGGCGTAGTACACGTGGTGCCTGGGGTCATACGCCCCGCCGTAAATGCTCTCCCGCGGCACGGGCACGCCCAGGTTCCGCACGACGTTGGTCGCCGGGTCGTAGATCAGCAGGTGCGAGCCGGGGAAACCCTCCCAGATATGCGAGTAGTAGGCGTCGTACAGCCAGAACGGGTGGCCCGGGGCCGGGGCGGTGTTGTGCGTGGCCATGATGATCCGCCCGTCCGGCATGGCGCACGCGGAGGAGTGGATCTTGCTCGGGGGGATCTGGCGCGAGGTGACCATGCACTCCTTCCGCAGGTCGAAGCAGAACCGGAACGACCGCTCGCGGGGCAGGTACTCGGGCAGCTGCCCGGCGTAGGAGATGGTGCCCTCCGCGCACAGGGCGACGAAGAACCGCCCGTCGGAAGTCTTGATGAAGTCCCAGATTGAATTCTGGGGCGTGCCTTTTGGGAAGACGCTCGCCTGCACGGCCGTCTGAGGGAGCACGTCCAGAAAGCCGGGGGGCAGATCGCGATACGACATTTTTTCCATGGGGGGATCCTGTCTTGAGGCACAAGAATAGCTTCCCGCCGCCCGCCGTCAAGGGCAGGGACGCGGAGCGGGGTTTTTCTTTTCGACCGCCGCCGGGTGAACATTGTCTGTAGACTACCCGGCGGCCGGGCCGTTCTTAACGGTAGCGGCGGCCCCCTCGCGTGAGCCGGCGGCCGCGAATGGACGACTTTGGAAGGAGAGCAGTCATGAGAAAGCTGGCACTGATACTGGTGGGAGCGGCCGGGGTGTTGCTGGGGCTGGGCGTGCTTATGGCGCAGCCGTCGGATACGCCGGCGACCCGGCCGGCGCACCAGGAGGGCAAGAACGCCCCGCCCGGGTTCCGACATCTGATCCCGCCCTTCGCCGCCGAGAAGATGAACCTGACGGACGACCAGCGGAAGCAACTCGATGACCTGGCCAAGGAGGTCCAGGCCAAGCTGGAGAAGATCCTCACGCCCGAGCAGATGAAGATTCTGCAGGATGCGCGTCCGCCGCGCGGCGAGCGAGGCCCGGCCGACCGAGGCGGCAAGGGCGGCCAGGGCGAGCGAGGCGGCAAGGGCGGCCATGACGGGCATGACGGCCCGCCGCCCCCGCCCGAAGGGGGCCAGGACGGCCCGCCCGAGCAGGACTGAACTCTCGGCCGTATCGGCGACCTCGCCGGCCCCCACGCCACCCGGGGGCCGGCGGGCCCTCGCCGATAGCCTTGTCAAATCCTTACTGGAGCACACGCGATGAGAGCCCGACTGATCCTCTGCCTGCTGGCCGCGGGAGTGTGCGCGAACCTCGCCGCCGCCCAGGACCGCCCGCCGCGCGACAACGCCCGGCGATACTCCATCGAGCAGGCCACCTCCGACCGGGCGCAGTTGCATACGATCGCCTTTGACGGATTGGCCTTCCTGACGGGCGAGTTCGGGTACGACACCTTCCTTCCGCCGGGGAAGGTCTCCGACTACTTCGGTTTTCAGTACATGCGGGACATCGACGCGAGGGAGGGCGGGCACAACACGTCGTTCCTGACGCGGATCGCCCACAACACGCTGGCCATCCTCAACGACGCCCAGAAGGCCAAACTGGTCGCCCTGGGTAAGGAGCAGGAGGCCGACGTCCGCCGCTTCGCCCTGATGCGCCTGCCCCTGATCCGCGCCTTCCGCCGCAACCTCGCCGCCGACCTGCCCGCCGGAAGCAAGGGGCTCGACCGCGAGGCGGTGATGAAGCACTCGGCCGGGCTGTACGAACTGGACGGCCTGCTGGCCTTCGGGCGGGCGAAGGTCATGGGCGAGGTGCTGGGCAGTCTGGACGAGCGTCAGAAGGCCGCCTTGGCCAAACTGAAGTTCGGCGACTCGGCCACCTGGCCCGACGGGCCCGAGCCCATCGACCGGCGGAGCCTGTCCCACGAGGTCCACGTCGCCGTGATGACCTACGCCAGCGAAATGTTCGCCTGGCAGGGCGGCGGGCTCGAAGCTGACACCTACTTCTGCCCCGAACGCCATGGGATGTACTTCGGCGGCTTTGGCATGAAGACCGCCCCGGCCATGGGGAAGAAAGACTACTCGATCAGCACGACCCTCACGGGCGACAGCGGGGAGGCGTTCCTGGCCGCCCTGACGGGCGAGCAGCGGAAGCACGTCACGGAGCTGGTGGACCTGCAGCGAAAGAGCCTGGCGGAGATCGTCGTCACGCGCCGGGCGATCGCGACGGAGCTGCGGCGGTTCCTGAAGGGCCAGGCCGCCGACAAGGACAAGGTGATCGCATTATCAAAGCGCTACGGCGAATTGGATGGCGAGATGTCATACTTCTACGCCGCAGCCTTCGCCGAAGTCGGCAAGACGTTGACCGC
>JAPLNA010000377.1:0-2695 GCA_026693065.1 Planctomycetota bacterium
CGACCACAGCCAGGATCTGTTCCTTTTCGGTGGGAACGTTCATGTGACGTTCCTCGCCGCTGCTGGCGTCGAACCAACAGATTTGAAGATTTTCGGAGTGATAGTCCACGATCAGCAGGCTACGATTCTCGTTGCACATGGCGGTCTCCTTCTGGCGATTGGCGCCAATTCTGAAAGCCATTCCACTGGCTCTCTTCAGGTTATTGAGCTTACCTCAACGGACCTGCGAAGGGACCGCCTCTGTTCATGCCATCTTGTGGGCTGCCAGCGGGAAGGAGAAGGGCCCGCAAGAGCCCGGGCCCTTCCCGCTGGAAGCCAGGAAAGCGATAAACGCAACCTGCGATGGCCGGCGGGCCTGATAGAGTCACAGAACCTACCCACCGGAAACAGCGAGGAGTGAGGTTTTGCGCCCGCGCAGGTCAGTTGGCGGCGTTGGCCTTGAGGACGGCGACGAGCAGGGCCGAGTCCCACAGGTTGGCGTCCAGGCGGCGGTACTCGGTGTAGGCGCGGCGGAAGGTCCAGCCCTGCTTGTGGATGCGGTAGTGGGCCAGCAGGATGCCCGCGCGGAGGTCGCCGCCGAAGCAGTGGACGTAGATGGGCCCGGGGTTGGCATCCACGGCGGCCAGGAATGCATCCAGACGGGCGCGGGTCAGATCGACCGGCGTGAATGGGATCTCCACGAGCCGGAAGCCGAACTCCCGGGCCAGGGCGCGTTCCTTGCCGGAGGGGTCGACGGAGATGATGGTCTTGATGCCCAGGGCCTTGAGGCTCTGGGCTCCTTCGCGAGAGAGGATGTCCCCGCCGCGGTAGAGATTGGGGGTGTACTGAATGACGTAGAAGCGGATGCCGGGTCGGTATCCGGTGACAATGTAGGCATCGCCCTCGGGCGGCGGGCCGGGGAACGTCCCGCCGACGTAGAGTTGCCCCATCGCAATCCCGGGCGTGCCCGGCTCGGGGGGCAGGGGCGGAGGCATGCGCCCGAACGAGGCCCCCTGCACGACGGGGCACTGCGAATAGGTGTGGCACCCGCCCAGGCTTATCGCCGCCGCCAATGCCAAGGCCGGGCCAAGGGCCCAAAGAGCGGTTCTTGCGATCGTCCTCATGGCGTACCGGGGGCGGGCGTCAAGGGTTGGGCGTCGCGGGCTGGGAGGCCGGGGGGGTCTTGGGTACGGTCACGCCCAGCCAGTCCCAGTCGGGACGCCTGTAAGGCTTTTCCCCAGAGGCGCCGGAGGCGGCGGGCGTATTGGCCGGCGGGGTGGCGCTCTTGGGCACGGTGACGCCCAGCAGGTCCCACGCGGGTCGGGGCGGGCCGGGGCGACCGGGTAGTCCAGATTGGGCGGCGGGGGCAAGACGCCCGTGTCGGCCGAATCGGCCGGGGGCGCCGGAGGGACCGGCGGCGCGGGCGGGGGAGTCGCCTTGGACTCGCCCGAGCCCAGCAGGCCCAGGAAGCCCTTGTCGGCCCTGGCCCCGGCGGCTGGGACGTTGGCGCCGGAGACGTAGTCGCCCCAGCGGGCGGCGTCGTATTCGAAATCGCGATTCGTGAGGCTCTTGAGCGACTCGTGGGCTTCGTAGCGGACGCCGAAGTTGTTGTCCTTGAGGCAGCCGACCAGGGTGTTGAGCACTTCCCTGCCGGAGTAGTGCCTCAGGGCGCGGGCGCACCGTCCGCGGACCTGGGGGTTGGGGTCGCCGGAGGCGTGGGCCTGGAGAGGAGCGACGGCCTGCTCGCCCTGCACGGTGTCGAGGGCGACGGCGGCGTCATCCCGCACCATCAGCGAGGGGTCTTCGAGTTTGGCCACCAGCGCGGGCACGTATTGCGCCTGCCCCAGTTGGGCCAGCGCGCGAATGGCGGCGGAGCGGACGTTATTGTCCTCGTCGCCCAGCCGCTCGACGAACAGTCCCGCGTGCCGCCCCGCGCCGCCCCAGGAGAGCTTGCCCAGCCCGTTAATGCCCTGGCGCCGCTGGTCGGGGTCGGAGGGGTCGTTGGCCATTTTGACCAGGTCGGCCTCGGAGGGGGCGTTCCACCAGTGCGGCTGGGCGGCGTCGCCGGGCTTGGGCTCGCAACCGGCCGTCGCCAGGAGGCCGGCCAAGAGAACGCCTGCCGTCAGGATCGGATATTTCATGGTGCCATCCTGCCTGGTGCGTCTCAGGACGCCGCGGCCGACAGTTCGTCGGTTCCGACGGCCTCCACGTGGTCGATGGTCCGTCCGCCGAATCGTTCGCCCAGTTCGCGGAATCGTTCGGCGTTGTCGGTGGTGTAACACCGCAGGCCCCCGCCGTCGGGTCGCCCGTTCAGTTGGCTATTCTCGCATAAACGCCGCTGCACTTCAAGGGCCGCGGCATATCCGGAGTCCACCAGCGGCACGTCCGGGCCCATCAGTTTGGCGATCGGCCCGGCCAGCAGGGGGTAATGCGTGCAGCCGAGGATCAACGCCCCCGGGCGGACCCGCTGGAGAGTGTGGAGGTAGTCGGCCAGTACGTGGAGGACGACGGGGTCGTCGAGTTCGCGGCCTTCTTCGACCATGGGGACGACGAGCGGGCACGCCGTCGCGAGCACCTCGCGGGCCGGGTCGCACGCGTGAATGGCCCGCTGATACGCCCCGCTCTTGATCGTGCCCTCCGTGGCGATGACGGCGATCGCCCTGTCGGTGGTCCGTAGGGCCATCGCGGCCCCGGGGCGGACGACGTCCACCACACC
>JAPLNA010000377.1:2701-3047 GCA_026693065.1 Planctomycetota bacterium
ACACCCATCGGGCAGGCCTGTTCCAGCTCGCTCGCCGCCGCCGCCGAGGCCGTGTTGCACGCCACCACAATCAGCTTGGGGTCGAACCGCCGCAGGAAGGCCGCGTCCTCCAGGGCATACCGCCGGACGATCTCCAGGCTACGGATGCCGTAGGGCACGCGGGCGGTGTCGCCCAGGTAGATGATGTCTTCCCCCGGCAGCAGGGCCGTCAACTGCCTCACGACAGTCAATCCGCCCAAGCCGGAATCGAACACGCCGATGGGGCGCTGCGCCCCCGGGGGTTTGGCCGCACTGCTCATGCCCCCCATGCTACCGCGCCGCGGTCGGGTTCTCAAGGCCGCGTCGG
>JAPLNA010000378.1 GCA_026693065.1 Planctomycetota bacterium
ATGACGGCCCGGGGGCCCGTACACCAGCCGATCCGCCAGCCGGTCATGGCGTAGCTCTTGGAGAAGCCCCGCATCAGGAGCGTGTTCTCGTAGAGCGAGGCCATCGAGACGAACGGGCGGTCGTAGCAGAAGAGGTTGTAGATCTCGTCGGAGACCACGAGCAGGTCGTGCTTGGCGGCCAGGCCGGCGATGTCGCGGAGTTCCTGCTCGGAGTAGACGGTCCCGGTGGGATTGGCCGGGGAGTTGATGATGAGCATCCGCGTGCGGGGGGTGATGGCGTCGGCGAGGCGGTTGACGTCGGGTCGGAAGTCGGGGTAGGTGTCGACGGGGACGGGCACGCCGCCGCAGAGGTTCACCAGGTGGGCGTACATCACGAAGTACGGGTCGGCGAAGACGACCTCGTCGCCGGGGTTGACCAGGGTGAGCATGGCCAGCATGAGGGCGCCGCTGACGCCGCTGGTGACCAGGTAGGGGCGGTCGTCCGTCCAGCCGAACTCCCGCGTGCAGGCGGCGGCCAGGGCCGCGCGAAGGGCCTCGGTGCCCTGCGTCTGGGTGGACTTGTTGAAGCCGGCGCGGATGGCCTGGACGGCCTGCTCGCGGAGGGCCTCGGGCACGTCGAAGTCAGGCTGCCCGATCGAGAGGTTGATCGGGTCCTTCATCTTGGCCGCCAGGTCGAAGACCTTGCGGATGCCGGAGGCGTCGAGAAGGCGCATCCGGTCGGCGATGGCGTGGCTTTTGCGCATGCCGGGCCCGGGGGTTGGCGAGGGTTAGTCCTTGCCTTTGCCCTTGGCTTCCTTGCCGCCCTTGGCGTCTTTGCCCTTGGCGGCGGGGGCGGCGGCAGCAGCGGGGGCGGCAGCGGCGCCCTCGGCCGCGGGCGCGCCTTCGGCGACCACGGCTTCGGCGGCCTTCTTGGTCTTCGTGCCGGCCTTCGAGTGGCGCACGCGAACCTTGGGCAGGCCCAGGGGGCAGTCCTTTTCCGGATCGAAATTCCCCGATTCGGTCAGCTTGGCAATTCGCTCGGCCCGGGAGAGAACGCTGCGGGTGCCGAACAGCGCGCCGCGCGTCTTGAGTGTTCTGTCCATCGTCATAACGGCAACTCCATCTTCTAAATCCAAGGGCTCGGCCATCGGCCGACTTTCTCAACCCTTGTTCGGTATCAATATCGCCTTGTCTCGCTTGAACGAGTAATTCGTCGGGTTGTTGGGGTCCTTGCCCAGGACCTCGACCTTCTTCTGAAGGTCTTTGACCTTGTCGTCGGCCTCGGGGCCGTCGAAGGGCTGCGTCGCAATCGCCAGCCACATCCGGGCGCCCTCGGTGGTCACGTACAGGACGCGAGCGGCGGGGACGGCCTTACCGCCGGTGGCCCGGTTGCAGTGCCGGACGATCCTGTCGATCTCTTCCCTCTGGGTGGCCTCGGGGATATCGGCGTTCATGGCCTGGATGAGGAAGTAATACTTATCGGCGGGCAGATCCGCGGCGGACAACCCGGCGGCGGGGTTGGTTCGTTCCGTCACCTGGGCGTTGGTTCGCCCGGGGGTTCCCGGCGTGGTCGGTTTGGCCGGCGCGGTCGCCGTTGGCTTGGCGGCGCGGTCACCGGCCGTCATGCGCCCCAGGAGGAACGCGGCGACCAGCAGCAGCACCAGCCCCAGGGCCGCCACCACCGAGGTCACGTAATTCAGCGACAGCGTCAACCGTCCGCCGGTGGTATTGACCATCGGCNNCTGGAGGGTGGGCGCGGGGCGGGCTTGGCGGACGGGACGGACGGGTCGGATGAGCGGCGGGGGCTGCTTGACCGCCGTCGGCGGGGTCGCCGACTGGGGCTCGAGCGGAACGGGGGTCAGTTCGGGCATGACCGCGCCGGCGGGCTGCTCCCGGCGGCGCATCCACTCGGGCATGAGGGGCCCGGTGCCGGGATGCTTCTGCCGGTAGGTGGTAATCACCTCGAACAGCGCTTTTCCGGATTTCTTTTTGGTCAAACCCATGCTCCGCAACGCCGTGCGCCCACAAGGGCTCCGGCAAACGGGCCAAGAATACCCGGCTTCGGGCCGGCTGTCAAGGAAAGAAACCGCCCGTCGCCGCGGGCCCATCGACCGGCCTGCGGGGGGCTACTTCGCCGGGCGGGTGTCCGGGCCGCGCTCGGGGAGGGATTTCGTCCATGCCGTGCCGGTCTGGGCCTTCTGGAATCCGAGTTCGAACAGGGCGGCCATCTCCGGCTGGTCGAACAACTCCTTCGCCTTGGAACGGTGGTCGTCGGGGACGTAGGCGAGGTTGAAGTCCATCCCTTGCATCTGGCAGAGGGTGTAGACTCGGTGGAGGTCGCCGGCGGTGCTGGCCCTGAGCAGCGCCCCCAGAGCGCGCACGACGATGGGCGCCAGCCGCGGCGGGACGCTCTGGTAGTCCGGGCGGAGGAGCCCGTTGCGTATGACGTAGGTGTGCGAAGGGATGTCATGCGGCAGATCGGGGACCTCGTCATGATGCCGCCGTCCACGTGCATTTCCTGATACGGTTTGCCGTCGGCCTCCACGTCGATGTACTGGGGGGAGAACGCCACCGGGACGGAGGCCGAGGCCAGTATCACTTTCCGGAACAGGTCGATGGCCTCCGGTCGTCCGGAGGAGGCGATGGCCCCCATGTCCCAGATGACCGGGCGCTGGGCGTCCAGATTGGTCGTGCCGATGAAGAGCCTTCGCCCGGCGGCGTGCTCGCGGGCGACCGCCTGGAGCATCGCCGGGGTTATGCCCCTGGCCAGCAGCCGCCCCAGCGGTTCGCTGTCGGCGAGGGCGTCGCCGGAGAAGATCTCCGCCAGGGGCCTGGGGTGAAGGACGTCCTTCGTCGTCACGGTGGTGTAGAACTCGCGAAGGGGCTGGTCATAATCGCTGCCGAGGAACGCGAAGGGAGCGATGATCGCGCCGGTGCTGATGCC
>JAPLNA010000379.1 GCA_026693065.1 Planctomycetota bacterium
CTTGTTGTGCGTTCGCGTTACTTCTTGATCGGCTCCAGGGGCTGATCGGCGCACGGGCAGGTGTTGATGCCGCACGTCTGCGTGTTGCCGTTGAACTTCGCCCAGCGGACGGCGTTGGTGATCACCTGGAGCACCGTCTGATCGTGGTAGATCGGATACGTCTCATGACCCGGGCGGAAGTAGAAGATCTTGCCACGCCCGCGGCTCCAGCAGCAGCCGCTGCGGAAGACGTTGCCGCCCTCGAACCAACTGATGAACACCAGCTCGTCGGGCTTGGGAATGTCGAACTGCTCGCCGTACATTTCGGTGTGGGGCAGCTCGAAGTACGGGCCCAGCCCGGCGGCGATGGGATGGCTCGAGTCCACCACCCACAGCCGTTCCTTCTCGCCCGCCTCGCGCCACTGCAACCCGCAGTTGGTGCCCATCAGCTTGCGGAAGATCTTCGCGAAGTGGCCCGAGTGCAGCACGATCAGCCCCATGCCGTCCAGCACGCGGGCGTGAACGCGGTTGACGACCGCGTCGGCGACGCCGTCATGCCCGGCATGCCCCCACCAGGTCAGCACGTCGGTCTCGGCCAGCACCTTCTCGGTCAGCCCGTGCTCGGGCTGTTCCTGGGTGGCCGTGCGGACTTCCAGGTCGGGCTGCTTCTTCAGGAACGACGCGATCGCCCCGTGCATGCCTTCGGGGTAGATCTTGCGGATGTGCTCGTGTTCCCGCTCGTGGATATTCTCGTTCCAGACTGTTACGCGGATCTTCTGTGCCATGGGGTATTCCTTTCAGGTCGATCGGCCGGTCACGGCCGGCTCTGAACCGGGGATTGTACACCCCCGCGATGGGAAAGCAAGGCCGGGTGCCGTGGTTTGCGGCGCCGCCGCAACCACGTCGGGGCGCTGCCGGGGGCCAAGAATTCGTGGTGGCGGCTGCGCCGCAAACCACGGCACCCGCCACAACGCCCTTGACCGCCGCGGGCGGGTTCGGAGATGATATCCCGCGTGCGGCGAGAAGCACCATTCGACAAATGAAAGGGACGGACCATGCGAACGATCCTCTTCTGCATCCTGGCGGCCCTGGCGGCGACGGGGGTGGCGTGCATGCCATCCACCGTATATGAAATCGAAATGACGCCCGAGGACGGCAAGATCGGCCGCAAGCTCACGATCTCCACAGAAGCGCCAATCCTGGATCTCACCGCCGCCACCCAGCCGACCTCCCAACCGGCGACGGCGCCGGCCACCCGGCCCCGAAGCATTTCGGATGAGGATCTGGCGGCGATCGCCAGGCTCTACCCCCCCCGCCCGCAGGGCCAGGCCGCGGGCGACGTCTTCTCCGGCACGTTCACGGATCGGATGCCCAACGACGTCGGTGGGCGGTCGCTCTACCTCAACCAGACGACCTCCCTGGGCAGCGCGCGGTTGTATATCGAGGACTTCCGCGGCAACGACGAAACGGCGGTCGTCATGGAAAGAACGTTCCAGGCCGCCGACACGTTCGTCGACCTGATCGCCGGATACCTGAAGACCCGGATGGGCACGGAGAAAGACTTCGACAAGCTCGACGCCTTCCTTCGCGGACAATTCCGCCGGGACCTCAAGAACGTCGCCATGTACGTCTGGCTGGATTCGCAGGAACGCCGGGACGCCGCCGGTGAAAAGCCCGAGGGATCCGAGTGCTTTCCGACGCCGCGGTACGTGGCCCGCGTGCTGGTGTACCTGGTCGCCCGCGGATACATCGAACCGGCCGACGTGCCGAACCTGACGCGGGTGTTCATGTCTAACGGAACCCACGAAGAAGATCAACTCCTCATCGATCTTCTCAAGAGAATCGTGGCCCGGGTTCTGACCGTCAAGGCCGGCCTGACCGCCGAAGCGGCCAAGAAGATCCAGTCACGGTTTGCCGACGACGCGCCCGGCGATGATTTCTATACCTACGTGGGCAAAGTCTATGGGCTCCCGGCCTCGCGCCCCGCCCCCCCGGCCGCTTCCCAACCCAACCCGACGCCAGCCACCCAGCCCGTCCGAACGGCCGAGGATGTCCTGTCTGAACTCCAAAACGACATATTCCATCTCCATTTCGCGGTCTTCGGCGACAGAGTCAGCGCCTCGATGGCCACGCAGAATCAGCCGATAGTCACCAATGGCACGTGGGACCCCAAGACCCGACGGGTCACCTGGGCAACACGCCTTGACATGCGCGACCAGCCCATCGCTTTCCTTCCTCGCATCTGCTACGCCCTCTGGACGCTCCCCGACGTGCCATTCCAACAGAAGCACTTCGGGAAGGTCGCCGTGGACGGCCCCCTGCTGCTCAGCTACGGTCTCTGGCGAGCCACCCTCACCGAGCGCCGCGGGCGGGAGTGGGACGCCGCCGTGGCGGGCATGAAGGGCTCGCAGGACCTGCCCGCCCTGAAGGCCTTCCGCTTCTCCGACGAGCCCAAGCCCCCCGCCACCGAACCGAAGGATGGGAAGCCCACGTTCAACGACGACTACTGCCGCAAAGGCGCCCGGCTGATCGCCGAGGGCCTGGCCCCCAAGGAATCGCCCGCCACCGCACCGGCGGCCGTTACGACGTGCCCTGTACCGTGACGAGCACCTGGCGGGTTCGCGGGCCGTCGAATTCGCAGAAGAAAATCGACTGCCACGTGCCCAACGCCATGCGGCCGTCGATGATCGGCACGGTCGGCGAACAGCCCACGAGGGAGCTTTTCACGTGGGCGGCGCTGTTGCCTTCGTTGTGCTGATAGAAATCCTCGCGCCAGGGGATGGCCTTGTCCAGGGCGGCCAGCACGTCGTGAACCACGTCCGGGTCGGCGTTCTCGTTGATCGTCACGCCGGCTGTCGTGTGAGGCACGTACACCGTCACCGTGCCCTCCCGCGCGCGGGAGTCTTCCACCGCCCGGGCGACCTGGGCGGTAATGTCGATCATGGCGTTGCGGCCGGGCGTGCGAACGTCGAATCGGGTGGTGGTCATGCCCGAAGGTATACGTCGAAAGGAGGGAGATTTCAACGCTGGCCGTGGGCAGGATGCGAGTTGGGGGAACCACGAAGGACACAAAGAACACGAAGCACACAAAGGGGGAAACAGAAGAAAGAGAGAGACTGTGAGAGAGAGAATCACCGGAACCGTCGTCAGCCACCCAACACTTCTTCGTTTTCTTTCGCCTTCTTTCTTGTCTTCCTTTGTGTCCTTTGTGATCTTCGTGTTCTTCGTGGTTCCCCTGGCGCACTCAAAAAGAAGAACCCCGCCTTGCAGCCGGCGGGGTTCGGGACAGCGAACGGAAGAGAGAAGTTACAGGGCCGCGATCTTCAGCGCCAGGTCGGCGGTGCGGTTGGAGTAACCCCAC
>JAPLNA010000380.1 GCA_026693065.1 Planctomycetota bacterium
AGTGGTCGACGTTCCAGGAGAAGGTCAAGCAGGGCCCACTGCCTCCTCCTCCGTCGGATACGTCCTCCAGCGACGCGATCTCTTCGGTCCTCAAGAGCCTGGTCAGCCAGCTCTACAAGAGCGCCGACACCAACAGCGACGGACAACTCAGCCAGGATGAAATGACCGGCTGGCTGAACCAGCAGTCCTCCGGCTCGACCACCGGGACGACCAGCATCAACTACGCCGTCTGACCCATCGCGTCTTTCGCAGAGAGTGCCGTCAGCGGCCGGTATCGGGTCAGATACCGGCCGGACGCAGGCCGAGGTCGCGCCGCACACAGACCTCGGCCTGTGTCTGCGCGGCGGGGTTCAGGTGGTCGGCATGGGCGGCTGGGCGCCTCCGCGGTAGGCCCCTGGGGAGAGCCCCAACTGACGCTTGAAGGCGTTACTGAAGGACGACTCGGAGCGATAGCCGACCTGCCGGGCGATCTGCTTGAGCCCGTCGGGAGTCTGACGGAGGAGGCGGCAGGCCCTTTGTAGGCGGCACTCGAGGAGATACTGCATGGGGGTCCGGCGCATGAGGGCGACGAAACGGGACGCGAAGGTGGACCTGGACATGCCGGCCTCCTCGGCCAGGGAAGTGACCGTCCAGGGATCCTGGTGACGCGAGTGCATCAAGTCCAGAAGGCGGGCGATGTGGGGGTCAGGAATCGCCCCCGGCGAGGACGCGGATGCTTCAGGAGCCCCCTCCTCCATGGCCGTTAACCACAGCCGCAGCCCCACCGCCATCTGGGCCAACTCGTCCCGGCACGGCGGGCTGATTCCCGGCCCGGCCTGTTCCAGCAGCAGGTCGATCTCGCAGGCGATCGTTTTCATGCGGTCCAGGAGTTTCTTGTTCATCTGGTCCATATCTGATCCCGGGGCGACAGGGGGGCACTTACCGTCGGCGCCCCAAGCAGGCCGCGATATATCCGATGCCCAACAACACCAGTTGTCTGGGTTCCGGGACATTCGTCAGGGGGGCCGTGTCGGTCCCGAAGTTATCCTTCAGCAGACCGAAGTCCTCGGGCCCGACCTCGCCGTCGCCATTGAAGTCGCCTTGTCCCCAACGGTTGACCAGGCCGTCCAGGCCGAAGTTGTCCTTGAGCACGCCGAAGTCTTCCGGGCCGACTTCGCCGTCCTGATTGGCGTCGCCGGGCAGAATGCTCCCGATCCACGTGGTGAGGGTTCCGCCGTTCGTGACGGTGACGGTAACCGACGCGCCGGTCGTGGCCTGCCAGCCGGCCGAGAGGGCCTGGGTGATGGTATAGGTTCCCGGCTGGAGGCCTGTCAGCGAAATCTGCCCCGAGGCGTCGGTGGTGAGGGTCTGGCTGAAGCCGTACGGTCCGGTGACCGTGACCTGGCGGCCGGAAAGGAACGTGTCGTTGGTCGCGTAGACGCCGTTCAGGCTCGTGTCGAAGAAGGCCTTGACGGTCAGGGCTCCCGGAGCGGTGTGATAGGTGGTGTACTGCCCGATCCAAGAGAGATAGGAACTGACGCGTGTGGCCCCGCAGAGGTCGCCGTACATGGCGTATTGGGAGTTGCCCGGTTTGCTGACCAGGAAGCTCGTGACGCCGGCGACGTAGGCCTGGGAGTTCTTCGTGACAAACCATGCCCCGCCGCTGTCGCCGGGGGCGGCGCAGTATTCCAGGTCGGTCGCGACGGCCAGGTTGGTCGTCGGGTCGCCTGTCGTGCCGGGCGTGTCAAAATCAGCAACGACCATCGTGTCGTTGCCCCCTCCGGACCAGTAAATGCTGTTGAGCGCGCTGCCCAGGGCGATGACGTTGGTGCCCGCCCGCTTGGTGCCGGCCGACTGCGTCGCCCCGGTCAATCCCGTGCCCGTGGTGCCGTATCCGACAATGGTCGTCACCTGGGTTTTCTCGTCCGTGCCGCCGTAAAGATATGCCGGCGCGACGTTGGTCACCGGCGTCGAGAGCTTGACCAATCCAATGTCATAGCCGCTGTTGGTGCTTCCGGTCCAATTGCTGTTGTAGTAGGTCGCGGCAACGGAATACGTCGTTCCTCCCAGAGTGAAGGTCATCGTGCCGATGTTGCTGGAGGTGATGTCGCTGACGACGTGTGCGGCCGTCAGAACCCACTGGTCGTTGATGAGCGTTCCGCTGGCCAGGTACTGCCCCGCCGACTCGGTCCACAGGAACTTTCCGACGGAGGCGTAGGCGGACGGGGCGGCCAGGGCGGTGTACTGGCTGTCCGTGCGGTCGGCGCGGATCGTGCCCGCCCGGGCGACCGAGGCCGCCAGCAGGAAGGCCAAGAACGCCGCCGCCACGCCCCGGACCGGGCGGCTAAAAGGAACAGGGCCCGACGACCGCCGACTACGCCCGGGGCTGGGGGGATCCAGGGGAGACAAGGCGAAGGCCCGACTGACACGTATTGGTTTGTTTCTAACCATCGAAGGGCTCCTGGTGGACTTTCATGCGTGGAGGGCGATCCCTCGACGCGACCGCCGGGGCCAAGGAGTTCTTCCCTCCATCGAGACGACCGGCGAGTCATTGTCGCTTTGCTAATGAGTTGCGCCGGGCGGGGGATCTACAACCAACGGCGTGAAGAATATGAGGGAGGGCCCTGAGGAGCCCTCATGCCGCCCCAGATCGGCGGCGGGGTCGGCACGATGCGAGGAATAGCCCGGCGGCCAACAACGCCAGGGTTCCGGGCTCGGGGACGGATTGGACTGCCGCATCGAGGGGTATCCAGCTGTCGTTTGTCGCAAACACGCGGCGCGCCAGGTCGGCGGCCAGCGGAGGCACCGGAACGGGAAGGGCTTCCAAGCCCCAAGGCCCATCGCCATAGGCGCCCGCGGGGGCGTGCCAGGCCGACGGATCGGGCAGATCGGTCAGGCCATCGGCCAGAAGCCGGGGCCCGGCCCCGAAGGGCGGGTCAGGCGAACCGACCGGGTTGAACTTGTCGGAGGGGAAGGGCCAGGCGGCCCCGACGGGGACGGCCCCCGGGTGGCGGGAGCCCTTCAGGGCCAGAGGCCCCTCGAGCGGCAGCGACTCGAAAGACCGATCGGCCCCGAGGCTCCCATGCGATTGTTGCCGGGCCAGCGGGCTGCTCAAGGGGACGGGGCCGTCGATGGGACCATGGAAGTCGGCTCTCGCCAGGGCCGACGTCGGCGGCTGGGGGGCTCCATCGCCTGCCCAAGGGGGGGGCATCCGGCGCGAGAGGAAGGGGGAATTCCCTGGCAGGCCGCCAGGGCCCGCCTCGCTCAGGGTGTCCATGCCGGGCCCGGGCTCCAGAGGGGGAACGCCGTGTTCGCCGAGGGGCCAAGGCTTTTCCCCAAAGGGAGGGGGCGGAGCGTCGGCCGGGGGGGCGGCGTCCTTTTGCCCGGCTTCCGGCGGCGGCTCCGTTGCCGGTGCGGGCTTGGACGGCAGGGCAGTTCTTTCGCCCCGATGTCTCGAAGCCCAAGAGCCGGCGACGGTCAAGGTTCCCACCCCGAGCCGCTCTTCGCAGGCCGCTTCGGCGACGGGATCCGGCCTGGTTTGGGGGGGTAACGCGACCGGCGTGCGGGCGTTTTCGGCCGCGGCGCCCCGCGAGACCGCCCCCACGCCGGGGTTCGCCGAGGACGCGAGGCGGGCATTCGACAATGAACACGCGCCGCCCTGCGGGAGCGAGTTTGTCCTCCGGGGGCCCGTTCGCTGCATGCCTCCCGTCCCTTCGAGGGCAAGCGAGGAAAAGGCCAGGCGTCGATCGCCGGAGGGCAGCCTGCGGAGATCCGCCGACGGGGCGGAGGCGGAGGCCTGGTTGTCGGGCGAAGAGGAGGGTGTGTCCACGGCACACTCCAGGACGAGCAGGGAGGCCAGGACCGTAGCGGCCACCGCTCCGAGTTTGATCGTGCCGACCACGCCCGTGGCGATCGCCGGGGCGGTCGGCAGGGAGGCCAGCGACGCCTGGAGGCCGACAGGGATGGCCGCCTGCGAGAAGCGTCTGGTCAGCAACACAGTGGCCGCTGCGAGCGTGACCCACAGCCCGCGGCCGGCCAGTTTGCGGCGAAGCAGCCCGGCGGCTTTGCGGAGGCGTTTGGCGACCGCCTGCTGGCTGACGCCCAGGGAGGTGGCAATGGCTTTCTGGGGAGTCAGGAGAACGTGATTCTGGATAAGGATTTCCCGATCGGTCTGATCCAGCTCGCCCAGGCAGTCGTCAAGGATAGCGGCGGTCTCCCGCTCCAAGGCTTGCGTGTCCAGACAGACCTGCTCGCCCAGCCGCCCCTTCTCCCGCTCGCGGTATACCCGATTGCGCCGCGACCGCAGCATCGAGGCCGTCGTATTCATCGCGCAGCGATACAGCCAACTGCCCAAATTGGAACGGATCGTGCCGGCCCCTTGGATCAAGGCCAGGAACACCTGCTGCGTCGCGTCATCGGCGTCGGCCCCGCAGTCCACCCGCCTCAGGCAGGCGGCAAAGACCATCTGCTGATATCTCTCGATCAGGACAGAGATCGCCTGTTTGTCCCCGTTGGAGACGTAACGGCGTAGAAGCAACAGGTCATCCATATCGACCATGGCACCACCGGCGCAGTCTTTTGGCGCCGTCCGTTGCATCTGCACCATCACAAAAATAAATATACCCCATCTTCTCACGGGTGTCAATACCCCTTCGCGCCGGATTGGCCTCGGAGCGATCATGAAATGGGCAGTTGTAATTCTTCCGGGTGTCGCAACTAGAAGATGAGGTTCTGATACCCGGTTTGTCGCCGCCTGGCGAAGGAGTAGTCTATGTTCACCCGAAATGTCGCCCGTTCGTTCCCGTCCGGCTTCCCTTGTTGCGAGGCCATGGAGCCCCGCCTTCTTCTGGCCGGAGATATCACGATCACGGTCACCTCCCAGGCCACCGCCGACACCACTCCTGACCTGAGCGGCACGATCAGCGACTCGCTGGCGGCCGTCAAGGTCCGCGTCGCCGGAACCAACTATGCCGCCGTCAACAACGGCGACGGGACGTGGACGCTGGCCGGTACGGAACTGGAGGCCCCTCTGGCCAACGGCACCTACGACGTGGTGGCGCTGGCCACCAACTCCGCCTCGGGCGCCTTCGGCGTCGACGATACCGCCGACGAACTGGTGATCAACACCATATCGCCGATCGTGGCTGTGAACGAACTGGTCACCAACGCCCTCCGCCCGGCGCTGACGGGCACGGTCAACGACACTCTGGCGACCGTCACCGTTACCGTCGGGGGCAAGACCTATACCGCCACCAACAAGAAGGACGGCACATGGTCCCTGGCGGCTAATGTCCTGTCGGTCCTTTCCGAAGGGACCTACGACGTGGCTGTCGCTGCCACCAACACCGATGGGCACGTTGGCACCGACACCACCGCGGACGAACTTACCATCGACCGGACCAAACCCGTCGTCACCGTCAACACGCTGGCGACCGGCAGCCCTTCGCCGCGACTGACCGGCACCGTGGACGACCCGGACGCCACACTCGTCGTGACCGTCAACGGCAAGCTCTACACCCCGCTCAACAACGCCGACGGCACGTGGACCCTGGCGGCCGGCACGATCTCCAGCCTGAGCGTGGGGCACTACGACGTGGCCGTTACGGCCTTTGACGATGCCGGCAACACCGGTGCCGACACCACCACCAACGAACTGGACATTCAAGCCCTACCCGGCGTCACGATGGACGCTCTGGCCACCCCGGACACCACGCCCGAGTTGACGGGCAGCGTCAGCGATCCGGCGGCCTCCGTCTCCGTGGCCGTCGACGGGCACACGTATGCCGCCGTCAACAACGGCGATGGCACGTGGACCCTCGCCGACGACACCATCGACCCCCTGGCCGACGGCAACTATGACGTGGTCGCCACCGCCGTCCTGGGCGCCGTCTCCGCCACCGACACGTCCACCTATGAGCTGGTCATCGACACGGCGGATCCCGTCGTGACGATCGACGCCCTGACCACCACCGACACGACGCCGACCCTGACCGGGACGGTCGATGCGGCCGACGAAACCATCACCGTCACCGTCAACGGCAAGGAGTACACCGCCACCAACACCGGCAACGGAACCTGGACGCTGTCCGGGTCATCCCTGACGGCCCTGACCCCCGGTACCTACGACGTGAAGGTCTCGGCTAAAGACGCCGCCGGAAACGTCGGCGCCGACTCGACCACCGACGAACTGGGCATCCAGCCTGTGGTGACGGTGACCTCGCTGACCACCACGGACACCACGCCGAACCTCACGGGCACGGTCACCA
>JAPLNA010000381.1 GCA_026693065.1 Planctomycetota bacterium
CGTGACGGCGGGCAGGATCTCGGCCGCAACTGGCGGACACGCATGGACCGGCGTGGAAGCCGCGGGCACAGGCGCGCGCGAGGCTTCTGCCTCCGCGGGTTGCCCCCCTCGGACCGCCGCGACGGCAGGAATCTGGACCAAGGCCTTGCATTTGGCACAGTGGCCTTTGCGCCCGGCGAACTTGACGGGGACCTGGATGCGATTGCCGCAGTGGGGACAGACGAACGATAGGGTCAAGTCTGCCATGTTGGTCTTCCTGGATGTGCATTCGGGCCGGACGCTCGCGTCCCTGGCCGCTTCGGATTGTACAGCCATTGACCCGACATTTCCCAAGTGACTTCTCGCTGACGACCGCCGCCAGGAGTTTCCATGATCGTATCTCGCTGTCATGCCCCTGCAAGCGAATTCCCCCCCCCAAGTCCCTGCGGAACCCTCCCGACAGCGTCGGAACTGGCGCCGGCAGGCCGAGGCTGGCGCGTTTTCTCCGTCGGGGACAGACCGCCTCCGCGGCTTTGTGTTTCGTACGGTGTCGGCGGCGACCCTCGTCATCTGAACACCACGGATGGGGGCTTGAGCCGCCGAATCCGCTCCAGGATCGCTCGGAACAGCCGCAAGGGATGGCGACTCCGCCATCTGGAAAAGATGGCCTGGTGGATAGAAGGCCCCGCGCCCCGCAAGAACGGCCTCCACGGCATCTCAGAGGCGCGATCGGGCCTTCGGACGCAAGGACCCTTCCCCCGCAAGGCAGCGATTGTAGGCGATGCTACGATGGACAGGGAGTGACACGAACCTGGCACACCCAAGGGCGAATGGTAAACGCGTTAGCTCAAAGTTGACGGAATGCTAGCGATTGTCCTCGCGTGGCAGTGGGATCGGACGCGGTGGCATGGGAGGCGGCGGCATGGGAGGCGGTGGCTCCGGCGGCGGCACGGGACGGAGGCGTTCCTGACGCCCCACCTGAGAGTGCAGGATCGCCTTCTTGTAGTAGAGTTCCGTCGTGAACGTCTCGTTGCCGACGTACCGCACGATCTCGTTGCCGAACCCGGGCGTCTCCGTGCTCCGCTTACCGTCCCAGGCCGCGGCGATGAAGTTCGCCAGATCCTTCACCGTCACGTCTGCCGGGGTCTTGTCGACGGCCCCGGCCGCCGCGTCGATCGCCGCCGAACGCACGAGTTTGACAGCCAACTGGCGAAACAGGGGGGTCGAACTGAACACGTGCAGCCCAGTCAGCCGCCCGTCCACCGCATAGGCCAGCCCGACCGGGTGCGGGAGCGAAACGTACTTCTCCCCCACCGCCCGCAGGTAGCCGCCGATGAGGTCCTGGACGCCCTTGTCGTTGAGCTCCTCGGTCATGCTGGTGGTCCTGCTGGCCTCGACGGGCTTGCCCGCGACCGCCGCGGCATTGCCCCGCAGGCTGCCCTTATACGATGATACCGAATCCCACACCTCGCGCTGGCTGCCGCCGCCAGCCCGGTTCAGCGCGTTCTTGCCGCAGAACAAAGGATACTGCCCACACAGAAAGAAGGCCGGAGCACGACGCAGTGGCGAACGTATGTCCGCTGCGCCCCAGATCGCCGTGCCCGGCCGATAGTGTTTTCTTCGGCTCTCGACGGCGGGACTTTAGTTGGAACCGGCTGGGGTCGGCGGATCAAAACGCTGATCTCTCAGGCCAAGAACATCCGATGAAATGGAAATACCAATACATGTTCCGCTGCGCCCCAACGGCGCAGGTTTTCCTTTCCCTGCGCTCGGGGTTGCAGTCGTTGTAGCGATGCCGGGGTTCCCTCCGCCTCGGCATCGTCTTTTTGCCAGACGCGGGAACCAGTTCAGCCGTCCAGTATGAGGCGAATCGGTTTGGCCAATGGCGCAGAACCCTTCCTCGCCCGATAACTGCTGACAGGGCATCCTGTCCCGTGGCAGCCTGTGGTCCTTCGCCACGCCGGAGAACGGCGAGCCAAATCAACGATCGACACGGGGGAGGCCGGGAGGCCATCCCGGCTGAGATGGTCGATCCTAGCGGCGATTTTGTGGGCGAGCGGATGGACGGCGCGTACAATCTATTGGCGTCAGAAAGTTGAACCAATAGGGTATCCGTTTACTGACGCAAGACACGGGCGGACAGATAGACTTGGCCGCCCGCGTCGTTTAAGGTCACTCTTGACGGCGGCGGGGCGCGGGGCGGAGTGGAGTGAGGGACTGACGCCGAATCGGGAGACGGGTTCCCCGCCGGGCGGCTGGCAGGGCGAGGTTGCGTGGCCGGCCCAGAAGAGGCCGGCGGATCCCAATGCACGGCCTGCACGAGGTGCAGGGGTTCTTTCAGTTGGGGCGCGCTGGCCGTCAGGTGGACGGTGTAGTCGCCCTTCGCCAGCGTCAGGCCCGGCGGAAGGGAATTGTCCAGCCGGATCTCGGACTCGCGGAAAATGTAACTCTTGGCCACCTGTCCCTCGGCGACGGCCTTGCCGGCGGCGTCGAGGAGTTTGTAGTTCACCGTGGTCAGCAGGCGCCCCTGCCCGAGATTGGCCAGGGACACCCCGAGGGCAGGGCCCGC
>JAPLNA010000382.1 GCA_026693065.1 Planctomycetota bacterium
ATTGGTCGACCAATTCCTGCCAGCCGGGGTCGGCCTTCATCAACTCGCCCGCCCGACGGTAAAGCGGCGCGGCGTTCTGGGAATCGCTAACGCGGGGGGGCGTGACGGACATGGCTGTCATGCAGGCCTCGGCGTGGACGACGGCCATCTCCTGGCGGGCCGCCAGGTCGAGGTTCCAGAACGTCATGCCCGTCAGGATGCCCGCCGCGAGGGTCGCCCAGGCCAGGCGGGCGGCGGGCCAATCGGCGGCGGCCCGGCGAGTGGGGTCGTCGGCCTGCTTGCGACGCCCGCGGATTCGCACGACGATCGACCCGGCCAGGAACCCGCCCAGGCCCAGGATCGCCCCGATCAGCGGCAGGCTCACCGTCCGGGCGAAGGCGTGGGCCACGATGGTGATTCCCGCCGTCGCCAGCCAGTAGAAGAACATCACCACGAGGTACGCCAGGCCCACCAGCCATCGCCATTGCCAGCGTTTGATGCGAGCATTGATGGTCGTCCTCAGCGCTGCCAGCAGCACGGCGGCGGCGGTCGCTTCCAACCAGAACAGGATCTGTCCCATGGTCGTTCTCCCGTGTCGTTATCGTTCGTCTATCGCGGCCAGGAGCCGCGAGGGATTCCATACGGCTGCAATCGTCCGGCGGTGATCGCGAAGGCGTGGGCGGCCGCCTGGCGGGGGGGCAGGTCCGGGGCCACTTGGCGAATTTCGCGGTACGCCTGTTCGTACGCCTCCGGCGCGGGAGTTTTTCCGGCCGGGGCCGGCGTGCCGGAGGCCCCCGCGCTCAGCGCGAGGTTCAGTCCGATCAGGACGGCCGCGGCCAGCCCGGCCGCGTAGCGCCAGAACGCGACCCGGTCGCCGGCGGCCAGGCCCGCCCGCGACGCCGCCATCGCACGGGCGGCCAGGTGCTCGGGCACGTCCGCCCGGGTCGCGAGCAAGGCCGCTTCCAGCTTCGCCAAGTCCGGTGACATGTCCGCTGGGTCGTTCACGTGTCGCACTCCATGAGCCCCCGCAGTGTTTCCAGGGCGTAGCGGTAACGGCTGGCGGCGGTGTTGGGGCTCACGCCCAGCACCTGGCCGATCTGGGCGAAGGTGAGTTCGCCGTCGATCTTCAGGGCGAGGGCCTCGCGTTGGGTCGCGGGCAGGCGCTTCAGGGCGGCCCGCAGTCGATCGGCCTGGAGCGGCTCGGCCGCCGGCGCCGCCGCGGGTGGGTCGAACACGCACGGGCCCCGCGGCTGCCTCGCTCGCCGCTGGGCGATCCGCCCGGCCGCACGGCGAAGCGAAACGAACAGATACGCCCCGAGGTCCTTCACGTTGTGCAGCCCTCGCCGCCCGGCCGCCAGGGCCGCGAAAACGTCCTGAACCGCGTCCTCGGCGTCGGCGGGGTTGTCCAGCATCGCCGCGGCGGCGCGGTAGAGCGCCCGGCCGTGCCGGTCGTACGCCGCCTGGAACGCCGCCGCCTCGCCGCGCGCCAGGCCCGCCTGTAGGCCGTGAGTCTCTTCGTCCACCTGCTCGTCCTTGCCTGCCACCCTTACAGAGCGCCCCGCCGGCCGCGTTTGTCTACAAAAAACTCCCGCGGGGAAAACATCGAGAGTTCTGTAACACAAGCTCCTCCGCGGCGTCTTATCTGATGTATAGTCGCCCGATGGGCCTCCCCTGCGCATGGCGGCGCGGGTTGAACTGTGGCGAACAGTGAAGGAGAAACGATGAAACGTGGCGTGACGGCATCCGTGGGTTCTGGAAGGTGCGTTCTGGTCGCCCTGGTTGTCGTGTCGGCCTGTGCCGCCGGCCTGCGGGCCGACGAGCCCAGACTCGCCAACCCCGTCAAGGTGTTCGCGACGTCTCAGCCGGCCTCGCAACCTTCGGACCCCCAGGCGGCCAGGGGGGAAGAGGAGACGCCGTGGGGGACGGTTGTCAACGGCCTCCAATCCAGACTCCTCCTGAAGACCCCGACGGGAGAACTGTGGAACGGGGATCATTTCCAAACCTACAGGCTAGGCTTCAGTGTCTGCGTGATGTACCAGGTGCGAAACGTGAGCGATAAGCCGGTGAAGTTCCTGAGACACTGTGCCCCGCTGGACAGTCGTGCGGAACTGATGGCCGTCACCGGGCCCGACGGTGAAGAGGTGAGCTATGTCGGGGGCGTCGGGGACGGGCCGGCACCCGGGCCGGCTCAGTTCAGCAAGGTGCAGCCCAACGAGACTGTGACGGGAAAGGTCATCGGCCTCTCGCACGCGTTCATCAACCCGGGGCCCTACAAGATACTCGCTCGGACGGAGCCGAGGGAATTCCTGAACTACTACTATGGCCAGAATCCCGAGCAGGCGAAGGCCAATCCCGACAACGTGTGGACGGGGCAGATGAAGAGCAACACGGTGACGGTGACGATCGGCCCGCCCCGATATGCCTGGGGGCAGCCCGTTTCGCTGGTGGCCGCCAGTCTTCGGGCCCAACCCGGCGCGATAAAGGCCGGGCAGATGCCGCCGCTGTTGGCCGGCGTGAGGAACAGGGGATACTCCGACCACCTGCTGAGCATGCCGCGAATGGTCTGGCGGCTGCGAATAGACGACCGTTGGTATCGGCCGGCGAGGGCGATGTCGCGCGAGATGGTCCCCTTTAGCCCGCCGGACTTGTGGGAGGACATGCCGGTGGCGCTGGGGGGCGCGTGGGTCGGATGCGACGACGGCAAGCCGCTGGCGCTGACGCCGGGCAGGCACGAGGCGGCGGTGTCGTTCGTCGGCCTGCCGGGAGCAGGGGCCAACGAATTGATACGCCTGACGGAGGTCGTGAGTAACACGGTGGAGATCGACACGCCGGCCGGGGCTGGGGTGGCCGACGAAGGCGATCCTGGCCAGGAATCGCCTCTGACGGCGGTGGCCAGCAGAGATCTGGAAGCGCCCCGGGGCGGAGCCCGGTTCGAGTTGTGCGACGCCGCCAAGGCGGGCATTGCCGGAGTGAAACTCAACGCGATCTGCCTGCGGGATGGACGGCTGTGGGCCTCGATGCCGCCGGGGGCTCAGCCCATCCTGCGCGATCTGGGCGGCGGGCGATACCAGGTGGACAACCTCGTGCCGGGCTGGCAGTACCATTTGTCGGGCAAGGTCGACGGGCTGCGGTGCAACTGGACGGCCCCCGTGGCCGTTGGGTCCGGGCAGGTCGTTGACGCCGGCACGTTGACCGGCCATTGGTGGGGCCGCAAGCTCGTGCCAGGGTTGATCCAAAAACTCCGGGCCGCGGATGCCAAGGGGCGAGCGGCGGCCTGCTGGGAACTGGGGGAGTTTGGCCCGGAGTCGGCCGGGGCCGTGGAGGCCCTGGCAGAGGTGATGGCCGGCGACCCCGATATGGAGGTCCGCGTGGCAGCCGTTCGGGCCTTGGGTTCAATTGGACCGGCCGCCGAGCCGGTCGCCCCGGCGGTGGCGAGGGCGCTGCGGGAGAAGGGGGATCTTGGCAACCAGGCGGCCGCAGCACTGGCGGCGATCGGGTCGCACCGGGATGAGGTGATCGCGGCCTTGGTGGACACATCGCGGGGGGGCGACTCCCGTTACGCGGATGGCTCGATACAGGCGCTCGGGGCGCTGGGGGACCTGCGAGCCTTGCCGGCGTTGAAGGAGGCGCTGTACAGCGACGACGCACGTCGCCGCGGCGCGGCGATCGGGGCCTTGCACCGGGTGGCCTTCCGCCCCGCGGAGCCTTGGCTGGTCGACCTGCACCTCCTGGGGCAACAGGGCATCCGCTACGATGGGCCCTCCATGATGCTGGGGCTGGCGGCGCTGAAGCGACCGCGGGCACAGCGGCCGGCGATGGTCGTCGAGGCCGCCGCTGCCGGGCATCTGGAGCCTCCGCAGGCCGCGGCCCTGCTGACGACCTTCACCGGAACGCCTCTCACCGAATGCCTCAAGACACGGCAGGATATCCTCCGTTGGTGGTGGAGCTTTCCCGGCGAGGGGCCGGCCGTGGCGCCCGCCGTGCTGACGTCAGAGCAGTTGGCGGCCGCATGGGAAGCCCTCAAAGGCCCCGAAGGTTCCGGCCCCTCCCAGGCGATTCTGACGATGGCCGGCGCAGGCGGTGAGGCCGTGGCATTCATCGCCGATCGGCTCAAACCCGTCTCCGTCGACGCGGCGAGGGTTCGGATGCTGGTGGCCCGGTTGGACGACGCACGGTACGGCCCACGAGAAGAGGCGACGGCGGAGTTGGCGGCGTTGGGCGCGGCTGTTGTCCCGGCCCTGCGGCAGGGGCTGGATGCCAAACCGTCGATAGAGGCCGCCACGCGAATCGAGAATCTGCTGGCCGCCTCCTGCCAGGAATACCCAGCTACACCTTTGTTCCGCCAGGCTGCCGGGGGCATTCGTGTCCTGGAGCTGATCGCGACGCCCAAGGCCCTCGATCACCTGGAGAAGCTCGCCGGGGGAACATCCGGCGCGATTGCCACCCGATATGCTGCTGCCGCCCTGGAGCGCACGGCAAAGACACGATCGACTCCTGTCCCCTCGATGCCTTCGACGGGCGGGGCCGACAGTCAACTGGAACCGTCCTGGGAGGCGATGACAAATGCCGACGCGGCGACTGCCCTTGAATCCGTAAAGACGCTGGAGAGCAAGGGCAACCAGGCCGTTGCATTTCTCAGGAAGAAGCTCTCGCCCATTTCGGGGCTGGACGCCGCCGGCGTGCAGCGTCTTGTCGACCAACTGGACGTATCTGAATACGCGGTTCGCCAGCGGGCGAATTGCCAAGCTGTTGGTCAACGCGCAAGGAGCGCCTAAGAGCCTCGAAGCACGGGTCCGCCTGGATGTATTGGTTCAGAATGCGCACAGCCCCGTCCCCACCACGCCCACAGCCAGTCGTTGGCTGCGGGCCGTCCGCGTGCTTGAGCGCATCGGCACGCCCGAGGCGCGGGATCTGTTAGGCGAACTCGCCAAAGGCGCCGCCGGCGCCCGCGGGACGCAGCAAGCCCAGGAGGCGATCAGCCGCCTTGGCGGCGCTGCCAAGACGGCCTCCCTTGCATGGTGGCTTGCCCGGGCGGAAGAGGAAGTCGAAACGGTCAATCTCGCAACCGACTTCCGGGGGCAATACTTCGGCCGAATATCAGCCGTTTTCGCAGATGCCGGGCTGATCGACGCGGCCGCCGCGATGGAAAGGCGGTCCAAGGCGGACCTGGAAGCTCGCTACCACCTGGCCGCAGCCTACGCCCGGGCCGGCAACCAGAAAGCGTCTCAAGAAATGGCGTCCCTGTTCAATGACCCGGATGGCCGGGCGGAGATGAACTGCCGAATCGGCATCGCCCTGGCGTCCGCCGGACGGGTCGAGCCGGTTGTGCCACCCCAAGCCTCGGCGGACTGGATGGCCGCGACTGTCGCGCACCCTCCCAATGCCGAGCGGGCCGGCGCTTGGAAGGTCCGTAAGAGTCAGGCACTTTCCGCCGAGGCCAGAATCCACGCCGCCATCGCCGTCGCCCACGCCGCCGCGGGCCGCAACGAACTCTACCGCAAGCACATCGACCTGGCACAGGAGCTCACCGACAAGATTGACGTCGACATCGACGCCTCGTGGCGCGCGGCGCTGTCGAGCAGTTCCAAGGCTGGCGAGGGACCCGGCGTTGATATCATGGGTGCCATCGACAAGACCAGTGCCATCGAGGCCGTGGCCTTGGCTCGCGCGCGGGTGGGCGATTACGAGGGCGCCCGCGCGGCGGTGAATCGCATGCCGGCCGGCAGATACCGCGACGCTCGTACGCGCATCCTCGCCGAGGATCTGTCCGACAGAGGCGTCTTGAAGGAGGCGCTGGCGACGGCCGAGGGCATCGAAGAGAAGACCCATCGAGACTTGGCCCTGCTGTCAGTGGTTGGGGGCTTCTTGCGAACCAAAGACCGGGCCGGCGCCCAGGCCGCCGCG
>JAPLNA010000383.1 GCA_026693065.1 Planctomycetota bacterium
CGCGCCGACGCCGACGCGAGGCTCACCGTCCGCGTGTCGGCCCTGAGAACGTCCGAGGCGGTCACGGTATCGGCGATGTCGGCCCGGTGGCCCGACGTCGCGGTGGGCCTGGGGATGTTCCTCCAGGAACAGGTCGACGCCGCCGGGGCCCTCCACGCCCCCGACGGCACCTGCCGCGTCAGCGTCGCCCTCAAGATGGACGCCCTCGCCGCCAAGCTCCGCCAACTGATCCCGGAAGCCAAGGACAAAGACCAACCCGCCGAGGCCCCCGACGGGGCGATGATGGCCCGGCTCAACGGGGCCGACGCCGTCACCGTCGACGGGCTGGCTCGCGTGAGCGAAGCCCTCCTCCCCCCGCCCCTGCTGCCGACGCCTCGTGGGGCCGCCAACGCCTCCCTCGCCCAGGCCTCCAACGCCGTCGGGGCCTTCTGGGCCTCCAATGCCACCCTCCGCGGGCAGAAGCTCGCCGAGCTCCTCGCCGCCCGCCGTGCCCGCGAACGCCTCCAGGTCGTCCTCGAAGAGCTCCCCCTCCGGACCGACATGCGAGTGCGCGACGTTCTGGGCTCGGCCGGGGGCCCCATCCGCAAGGAGATGGCCACGTTCGTCAAGGCCGCCGCCGAGGCCGGCCGGAGATACCACCCCAACGTCCTGCTCGTCGAGGTCGAGGTCGCCGTGCCCGTGGATTCCTTCCACCAGGCCCTGCTGGGCTGGCTCAAGCTGCACGCCCCCGCCAGCCGCCTCTTCCAGCGGGCGGCCGAAGAGGCCATCCGCGACCGCCGAGGCGACGTCGCCTCCGCCTGCGGAATGGCCGCCGTGCCCGCCAAGCACCTGGCCGGACAGGCCTCGGGCTTTCTCGGCAAGGCCACCCAGATCGCCGGCGATCTGCCCAACTGGTTGAACGATACCGCGCAGGCCCAGGGCGCCGCCCCGGCCGCCAACGACCCCAAGCTCGTCCTGGCCGCCGCCCGGCGCGACGCGGCGGCCAAGCTCAACGAGACCGTCCTGGCCCTGATGGTCCCGGGGCGAACCACCCTTCGCGACTTCGCCGCTGGCGACAAGGAATTCCTCGCCTCGCTGACGGCCCTGTGCCAGGTCGCCGAGCCTGTGGCCAACCTCAAGCCCTTCGGCCCCGACGGCTCGGCCCGGGTCACCGTCGCCCTGGAGCTCGAGCCCGTCTGGCGCCTCATGCTGCATCACCACCTCAAGCAGGCGCCCAAACCCGACTGGGAGACGGGCGCCCCGTGACGGAAGGAATGGGGAACGGGGCACGGCGGCGAGAGGCAATCATGGAAACCGCGGACAATGACGGAATCTATTCTCGTGCGGCGGAGGGCACGTATTCCCTGCCGCCCGAACTGAAACACATCACAAAGATTCGGACGTCCCGCAACCTGAGTTGGATCGTCAACCCCGAGGACGCCGGCGTCAGCCTCAACCACTGGCAGTCCGACCCTTCGCAGATCATCTACCATGGCGGCAGGTACCACATGTGGATGATCGATCTGAATCGGGCCGACTGCGCCGAAGCGCACTACTGGGCGGACCCCGACTTCTTCAAGAAGCCCGAGGGCCGCGATTTCCGCCCCAGGGCCTCCCGGATTCTCTACTTGAGTTCCCAAGACACGCACCATTGGACGGCCCACGGGCATCTGCCGCTGGGCCCGGCGGGCTCCTGCTACGACCTCCTGCTGGAGCAGCCCAACGTCGTCTTCCACGAAGGCCGGTTCTATCTGTTCACCGAAGTCTGGTCCACCAATCTCGAGAAGTACGGAAACCGAATGGTCGGCATCTCGTGTCTGGTCGCCGACTCACCGGCCGGGCCCTGGACGCTGCCGCCCGGCGTCGACATTTTGGTGAAACCCGAAAGAGACGGAACCAGTTGGGACACCGACCGAGTCCTGAACCCCAGGCACGTGTACCTGGACGGTAAGTGGTTCATGTACTACAAGGGAGTTCGCGAAGGCTTGCCGACCGAAAACGGCCTC
>JAPLNA010000384.1:0-6959 GCA_026693065.1 Planctomycetota bacterium
TCCATGACGCTGCTCCTTGGGAATGGATGGTTCGCACCAATACCATACCCCTTTGAGCAGCGTCTTTCATTGGTCCTTTGGTTGCGGCCCCGACAGGGGCCGCGTCAAGTCCTCCGCGGTGAATCTCTCCCCCTCCCCCTTTACCCCGGCAGCACGTGGAACCTGACCGCCGCCGCCTCTCCCTGCCCGGCCACGCAGCGAAGTTCATACCCCCCCGGCCCCAGGCTCACGCGTCCGCCCGCCGCATCGATCAGCCGCCCGTTCAGGAACCATCGCACCGGCAGGGGCAGGTTGGTCCGGGGATGAATGGCCGCCTCCCCGCCCGGAGCGACGAAGACCTCCGCCGGGCTGGGGGAGACGATCCGCAACCCACCCCCCGCTTCCGGCGGTGGGCCCAGAGGCCGGCGGACCGCCACCGCCCCCGGCGACGCCCGGAACGACTTTGCCCGCAGCGCGGGAAGGTTGAACAATTCCGCCAGCAGGGGCTCGGCCGCCTCGGCCCCGACGAACGCCGTCCGACCCGTCCCGCGGAACCGCCCCACCCATACCCCCACGGCGTATCGCCCGTTGTGCCCGACGGCCCATGCGTCACGCCGGCCCGAACTGGTGCCCGTCTTCCACGCCAACCACGGCACCTGGGCGTCCGCGAGCGACTCCATCCCGTGCGGGCGTCGTCGTCGGGAAGAGAGAATATCGCTGATCGCCCAGCACGTCGCCTCCGACAGGGCCGGGGCGGCCGGGGCCTGTTCGTCCGCGAACACCCGCACCGCCCGACGGCTTCCGCCGCGACCCAGCGTCGCGTAGGCGTTGGTCAACTCCAGAAGGGTCACGTCCATTCCGCCCACGGCCAGCGTCAGCCCGGTTCGCTCGGGCGTGTCGGAGGGCACGCGGAGCCCGACGGCCTCCAGCACGCCGCAGCACCGGGCCAGCCCCACGCCCTCGGCCACCAGGATCGCCGGCACGTTCAGGCTCCGCCGCAACGCCTCCCCCGCCGGCAACGGGCCGCTGAACTGACGGTCGAAATTCGAAGGCGACCAACCCGCCCGACGGATGGGCAGGTCGTACACGATCGTGTCGGCGGCGAGCATCCCGGCCTCCATCGCCGCGGCGTAGACGAACGGCTTCAGGGCCGACCCGGGGCTGCGACCGGCCGTCGCGGCGTTCACCTGCCCGTCCACCGGATCGCGCGGATCGCCCGAGCCGGCCATCGCCACCAGGGCCGCCGCCTCCACGTCGATGACCACGACGGCCACCTGCGCCCCCGCCCCCAGCGCCCGCGCGTGAGTCTGGGCCCCGTCGGCGACCTGATCCTGGATGTCCAGATCGATCGTCGTCCGCCCGCCCGCCGGCCGACGCGCCAACGCCATCATCGCCGCGTGCATCGCCCGGTCGCCCGCGGGCGTGTCGGTGAGCGTGACCGCGTCGGCCTGGCTCTGGCGGCACTGGTCGCGGGAGATCATCCCCTCGGCAGCCATCCGCTCCAGGACGAAATCCCGCCTCGCCCGGGCCGCCTGAACGTGCCGGTCCGGACGATACCGCCCCGGGCTCTGCGGCAGGCCCGCCAGCAACGCCGACTCGGCCAGTGACAGTTCGCCCGCGCTCTTGCCGAAGTACACCCTCGCCGCCGCCTCCACCCCGCGAATGTTCCCGCCGTACGGCGCCGCGTTCAGGTACAACTCCAATATCTCCTGCTTGCTCTTGATCCGGTCCAACTGCAGCGCCCGGAACGACTGGACGGCCTTCGCCCACAGCGTCCGCGGGCCGTCGTCCATCATCCGGCAGACCTGCATGTCCAGCGTGCTCGCCCCCGACCGCACCCGCATGGCCCCCGCGTTCTGCACCACCGCCCGTCCGGCCGCCAGCAGGTCCACCCCCGGGTGCGACTCAAACCGCTTGTCTTCCGCGGCGATCGTCGCCTGGAGAACCCATGGCGAGATCCGCCCGAGGGGCACGGGCAGTCGCCGCTGGCTGTCGGGGCCGACGAGGGTGAGCATCTCGCGACCCTTCACATCCGTCACCACCGGGCTCGTCGACCACTGCGCGAGGCGCTCCCGCGGGAACGGGAACGCGTACCACGCGACCACAAAAGCGACGATCCCCAACACCACCGTACCCGCGAGGATCTTCCCCGCGCACACCGCCCACCGTCGCACGCGTCCCCGCTTGCGGTTTCGCGTCTTTTCCCCGGCCGTTTTCGTGTCCGCGGTTTCCGTCACGATCACTTCTCCGCCTTCACTCGTCCGCCCTCTCCCAAACTCGCCACCGACGGGTCGTACATGNGCCTGGATCGCCGGCAGGGCGAACTGCCCCGCCGTCGTCACCCGCAATGCGTAGCGGAACGTGGCTTCCTTCTCTCCGGCGTCGCAGAACAACACCACGCGGTCGTCGAGGAACTCGACGTGATCGGCCTCACTGACGGCCCCCGCGTGCCGCCTTCGCCCCGCCGTCGACGCAGACGTCGCCAGGGCCGGGTTCTCCACTTCCATCGCCCCGGGCAGGGCGTCGACGACGGCGACGTTATGGACAACCGGCCCGCCGGGCTTGCGGAGGGTGACCTCGACGTACACCAGGTCGCCCACCCGCAGGGCCTGCGGGTTCGCCGGCTTGCCGGCCGCGTCCCACCATTGCCGCCGGACGACCAGCTCCTTGTCGTAGGGCTTGACGACGCCCTCGGCGGCCAGGCCTTCCCGGCTGACGACGGCGTAGACGGTGCCCGTGCCCTGGGCGGCGATGACGACGTCGCCGCCGATCTGGCTGAGGGCCTGGGCGCCCTTGGCGTGGGTGAACGTCACCGGGGCTTCCTGGGCGATGCGGATCGTGCCCGTGAAGTCGGCCGGCGTCTTGCCCGCCATCGTCGTCTGGTAGCGGGCCAGGGCGGCCACCGCCGTGGCGTTGTCCAGCGTCGTGCCCCACCAGGGCTGGCCCTTACGAGCCTGCTCCAACCGCCCGGCCAGTTGGGCCGCCAGCGGGTTGTTCGGGTCGCTCTCCAGCAGCATCAACAGCCACATGCCCTCCGCCCGCACCTGCGAGACCAGCCTCTCGCCCGTGGACCGGGCAACGCTGGTGGGCTGATCGGGCAGCAGGCCCGCCGCTCGGTCCTTCCGCCCCACGGCCAGGAACGCACAGGCCAGATCCACCCGGCCGGCCAGGTCCAACTGGTCCTTACGCTCGGCCAGGTGCGACATCCAGCCCTCGGAGGGTTTGCCGAACGCCGCCAGCACGCGGCAGATGGCGGCCTTGACGTTCAGGTTCGCCGCCCGGACACCTACCTCGGGCTCCCGGTCCTCCGAGTCACCCGAACCGCGGAGCACGCCCTGAAGGTACTTCACGAGCGGGTCGATCAGCCTCGGGTCGACCTTGTGCCCGGCGGCCTTGGCCTCGGCCAGAACGCTCGCCGCGTACGCCGTGCCCCACTCGTTGGCCTGCGGATCTCCGGGCCAGTAGCCCAGCCCCCCCGAGGCCGTCTGCATGCTCCACAGCCGCGCGATCCCCGCGTTGATCATCTCTTCCACTCCCGCCGCACGCGACTCGCCCATCACGTCGGCGGCGTACAGCAGGCCCATCAGCTTGCTGGAGGTCTGCTCCACGCACCCGTAGGGGTAGCCCACCAACTGCTCCATGGCGGCCGCCAGTTGCACGTTGGGCGCCGCGGACACCTGCACCCGCGTCCGCACGGGCCCGCCCGCAAATGTCGCCGGCGTCGCCAGCGTCAGCGGCTTGCCCGCCGGCACGGCCACCAACTGAACGTCCGTGTGAAGCCCCCCGCCCGGACGAACGGGGAAGTTGAACTTGCACTCGGCCAGCTCGGGAGCGGCCGGGGCGTCGAGCTGCTCGGCGATCACGGCCACCTCCACCGGCCCGACCTGGCCGGCCTCCACCGCCAGCGTCAGCGACGTCGGCGTGCCGGGGGGCACCGTTACCTTCTCCCACGCCGGATCGGCCTTCACCACGACCGGCCCGGTCACGGGCGCCCGCACCCGCACCGCCATGGGCTTGTCGGTGGAGTTGAACAATTTCACCGGCACGTGGAAGGTGTCGCCCGGGGCGGCGAACCGAGGCCACGTCGCCTCCACGATCAGCGGGCTCGTCACGGTCGCCGCCTGCTCCGCCCGCCCGTAGCGGTCGCCGTCGGCGGCCACCGCCATGAACCGCATCTGCCCGATCCGGTCGGGCAACTTGATCTCCGCCGTCAGCCTCCCCGTCGCGTCGGCCGGGGCCGCCGTCCGCCACACCACCGCCGGCGCCCGCCGCCGCGTGGGCACGGGGTTCCGCCGGAGCGAATCCACATTATGATCGCCGGCCCCGCCGCCGTCGGCCCCGATCCGAGTCACGCTCGCCGGGCGGGCGAAGTCGGGCAGCAGGCGGAAGAAACTGTCCGCCGTCGCCACCCCCAACGCCCGCAGACTGAAGAAATACCCCCGCGGGTTCGGCAGGTCGTATCCGGCGCACAGCAGAATGCCCTCGTCCACCGCCCACAGGTGCACCATGGTCGGCCTCGTCGGGTCCGACGGGGCGCCCGTGTCCACCGTCACCGTGACGGTTTCCTCCGGCCGCGCCTTCTCCGGGACCTTGAGCGTCACCGGCAATTCGCCGGCCTTGTGGTCCATCGCCAGCCGCGCCATCCCCATCGCACGATGCGGCAGCCAGCTCGTCGCCGACGGATCCACCGCCCGGACAACCGTCGCGGTCAGGAACGCCCCGCCGCGAACGCCGGCGGGAATGACAACCTCCATCTCCGCCGTCCGCTCCTTCACCTCGCCCAGGTAATACCCCAGCACGCGGTCGGTCTCGAGGGTCAGCAACACCGTGCCGGGCACGGCGCTGCGGAGGAGCACCTTCGCCGTCGCGCCGGGGGTATACTTGGGCTGATCGGTCACGATCTCCACGCGTTCGGGCTTCTCCATCGGCACGGTCTGCCCGCCGCCCGTGTACAGTTCCAGCCACGTCTCGCTGCCGGTCTTCACGTCCGTCACGATCAGCCGGTAGTGCCCGCCCTGCGGGCAGACGACGTCGATCTTCCCCGCGGCCGCTCCGGCGGCAATCGCGTCGGCCTTCACGTCGATCAGTCTCTCCACCGACTCCCACACCATCGGTTGCACCGTCGCCCCGCGATGCCGTCGGGCCTCGCTGCGTTTGAGCACCGAGTCGTATTCGACTCGCACCAGTTTGCTCTTCATCTCCCCGGCCGGGGCGTTTTCCCCGCGCCCCGTCAGGCGAACCCACTCGATCGGCACGACCTCGCCGACCGCGGCCAGGTCCTTGGGCGCCCGCAGCCCGACGTGCAGGCCCAGCGTGTCGACCTTGGCCGCCGCGGCCGCCGAAACGCTGCGGGCGTCCGTCACGGTCGCGTCCGCGCGGAACGAATAGAATCCCTTGGGCATCTCGGGCAGGTCGACATCGAAGGTGATTTCGCCCTTGTCGTCCAGGTTTCCGACGAGAAGGCCCTTGTCGCGGGCGTCCTCGTCGCCGCCCTTGGGCCGGCGGGCGTGGACGACGACCGTGTCGTCCTTGCCCCCGAACTGCCACCCCGCGTGCGCTGCCGACTCGAACCGCCGCGAGATCAGCTCGGCATCAAGCGTCACGGGCAGGCCCGCCCCGGGTTGGTTCCACAAGTATCTCGCGCTCACCTTCACCCGGGGCTTCTCCCCCGGACCGAAGTACGCCGCCGTCGCCGACGCCTTCACTTCCATCCGCACCGGCAGGAACGCCTCCACCTGCGCGTGCGTCTCGCCGATGGTTTCCTCGGATCCCGGCAGGGCGACGCGGAAACGGTAGGGCCCGGTCTGGCCGTCGGCGGCCGTCGGGTACGTCACGTGGAAGAACCCGCCCGCGCCCTCCCCGGGCGTAACGGGCAGGTCGGCCACCGCGCGCCCGTCCGGGCGAATGACCTTCACCCGCAGCGGAAAGGCCGGCGGCGTCGCCCCCGCGGCGTCGCGGATAATGCCCGTCAGGTACACCTCCTCGCCCGGTCGGTACACGCCCCGGTCGGTGTAGGCCATCACCTCATACCCCGTCGCGTACGCCCGTCCGCTCTGGGCCACGTCGTCCAGCACCCACTGGTTCTCTTCCGGCAGCAGGTACGCCAGGTCCTTGTCCTTCTGGGCCGTCAGAACCCAGCACGCCCCGTCCGGGTGCTTCTCCGGCACGACCAGCCGCGCCAGCCCATCCTTGTCCGTCCGCATCATCCCCAGGGGCTGGTTGTTTCGGCTGACGGCCTTGACCATCGCGTCCGCCACGGGCTGGGCCGTCCGGAGCGACGTCACCCACACGAGGTACCCCCCCCGCTGCTTCTTGGCCGTCAGGGCCAGGTCGGTCAGCATCACGATCGTATCGTCCCCCTGCCATTGTCCGGCCGGCTTGGCGTGCACACGATAGATGCCGCACTCGCCCTCGATCACGCCCGGGAGACTGACGGCCGTCCGCAAGGTGCGGTTCTTGGGGGCGTCGAGCTTGACGAGTTTCTCCTGCCCGCCCCGCCCGAGTTCATCCTCGTAGTAGCCCCGCCCGCGAAGGTACGTCACCAGGTTGTTCTCGTACAACCGCCACGAGGTAATCTGCACTTCCTTGACGTTCAGCACGTCCAGGTCCACTTCCATCGCCCCCCGCGGCGTCAGCACGCCCTGCCCATGCGGGAAAGACACCTGCGCCTCCAGCTCGGGCATTTCCACTCGCCCAATGCACGCCTGCCCCAGCGTCTGCCCGTGCTCGTCCACCACCGTGCCCGGCACGGTGATCGTGTACGTCTTGCCCGGCTCGAACGCGCCGTGCAGCTGCATCGTCCCCGTGGCATAGTACGGGTTGCTCGCCTCCACCTTGAGCCTTTCCACCGCCGGCTCGACTTTCACCTGCACGTCCTGCACCTTCAGCCGGTGGCTGAAATTCACGTGCACCTGCCCCGGCCGCGAAAGGCTTCCCGGCTCGGCCGTCACGTTCGTCAGGATGGACTTTGCCGTTACCGC
>JAPLNA010000384.1:7030-8976 GCA_026693065.1 Planctomycetota bacterium
CGGTGAGGTCCTTGTCCAGCGTGATCCGCAACTGCTCCGACGCCGGGCGGTCGAACTGCACCACGATCGTCTCGGCCGCCGTCTTCGTCAGGCACACTCCCTCGCCCAGCCGCTGAGCGTCCTTGCCGTCCCGGGCCCGCATGTGCCGCAGCAACTCCCCGGGCTCGACCGGCTGGTTGAAGGTCAGTTCCACCGTCGCTTTGCTGTTGTCGCAGGCGACCACCTTCCCGCTCTTGAGCGCCAACGCCCGCGTGCGAATGGCGAATTCCTTCTCGCCCTCGAGTTGCTTGCCCGTCCGCGTGGCCAGCCCCCCCGCGGCCGTTAGGGTGAACTTCCGCCCGGGCGGAAAGGGTTTGTCCAGCCGATACTCCAATGTGTCGGCCTTGGCCCACTGCCACTGCCCCGGCCAGGCCGGGGTCAGCTCGAACAACGCCGCCGGCTCGACCTGGCCGATCAGCTCCGCCGGGGCCACGTTCCGGTCAAACGTCAGTGTGACGCGGTCGGCCAGGTCGGCGTCGGTCGTCGGCGAGACGGTAAGCACGCGGACGGTCGGCAGAGGCACGCGGGTGAGGGACCAGTGGATCCAGATCAGCCCGCCCAGGTTCAGCAGGATCATCGCCGCCGCCAGGGCCGCGAATCGCCCCCGCCACCACGGCCGGCTCATCGCGACCGACGCCCCCGGCTCGGCGCACACCGGGCAGACGCCCGCCCGCGCCAGCGAGCCGGCCACCGCCTCTCGCGTGGCCGTGTCCGCGTGCGTCGCCCGCACGAACGTCCGCACGTTCTCGGGCGACTCCCGCAGCCAGGCCTCCAGCTTAGCGCGGTCGTCCTCGCTCAACTCGCCGTCCAGATACGCCTCGATCCATCGTTCGTAGTCGCTCATCGTCCCATCTCCTGCCTAGCCAGTTGTTTCTTCACGCAATCCCGCAGGTCCGCCCGCACTCGCGACAGCAGCGTCCGCACCGCCCCGGCCTTCACCCCCAGCCGCTGGGCGATCCCCCCCGGCGGCAGGGCCTCCACATACCGCAGCCGCAGCACCTGGCGGCTCCGTTCCTTCTTCACTCCCTCCACGCACCGCGCCAGCGCCGCCCGGCGGAGTTCCAGCTCGCCGGAGAGTTCCTCATGCGCCGCCGCGACGGCCTCCATCAAATCCGGGCGGAACGTCAGAAAGTCCCGCGCCCGGTCTCGCCTCACCGCCAGGATCTCCACCCTCGCCACCCCCATCGCCCACGCCCCGAAGGGCCTGGCCGGGTCGTACTCCGGGAATTTCCGCAACAGCACCACGGCGATCTCCTGGATCACGTCCTGACAGACGTGAAAGTCCCGGATCACCGAATGCACGTAGGCCGCCACCATAGGCTCGGCCTTGGTCCACAGCCGCATGAACTGTTCATCGACGCTCATCGCCAGTTCTCCCATACGCCCACTATTCTCCGCCGCGGGCGTCATCGTTACAGGAAAAAGTGGAAAACGGAAGGGGTTCATTCTGAACCGTGAGTCGTGAATCGTGAGTTGTGAATCGTGAGTCGTGAGTCGGAAATCGCAATCGTGACCGCCTATCACGCGGCGGCATGGTCACTTCAGTGACCATGTCCGGTCTCTTCCCCTCGCGACGCTTCACTGCGAAAACAAACAAACGAGCACGTATCCGCCCTTCCCCCAGACCAATAACCGGTTTGCTCGTATTCCCTCACTTTCCCGGCTTCGTAGCGGGTGCGGAGGTCGCGAACTTGTCCAACGTGACGACCACCCGCGTGCCTTCGGGGATTGGGCCGGCGGCAACCTTGGCGAGTTCCGGGTTCAACTGCAGCACCCGCTCGCGGCAGGCCAGGAGCATCCGCTCGCGGCGCCGCTGGAGTTCGGAAGCGGACGTCTTATCGCCGCCCCACCAGCCCGGTTCCCAGTAGGCCAGGCGATGCGCTATCGTGTCGATCGTGTCGTCCTTC
>JAPLNA010000385.1:0-4369 GCA_026693065.1 Planctomycetota bacterium
CGTCTGCTGGTGCTTCGTCGGGGCGTCGGGCCTGCTGGCCGGAGGCGTTCTGGCCGCCCGGGCGTGGCGCTGGGGCCGCCGGGGTTCGGGCGTCCAGGCCGCTCTCGCCGCCGCGGGCGCCGCCCTGCTCTGGCTGGGCGCGGCGTTCGTGGTCGCCCGAGTGACCTACACCTGGCCGGCGGGGTTGTGGATGCTCGCCGCGGCGGCGATCCTCGTCGCGGGCATGTTGCGGTACACACGGTTCGGGCGGCACGTGTTCGCGGTGGGCTCGAACGAGCAGACGGCCCGGCTGTGCGGCGTGCGGACCGGGGCGGTGAAGGTGGCGGCGTTCTGCCTGGGCGGGCTGTTCGCCGGGCTGGCCGGACTGATGAACTTCGCCCGCGTCACCGTGGGCGACTGCAAGGGCGGCGAGGGCGCCGAACTCAACGTGATCGCCGCCGTCGTCATCGGGGGAGGCAGCCTCGCCGGGGGCGAGGGCTCGATCCTCGGCTCGCTCGTCGGGGCCTTGATCATGTCCCTCATCGCCGCCGGGTGCACCAGCATCCGCGTTGAGAGCGGCGTTCAGATGATCATCACCGGCGGGATCATCGTCGCCGCCGTCGCCCTGGACCGCCTTCGCCACGAGCGGGCCCGCTGACGGGGAGCCCAGCCGCTTCCGCTTGGCAATGCGATCCTGTTCCACCCTCGCATCCGCCGGCACCGCCAAGAGGCCCGAGACCACGCGTTGGGCCGCTCGCGTGACAGATTCACAAGCAAGTTCCACTTGGTCACTGACGGTCGAGGCCTGCCGCTGACCGTGGAGGTGACGGCCGGGCAGGTGCATGACTCGACGCGAGTGGAGTCGGTTCTGGACCAGGTGGCGATCCCGCACCCGGTGGATCGGCCCCGTCTGGTTGTTGCACCGGACCGACCTCTTCCCGTCTTGAGAACGCTATCGATTCCGCGCGTACGGATTGTCCTTGTCATCCTCGAACGGCGGCGAGGCGGGGGTTGCCAGCGGGGCGGCCGGCGATGGGGTTGTCGACGGGGCGGGAATTCCCGGCACAGGGACGGTTCGCGTTTTCCGCCAGCCAATGGCCAAGGCGAGGATCACACACAACAACCCCAACCCCACAATGCCGGGACCAATAATCAGCAGGAACGTCTTGACGGCAACGGAAGGATGTCGCCTATGGTCAAGTATCAGGCATCGCGAGAAGTCCGTGCCCGGGAAACCCTCCTCCAGCAGCCGCCTTGGTCCCCTTCCCAGTCCTTCAATGTCGTTTACGATCGTGCCCTCGAATGTGTCGGTACTGGCCAGGGCCTCGATGGCTTCCCGGTCGCGAACCGAGTTGCTCTCCAGGATAACACGGATATCGCCTGGGGCGGGAGGATGGGCGGTTTCCCCGGCCGGATTTCCATTTAATCCCCTGAGTTGTTGCATGTACTGCCCGTTGACAGGCATCAGGGCTATCCACACGGTCTCGTAGGCCCCCGACTTGGAACTGTAGACGAAGGACGTCGGGCATATCGCGGCACCGGTGACCCGCACGTACGCATTATCGCCGTACCCTCTTTCGATCAATTTGGCCAGCGAAATGGTTTGTATTTCCGGTTTGGTCTTCTTGCTCAGTTGGCATTCCTGATACCAAAAGTAGGTGAAAACCGCCCCTAGGAGGATAAGACAGATCCCGAATCCAATTACACCCTTCACATTCCTGTTCATTATTGAAAGGCCTTCCCACACCGGGATTTCCCAGATAAGCGCTTGCCCCCGACCGCCGTGGGCCGTTTCCATGAGCCTATCACGGTCTCGTTCACTGTCAAGCATTATCGCGGGCTCCAAGGAGGCCCCCCCTGGGATCACCGGGCGCACAGGAAATCCGTATGTTTTCCACTGGACGATCTCGCCCGTCGTGTGGCAAGACGCGTTTTCAGACAGAGCGTAATACCCGGGAATCGGGGGACCCGGTCCGCCGAAGGCGGATTCCCCCGGACCCCCTTCCCCGGCCCACACACGCCGGAACAACAGCCCGCCCGATCCGCGGGCGACTTCCCCTTCCGGTTCTTTTTTTGGGGGGGTGTGGGCCGGGAAGAGGGGTTTGGGGAGAGCGTCCGCACGCTCTCCCCATGTTTCCGCTTCTACCAGGGATTCGCGAGTGAAGAAGGCGCAGGCAATGACAATCGCTACCCGGGCCCGGGGGTCTCGGCGTCCCGGCTGCGGTCCAGTTCGCGAAGCTCTTCCATGGCCGCCTCGTAGCCCTCGGGCTTGGGGAACAGCTCGTCGAACGTGAGGTTCTCGCGTTCGGCCAGTCGGGAGAGCCCGGCCCGGCTGGCCAGGAGCAGCGAATAGGCGTAGCAGGGCGGGCTGTAGGCGACCTTCCGGGCGGCGGTGGGGTCCGTCACCGTCGGCCAGAGCCGCCCGACCTGTTTGTAGATCTCCCCCCGCTGCCACAGGGGGATGACGAACCCGTAATTTCGCGGCTCGGCGAGCAACCCGCCCAGGACCGCGCCGGCGTTGACCTCCAGCCCGGGGGCGAACTGGACGCGTTCGGACGCCCCGGCCCGGAAGCGGTCCCAGATGATCTGCGCCCACTGGCGCGCGTCGCGATAGTGGGAGGCCTTGGCGTCGTAGGTCAGCGAGTAGAACCCGCCGGCCAGGCAGCCGGTCAACTGGCTCCTCGTGGTATCGACGCTGGGGTTCTTGAACCGCTCGTCGAAGAACTGCGCCAGCCCGACAACGTACAGGTTCTTGTCCGGGTCGTACAGCCGCCGCAACTCGTCGTAGTAGTGCTGGGCCTCGTCCTGCCAGCCGTACGCGCACAGCGTCATCACCGCGTCGATCAGGAAATTCACGTGCCCGTCCCGCAGCTTGTTCAGGGCGAAGCCGTGGGCCTCGTCTCGGGTGACGGTGACCTTGTTGGCCTTGTACTCGGCCATGTCGATCCGGTAACTCTCCCACGCCCGCTCGGTCATCTTGCGGTGGACGACCTCGATCACCCGCGGATCGGGCAGCCATTGCAGACGCGGGTTCTCCGGGTCGGCGGGGTTGTACGTGTAGAACAGCCGCCCGTACCCCAGGGCCATGTTCTTCAGGCACGTCAACTCCGTCCGGGCGGTGTTCAGCCAGTCGGTGGAGTTGTCCTCGGGGGCCTGGATATCGTGCCCGCCGGCGATGCCCAGGTCGGCCCAGTAGAGCCCGTGGGCGTAGGGCGCCCGCCATTCGAGGGGGCACCGATAGGTTTCCTCCATCATCCGGAGCATGATCTGGGGGTCGAGCTTGAACTCGTTCCAGAGCAACTGGGCGCGGAGGAAGGCCAGCAGCTTGCCCCGCCCCGCCGCCAGGGCCGGGTCGTTGAGGGCCTTGTACATCGGCGTGGCCCGCTTGGCCTCGGGCACGATGACCTCGAAGCGGGCGGGGGCGGCCGCGTCGTCGTCGGAGAGTTCCGCGTACGCGTCCAGCAACGCGTAGGCCGCCGGGGCAGTCAGGCGCCCCTTCTCGTCCCGGGGGTTCCACCCGGCCTGGGCGAGGCGGTCGAGGCAGGCCTGGACGCCCTTGTCGCCGGCGGCGAGCGAGGCCAGTTGGTCGGCCTGGAGGATCATCACGCCGGCGTCTCGCAGCCCCTGGCGGCGGCGGGTGCGGTCCAGCGGGGCCTGGGCGATGGGGCGGAAGGCGTCGGCGACGACCTTCGTCTCGCCCAGGGGCGGGGCCCCCAGGACGCGCTGCATCAGGTACGCCCATCGCGCCTTGTAGTACCGGTGCTGCTCGTCGGTGTCGCTGCCCATCTTGTCCATGAAGATCCACCCCAGCGACTTGTGCAGGATGAGCGACCGCGGGTTGATCGCGATGCCCTCATCCCGCAGGAGCTTCATCCCGTTGGACACCCATCGCCACCGCTCCTCGCCGGTGCGCTTGGTGACGGAAATGTTCCAGGCCATCTGCCAGGACTGATAATCCCACACGCCCGGGTCGTAGGGCTCCAGCTCGCAGATCAACCGGGCCAGTTGGAGGGCGTCGTAGTGGTTGCCTTCCTGGTGGGCCTTGGTGGCCCGCACCCAGAGGGTGGCCAGTATCACCGAGCGGAACCCGCCGAAGACGTTGGTCAGCAGCTTGATCTGCGGGTGGTTCTGGGCGACGACGTTGCCGGGCAGGACGAGGTCTTCCCGCTCGATCCGCCGGTCGATGGGTTGCTGGAGCAGTCCCGCCCCCGTCAGCGCCCCGACGGCGATCAGCGACCAGGCTGTTTGTTTCACGCGAGAGGGGCTCATGCGCGATTCCTCATACCTGCACCCGCGCCAGTTCCCGCCACTGATACAGCAGCACGCCCGCCAGCAGGATCAGGGCGGTGTGACCCAGCACGGTCACCCCGGCCACCGCGGCCAGGGAGTC
>JAPLNA010000385.1:4375-6238 GCA_026693065.1 Planctomycetota bacterium
CCACGGGATCACCGTCCCCCCCGTCAGGGCCTGCACCGGGCTGGTGCCCTCGAAGTTGGGCGCCAAGGGCACGAGCACCAGGCGGGCGTAGTGTCCGACCCACTGGAGCACGTGCTCGGAACTGGCCAGGTTGGCCGGGAGCTTGACGGCCTCTTCGAGGAACCCCGCGGCGGTGGAGACCAGCAGGAGGATCAGCTCCACCAGGGCCGCCACCGGAAACGAAAGGAACGCCCCCAGGCAGATGCCCAGGGCGCTGACGAAACTCAGGCGGCACAGCAGGAGCAGCCCGCCCTTGAGGAAGTTGACCTCGAACCCGCTGACGGGGTAGAGCACCGAGACGTTCGACCGCTGCACGACCAGGCCCGTGTCCCGGGTGAGGTTCGTGAACGAGACGACCATCCGCCCGTCGGGGCTGACGAGTTTGTTGGTGACGGTGAGAGTCTGGGGCACAAAACCCGGATCCTCCCGCGGAATGGGATACAGCAGCCCCGTCTTGGGGTTCCCCACCCGCCAAAGGACCGGATACGTCGCCCCCTGCGCCTTGTCGGGGTCGGTGGGAGTCAGCTCGTACTGGATCTGGACGGTCGGCTCCGCCGTCAGGGCGACGGCCTGCCCCGGCATGAAGGTCTTGGCCAGGTCGATGGAGGGATCCACGAAGGCCTCGAACCCGTTCTTTCGCAGCCGCATGACCATGCCGTAGACGTGGTCGAGGCGGACGGGGCCCTGGTAGATCAGCCGCGAAAGCACATTGTACGGGGCCTCGACGTACACCATCTTCTGTCGCGGGGCCACCTCGACGACCTTGCCCACGCCGTGCTCGTCCCAGCCCGTCACGTCCAGCCCGGAGAATTTCCAGGCCGTCGTCTCCCCCGGGGCGATCGACTGGGCGGCGAGGGCCTCCTGCTCGGGGTAGGTCCGCTCGAGATACGCCAACGCCTGCCGCTGCCCGCCCAGTTCTTCGGCGGCCTGGGCGAGCTTGCGGTCATAGGCGCCGTTGGCCTTTTCCTCGGCGATTCGCCCGGCGACGCGGGCGTCGAAGTCGAACCCCCACTCGGCCGGGGCCTTGGCGCGGGCGACGAAGATCTCCGTTTCGACGGCGCGGCGGTCTTCGGCGACGAGGCGTTCGCCGCCGCCGGGGGCGGGCCCGGCCGCCCGCAGCCGCTGCGCCATCACGTAGACGAACCCCATCGCCACCGTCAGCAGCACCGCGTTCAGGGCGAACACCCCCAACCACCGCCCCACCACGTACTGCCATCGCGCCAGCGGCTTGACCGCCAGCGTGAAGATGTACTTGTGCTCCACGTCCCCGGCGGTGATGTTGGTGGCCACCAGGGCCGTCATGATCGCCAGCACGAACGACGTCGTCCCCAGCCCGTAGGCCAGGAACGTGCGGATCTGCCCGGCGAGGGTTCCATCCCCGTAGCGGGCGAAGGTGAAGGGCATGGCGATGAGCACGGCGGCCATCAGCGCGACGAACACCCCCGCGATCTTCATGCGGAAGCATTGCGTCAGGGTGTTGCGCGCGACGGACAGAACGCCGGTCATGCCTGGCGGTCCTCCTGGTCCAGCAGGCCTTCAATCACGGAGCGGTCGACCTTCCTGTCGGCCTGGCCGGGCGGGGGCGGAGGCGGGGCCGGCTCGGACGCCGCCGCCGCCGGGGCCGGGGCCACCAGTTCGTCCAGAACGCCGGCCGCCGCGGGCGCGGGGGTCGGGGGCGTCTTCGCCACAACCACCGGCGCCGGTTCGGGGGCCGGCTCGGCCGAGGCCACCAGCTCGCGAATCAGGGCCGAGCCCTCGCGTTCCTCGGCACGGAGAAACTCGGCGACCCCTCCGCCGGCGGTCGCCCCGCCGGTGGGCAGCTTC
>JAPLNA010000386.1 GCA_026693065.1 Planctomycetota bacterium
TTGGGGCGAAGGACGGCGCGGCGGGCGAGCCACCAGAGCGAGGCGGCCAGCAGGGCCAGCACGGGGACCATGAACAGCGAGTGGGTCAGCCCGCGGTGGGCCATCCAGCGGGGGAGGCTTTGGTAGTCGCCCCCGGCGAGGGCGACCAGAACGGGAAAGGCGATGTCGAGATCGGGCAGGGCGGCGGTCAGGCCCGCGATCCACGTCGCGTCACGTCCGACACGCCGGCGGGCGGTGAGCTGCGCCGTCGTGGCGCCCAGCAGTATGTGGGTTAGAGGGTCCAAGGCCGGCCATTATACCGCGGACCACCTAGCGTTTCGAGAGCGGGCGGATCAGCCCGCCGTTGGCGTCGACGGGAATCAGGTCGTCGGAGGTGCCCTGCCAGAGGACGGACCGGACGGCGTCGCTCTGCATCTCGCCGTAGCGGTCAAACGACGGATTCCGCCGCCAGCGGCGTTCGCGGTCCATGACGGCCGATACCTTCGCCGATACGTCGGTGGTGCGACCCCCGAAGGCGTCCACGAGGAGGTACTTGTCGGGGACCGACAGGCTCACCAGGGCGCGGGAGCCGTCGTCCTTCCACCAGACCTGGCTGTTGGCCGAGGTCGTGCCGAACCCGAACCCCCTCCGCCCGGCCAGGTCGAGCATGACGAAATGCCCCCGTTCGATGGGGGTGCGGAAGATGACGCGGTCGCCCGTGGGGGAGAATGATTCCAGGGGCCAGGCGAAGCGGGTGTTGGCCCCGGCGGCCACCCGGGTCTCGTGGTAGAGCATCTGGCGTTCCATGGCGCCGCGGTCGAAGGGCTGTCGCCAGAAGGTGCGGTTGGAGTAGAGCTGTTGGCCGTCGTCTTCCTCTCGCGGGGGGGCGAGGTAGGTGTGGCTGGCGTAGACGACGTCGGTGTTGGAGGCCCAGGCCAGGCTCGAGACTCTCTCCTCCGGGCCCGTCAGGTCCCACTGCCGCCCGGTGATCAGGTCGACGACCTTGACGGCGTCGGGGGTGATAATGGCCAGGCGGCGGGAGTCGGGGGAGAAGGCCAGGTGTACGTCGCCGGCCAGAGAGTGGGAGGTCTCCTCGTCGGCGGGGGCCTTGGCGACCAGCAGCTTGCGGGTCTTGAGCGGCGAGCCCGGGCTGCCCCAGTGCACCCAGACGTGCTCCCGCGGCGAGCCCAGGCGGGAGAAACTGGAGAAGTTCATCCGGTCGTCGCCGCGAACGTAGGCCTCCAGCGACCGGTCGGGCGAGACGCTTCGTTCGGCGATGACGCCGTGGTTGTCGGAGAAGTAGCCGCAGCCCCCGGCCGTCAGGGACAGCGAGAAGAACATCGCCGCGAACGCCTGCGTGAGAATGAATCCCATGGGTTTGGAGGACATTTCAAGGTCTCCTATGTGCTGATTCTGTATCGGCTGAACGGGGCGGGTTTCGTGCGGGATTGTGGACGGCGGGGGGGGCGGCGCAGTAGCATGGGGGGTTCCCAAAGGCAAGAGGAGCGTATGTCGGCCAAACGCATTGCGATTCTGGGCTCGACGGGCAGCATCGGGCGTCAGGCGTTGGCGGTGATCGCCGAACAGGCGGGCCTGTCGGTCTGCGCGCTGGCGGCGGGCAATAACGTCGAGGCCCTGGCCGGCCAGATCGAGCGGTTCGCCCCGTCGTTCGCGGCGGTGGCCGATCCGCGGAAGGGGCAGGACCTGGCCGGGCGGTTCCCGGGCGTGCACGTGTTCTCCGGGCCCGGGGCGATGACGGACCTCGTGCGGGCCTCTCGTCCGGACATGCTGCTGACGGCCGTCGTGGGCTCGGCCGGGCTGGCGCCCACCCTGGCGGGCATTGACTGTCACGCGGACCTGGCGATTGCCAACAAGGAAACGCTGGTGATGGCCGGGGCGGTGGTGATGGCGGCGGCGCGGGCGGCGGGGGTGGCCCTCCTGCCCGTCGACAGCGAGCATTCGGCGATATTCCAGTGTCTGGCCTCGGGGCGGCGGGGGGAGGTCCGCCGGGTGATCATCACCGGTTCGGGCGGGGCCCTGCGAGACCACGACGACCAGGCCGCCCACGACGCCAGCGTCGACGACGCCCTGGCCCACCCGACCTGGGACATGGGGCGCAAAATCACCATCGACTCGGCGACCATGATCAACAAGGCCCTCGAGATCGTCGAGGCGCACTGGCTGTTCGACCTGCCGGCCGACAAGATCGACGTCGTGATGCACCCGGAGTCCATCGTACACTCGTGCGTGGAGTTCCAGGACGGGTCGGTGCTGGCGCAGATGTCGCGACCGGACATGGGCATGCCGATCGCGTACGCGTTGTCGTATCCGAACCGACCGCCGCGGCGGTTTGCGCCGCTGGACCTGGCGGCGATGGGCAAGCTGACGTTCCGGCCTCTCACTGGGCGGTACGCGCGGGCGGTGGAACTGGGGTACGAGGCCATCCGCCGGGGCGGGTTGGCGGGGGCCGTTCTTAACGCCGCCAACGAGGCCGCCGTGGAGGCCTTCCTCGGCGGGCGAATTGCCTTGGGGCGGATCGTGCCCCTGGTCGAAGAACTAATGAACCAAACCCCCGCGGGGGTCGAAGTAAACCTGGATACTCTCACCGAGGCCGACGCCTGGGCGAGACGGCAGGTGAACGATCGCCTGGCCGGCCCGGCCCGGCGCCTCTAGCGACTGAGGAGCGTATGGACATACTGGCGGTAAGCGAACTGGGACTCTGGAGCGAATACATCCTGCCGATCCTGCTTCTGGTGATGGGCCTGAGCATGGTGATCTTCGTGCACGAGCTGGGGCACTTCGTGGTGGCCAAGCTCGTGGGCATCAAGGTCGAGCGGTTCGCCCTGGGCTTCGGCAAGAGGCTCTTCGGCGTCCAGCGGGGGGAGACCGACTACTGCGTCAATCTCGTGCCCCTGGGCGGGTACATCAAGATGCTGGGGCAGGAAGACGTGGCCCCCCTCTCCGAGCAGGCTGACCCGAGGGCGTTCAACAACAAGACCGTCGGCCAGCGGTTTGCGGTGATCTCCGCCGGCGTGATCATGAACGTGATCTTCGCCGCGGCGCTGTACGTGGTGATCGGGCTGGCGGGAATCCGGTTCGAGGCCCCGGTGGTCGGCCGGGTCGTGCCCGGCTCGCCGGCGGCGACGGCGAAGGTGGAGTTCGACGGCGTCGCGACGGCGTCGGCCCCGGCGAGCAGCCCGGCTTCGTCGCCCGCGTCGGCGCCGGCGTCAGGTCCGGCGACGGCGCCCGCGGCCGCCGAACCGCCAAGCGGGCTCCAGCCCGGAGACACCATCGTCAGCGTCGACGGCACGCCGGTCTCACGGCTGCTCCAGGTCAAGATGACCGCCATCCTCGGCGAACCGAACCGGACGTACCGGTTCGTCCTCCAACGCGAGATGGACGGGGTGGTCCGGACCGGGACGGCCGACCTGCAGCTCAAACCCATCCGAAGCCCGATCACGACCGGCTCGGAGATCCTGGCCTTCGGGGTCGAGGCGGCGGCGGACGTGGTGTTCGGGATCATCCGCCAGGACGGCTACGACACGCCCTTCCAGGCCAACGACCGCATCGTCGCCGTCAACGGCAAGCCCGTCCAGTACATGTGGGAAATCCAGCGGATCGCCAAGACGCTGGACGCCCGGGCGTCGATCGTCACCGTCGAGCGCGGCGGGCGGAAGGTCCTCCTGCCCTTGCAGCCGGAACTGGACATGAAGGACTGGTTCTGCCTCAAGGACGGTCGCGTCATTCGCGGGCCCATGCTGGAAGGCGACCTGAACGGCGAGGGCAAGGTCAAGGTCCGCCGCCCGGACGGCTCGATCGACAGCTTCGACCCGAAGGACCAGGACCTGGTGCTGCTGGATATCCTGGGGCTTCGTCCCCGGGTGCGGGCCTCCGTGGTGTTTGACGGTTCCCCCGCCCAGAAGGCCGGCCTCTTGCCCGGCGACGTGATCAACAATTACGCCGACAAGGGTCCGCCGGACTGGTCGAGCCTGGTGTCTCTGACGAAGGAGCGAGCGGACAAAGAGACCAGCATCTCCGTCGAGCGGTCGGCCAAGGAGATGACGGTCACCCCCCGGATCTCGCACGGCACGCCGATCATCGGGGTGCAACGCGGCGTGGACATGACCAACCTCGAATCCTACCTCAAGCTTCCCTACGTCGCCGCAGTAGGCGGCACCTGGATGGTCCGGGAAGATCTCATCCAATCCGGCCAGTTCGACAAGAGGCCCGCGCCGGCGCCCCCGTGACGATCACCTACGTTCGCGGCAGCCAGGAACTCACCTGGCCGATCCCCGCCCTGACGGGCGACCTGTTCGCCCCGTCGGACTACCAGACGGAGATGTTCGTCGGGCAGAGGCCTTTCAAGGAACTCAAGGGCCCGCTGGTCAAGCATGGCCCGCTGGGGGCGATCGCGTGGGGGGTCAACGAGACCTGGTTCTACACGGTGCAGCAATACGCCCAGTTGCGAAGCATGATGCGGGGCAGCGTCAGCACCAAGGAGGTCTCCGGGCCCCTGGGCATCGGCGGGGCGGCCCTAGAGATCGGCCGCCGCGGCGTCATCGACTTCGTCTACTTCATCGCGATGATCTCGGTGGCCCTGGCGGTGGTGAACTTCCTGCCCATCCCCGTCGTGGACGGCGGGCACGCGGTCTTCCTCATCCTGGAAAAAATCCGCGGCAAACCGCTCTCCCTCCGCGTCATGAACGCCGTCCAGGTCGCCGGCCTGGTGCTCCTGCTGTTCGTCTTCATCTACGCGACCTGGCAGGACATCGCGCGGATGTTCTTCTAGCCGGCCGGCGGGTCATCGGGCCTGCCCTGTCAATCGATCTTCTGTTTCTCCAGGATCGGCATCCACGGGTCCAGGAGTTGGATCGTGGCCTTGTGGTCGTCCCACCATTTGAGCAACTGGGCGTGATCTTCCGTGGACAGGTAGGTCTCGATGCTAGCGGCGTCGGCGGATTCGGGGCGGAGCGGTTGTGCCAGCCCTGACGAAGCGGCTGAGTTGCTCAGGAGCACCAGAAGGTGCGCGCACAGGTTATGGTGCAGGTTGGTCCACGCGTCCTGCTTCCTCCGTTCGGCGAAGACCTGCAGGGCTCGCGGGACGGCGGATGCGTCTCCGCGCCGGGCGAGGGTCAAAGCGGCCCAGGCGCCCGGGTCTCCCTCGATGGCCTGAAGAGCCTTCAGCTCCTTTGCGCCGGCCCGGGGTTCCTCAAAGCAAAGATAGACCGCCCCGGCCACCCGGATGAAAGGATCCTTGGCCTTCAGAAGCGTCCGCAGGTGAACCGGGCGGTCTTTGCCGCAGGCGTGCGTAAAGAGAGATCCAAGGTCATAGCCCCTGGTCGAGTTGCCTGCGGGCAGGGGCCTGCGTTCTGCGGGCAACTCCCACTGCACCAGATAGGCCGCAACAGTTGCCGGATCGCGCCGGGTCAGTTCCAAGAAAGCCCTGCCGAACCCCTCCTCCCTGGGTCCTTTGGCGAACGTCTTTCGCAGGGCCTCAATATCCACCGCCACTTCCGGGGCTGACGGTCGGGTCTCCGCCTTGTCCTCATGCGTGGAAGGGCCGCCATCGGCGAGTTTCCGCCGAAGGTCCTTGATCATCCGGTCACGGAGTTCGATGGAGAGGGGCCCCTTGGCCTTGCCCATGCCCTCCAGATATCTGAGGGTTCCGTGCATTCCGCCTCGGCCAATGATAGTCGATACCGCCTTTTCCGGCTCGTCAGTGGGCAAGGTGGCATTCAGGATGGCCTCCAGGACGGCTCCCGGCGTCTTGGCGGCGGAAAGTGCTTGGTGAACCGCCTTTCGGGGCCCCGTCTGAGTGTACGGTTCCCGAAGACAGA
>JAPLNA010000387.1 GCA_026693065.1 Planctomycetota bacterium
AAAAAAGTATGGGCGGCTCTCCTTTCAGAGCCGCCCAAGGCGTTCGCCGAGCGGGGCTGAGCGCGCCCGGCATCAGGCAAACGCGGGTGCAACAACTATCCATCTCATCGGGGACGGGGGGGGCGGGCTTAAGTAAGGAAAAACAACCCCGCGCGGGGCCGCGGGCGTATACTTCATGCGGTCGGCGGAACACATCCTTTTGGCAGGGCCAGACCATGAGCGACTGTCGATTCAGGAAGACGTGCCAGATGCCCGGTCGGCTGGCGATGATCGCCCCGGGCACGGGGCGGGAGTACGTCAAACGGTATTGCCTGGGCGCGCCGGAGGAGTGTGCGCGGTACATGGTGGCCGCGGCGGCTGGGCAGCAGGCGGTGCCGACGGCGATGCTGCCGACCGAGACGGACCGCGCCTGGCGGCTGACGCACCAGGCGTAGGGGCGGCCTTCGCGCGGAGGCCGGGCCAGATCCCGCCGCGGATTCCCGGGCCTCGTGCAGCCGGGGGGGTCTTAGGGCCGATATACTTGTCGTATATGACCGCGATTCTTGGACTATCGGCGTTCTACCACGACTCGGCCGCCGTGCTTGTCGTCGACGGTCGGATTGTCGCGGCGGCCCAGGAGGAGCGGTTCACGCGGGTCAAGCACGACGCGGACTTTCCCGCCCGGGCCATCGAGTACTGCCTGGCCGAGGGGGGGCTGACGGCGGGGCAACTGGACTACGTGGGGTTCTACGACAAGCCGCTGCTGAAATTCGACCGCCTGCTGGAGACGTATCTGGCGTACGCGCCGCGGGGGTTTGTGTCCTTCGCCAAGGCGATGCCGGTGTGGCTGCGGCGGAAGCTGCATCTGCCGCGGATCATCCGCCGGGGGCTGGGCGGGCAGTTCCGCAAGCGGTGCGTTTTCGCCGAACACCACGAGTCCCACGCGGCCAGTGCGTTTTTCCCCTCGCCGTTCGAGCAGGCGGCGATCCTGACGCTCGACGGCGTGGGCGAATGGGCCACCGCCAGCCTGGGCCACGGCGAGGGCAACCGTATCCGCGTCACGCACGAGCTGCACTTCCCACACTCGCTGGGGCTGCTGTACTCGGCCTTCACGTACTACTGCGGTTTCCGGGTCAACAGCGGGGAGTATAAGTTGATGGGCCTGGCCCCGTATGGCGACCCGGCCTACGCGGACGCGATCCGGCGGTATCTGATCGACCTGAAGGACGACGGCTCGTTCCGGATGGACATGCGGTACTTCAATTACTGCCAGGGGCTGACGATGACCTCCGGGCGGTTCCACCGGCTTTTCGGGGGCCCGCCCCGCAAGCCCGAGAGCCCGCTGACGCAGCGTCACATGGACGTGGCGGCCTCGATCCAGGTCGTCACCGAGGAGATCGTCCTCCGCGCCGTCCGCCACGCCCACAAACTCACCGGCCGGAAGAACCTCGCCCTGGCCGGCGGGGTAGCCCTCAACTGCGTGGCCAACGGGCGGATCGTTCGGGAGGGGCCGTTTGAGCGAGTGTGGATCCAGCCTGCCGCCGGCGACGCCGGGGCCGCCCTGGGCGTCGCGATGCTCATTTGGCATCAGTTGCTGGGCAACGAGCGGATGGCGGCCCCCGGGGACAGCCAGTCCGGCTCGCTGCTGGGCCCGTCGTTCGGCCCGGAGGCCATCCGCGCCCAGTTGCAGGCCGCCGGCGCGGTGTTTGAATATGTGGAAAACGACCAAACGCTCTGCTCTCGCGTGGCGGGCCTGCTGGCCGACGGGCAGGTCGTCGGGTGGATGCAGGGGCGGATATCCTGGGCGACCCGCGACGTCCGGACATGCAGACCCGAATGAACGTCAAGATCAAGTTCCGCGAGTCGTTCCGCCCCTTCGCCCCGTCGGTGCTGGCCGAGGAGGCCGCCGACGTGTTCGACTTCCCCCGCGGGGCCGAAAGCCCCTACATGCTCCTGACGGCCCCGGTGGCGGCGGCTCGTCGCACCACGCCCACCGACGCCGATCGCGCCGCCCGCGGGCTGGACCGGCTGCGGGGGGTGCGGTCGGACCTGCCGGCGATCACGCACGTGGACTACTCGGCCCGGCTGCAGACGGTGGACCAGGCCCGCCACGGGCGGTACTGGCGGCTGATGAAACGCTTCCGCGAGCTGACCGGCTGCCCCGTCCTGATCAACACCAGCTTCAACGTCCGCGGCGAGCCGATCGTCTGCACGCCCGAGGACGCTTGGCGCTGCTTCATGGGCAGCGAGATCGAGGTGCTGGTGGTCGGCAACTGCTTCCTCCGCAAGGAAGACCAGGACCCGGCG
>JAPLNA010000388.1 GCA_026693065.1 Planctomycetota bacterium
CCGGCCCGCCGCCGTAGTAGTGGTGGCGGTCGATGTAGTCCATGCCCGGCACGTTGGAGTACAACTCCGGATAGAAGCCCACCCCCACTCCGAACCAGCCCGTGCCGCAGATGGGCTGCTTGGCGCCGGCCTCGCGGAGGGCGTCCTCGCCGACCAGGCCGGGGGCGTACATCCACACGACCGTCCGCCCGCCGTTGCACACCCGCTCCCGCAGGGCGCGCCGCTGGGCGTCGTCCAGGCGGAAGGCGTTGAGCATGATGTACAGTTTCGCTTGCGGCACCCGGCCGGCCAGCACGTCGTCGAGCAGGTAATACCCCAGCGGCGCCCCGATACGGTAGCAGGGCGAGCGGAACTCCGACAGCAGGGCGATCATCCCGCTCTCGCCCGCGACGGGGTTGGCGTAGAGGCAGCTCCTCTCGTCGACGACGACGGCGATCTCCGGGGCGTAGCGAGGCCGTCCGGGCAGGGAGGCCTGGTAGGCCTTCGCCAGGGCGCCGTTGCGGGTCCAGATATCCTCTCGGGCGAACCAGCCGGTGCCGGTCATGTCCATCCACCACAGTCCGGCCCCGTGGGCCATCGCGTGGGCGAAGTTACGGGCCAGCACGCCGTGGGTTTCGCGGGCGTCCTTGCAGCGGCCGGGTACGGCGTCGGCGGGCGTCAGGTCGGTGCGGGTGTCATCCTCGGTGAACCACATCTTGCCGTGGGCGAGGACCGAGTCGACGGGCCCCATGAACCGCCCCGCGCCGCCGGACTGGCGGTCGGCGTAGGAACAGGGCCCGCACAGCCCGTCCACGTAGGGCGACTCGAGCAGCCGCCCCAGGGCCAGGTGCCCCCCACGGGCCGAGCCGGACAACTCGAACGTGTACCCGTAAAACGCGATCGCCAGCCGATTCGGCGCGGCGTCCTTGACGGCCTTGCACATCGCGGCGACCGCGTCGGCCAAGTCGGCGTTGCGGAACTCGTCGAAGTCCAGCGCCCGCCGCTGGCTCGCCGGGTCGCGGAACGGCCCCGCCCTGGCGGCCATTCGCTCGGCCACGCCGGGCACGGTCGCGGTCGACAACGCCGCCTTCGGGTCGCCCCACGCCCGCGACAGGGCCTGGTCGTTGGCGTATCGCGCCTTGAGGAACCGCCGGAACCCCGCGGCCGCCGGCGGCTCGAAGCCCCCGTGCATGTCTTCCCAGAACCCCTCGTAGAACCACTCGGCCGTGTTCTGGCCGCAGACGTGATACCCGATCATGTGCGCCCCGTACCGAGCCTCCAGCAGACGCACGAAGTGGCCGATCTGCCTCGCCGCGTCGCGCCGCCAGATCAGCGAGTGCGCGCTCGCCAGCCGGCGGGTGCCGTCGTGGAACAGGCCCATCTCGTCGGGGTGCAGCTTGATCCACCACTCCGGGGGTTGATCGACGGGGAAGCGGGGCAGGAGCAGGGCGTCGGGGTTGGCGGCCACGACGGCGTCCAGCCATCGCGCCACGTCCGTGCCCTTGAGCGTGGGGGTCTGCCCCTCCTTGAACCAGGGGATGCCCCAGACCGTCGGCGAGACGATCCGCAGGCCATGCTTACCCGCCAGGCCCACCTCCACCTGCCCGGGCTTGAGGTCGTCCATCGAGCCGGTCTGGAGGATCGCCGGGGCGGTCGGCTTGGAGTTGATCTCCAGCACGGGCCCGGCCGGGGTCATGACCACGCACGCCTTCCCTGGCCCGGCGGCGACCGACGGAGCGGGGGAGGAAAACAACGCACAGACGAGGGCGAACGAAACGACGATCATCCGAAATGTTCTCATGCACGGATCGTATGGGTGGACCGAGGATCGGTCAAGCGCGAAGCGGGTGGCGTCGGGTGGGACGGACGCGTCGCGGGGGAAACTGGTCACTGAAGTGACCAGTCCGGGGTTAACGGAGGGAAGTGGGGGAGTGGGTCCCGAAGGGGATATGATTGGGTAACAAACCCGTGTCGAAAGGAGAAGGACCATGAACGGACTGGTGAGACTGTTGATCGTCGGGACGGCATTCGTGTGGGCGGGGGCGGCGAGAGCGGAGGTTAAGATGGACGCGATTGAATATAAGGACGGCCAGACCGCCCTCGAGGGGGTGTTGGCGTATGACGAGGCGGCCAAGGACGCCCGGCCGCTCGTGCTCGTCGTGCACGAGTGGTGGGGGCTCAACGACTACGCCAAGACCCGGGCGAAGCAGTTGGCCGGCATGGGGTACGTGGCCTTCGCGGTGGACATGTACGGCAAGGGCGTGGTGACGGCCGACCCCAAGCGGGCGGCGGAACTGGCCGGGCCCCTGCGGAAGGACCGGGCGATGATGCGTCGGCGGATCGCCTCGGCCCTGGAGGCCGTCAAGGGCAACGCCCGCGTCGACGCCACACGCGTCGCGGCGATCGGGTACTGCTTCGGCGGGACGGTGGTGTTGGAGCTGGCGCGGTCGGGGGCGCCCGTCGCGGGGGTTGTCAGCTTTCACGGAGGGCTGGAGTCTCCCGCGCCCGCCGACGCGGCGAACATCAAGGGCAAGGTGCTCGTCTGCACCGGCGCCGACGACAAGAGCGTGCCCATGACCCAAGTCGCCGCCTTCGCCGAAGAGATGCGGGCAGGGAAGGTGGACTACCAGATCCAAATCTACGGCCACGCGGTGCACGCCTTCACGAACCCGGCCTCGGGCAACGACCCGAGCAAGAACGTCGCCTACAACGAGAAGGCCGACCGGCGGTCGTGGGAGGCGATGAAGGCGTTCCTGGGGGAGCTATTCAAGTAGTGAGGCAAAGAGAGTCCACAGATTACACGGATTACACGGATGACCAGAAGAAAGAAGAGGCGAGACCCCAGACCCAGCCGGAGTTGCACGAGTGACGGTCGAACGGTCCCCTTTCTCTTCCTCTTCTTCTTCTGAATCCGTGCAATCCGTGTAATCCGTGGACTCTTCTCGCCCTTCCCTCACAGCCCGCGATGTTTCCCCAGGGTATCGAAACGGGTTCCCTTGCGGACCTGGGCGATGACCCGCATGACGTCGAGGGATTGAGAGAGGGTGATGGGGAATCGTTTGCCCAGGCGGATCGAGGCGTAGAGGGCATCCCAGATGGCGTCGGGTTGGCAGAGGGCGGGGCAGGGGTATTGGCGGGAGATCCATTTCGGCTCGCGCCCGCTGCCGACGCGGTGGTAGGGGCCTTCCATGGGCGGGGTGGCGGCGGAGGCCCGGGCGGGGGGGACTTTGGCGCCCGGCGCGAGGTGGCGGAGGGTGACGGCCCCGCCCGAGCAGGCCAGGGCGCCCCGGCTGCCCAGGACGAGCCACTCCGGCTCGCCGCCGCGGGCGGCGATGCGTTTCAGGTCGCCCCAGACGTTCGCCGGCGGGCCGCCCAGAAGTTGCAGGGCGTGGTCGATAATGTGCGGCCCCCAGTTGAGCAACTGCCCGCCCCCGCACCGGCGGATCGTCTGCCAGTCATCACGGAAGGTGAACCCGTTGCGGCGGAGCTGCACGGTGTGCACCTTGCCCAGCACGCCCGAGGCGATCATCTCGCGGACGTGGACGAAGGCCGGCTCGAACCGCCGGTTGTGGCGGACGAACAACGCCCCGGGCCCGGCCTTCGCCGCGGCCGCCAGTTTGCCCGCGCCTACGAGAGTCAGGGCCACGGGCTTTTCGAGGAACACCTTCTTGCCCGCTCGCAGGGCCGCCAGGGCGTGGGGCACGTGGTCGGGCGAACGCGTGGCGATCGCCACCAGCTCGACGTTCGGGTCGGCCAGCAGGAGTTCGATCCGCCCATACGTCGCGGCCTGGGGGTATCGCCCGGCGAACCGCTCGAGACGGTCGCCCTCGATATCGCAGCCGGCGACGAGCCGGAACGTGTCCGGGCGCAGGTCGAGTTCGTCACAATGCATTCCCCATCCTGCCCGCCCCAGGCCCACCAGGCCCACGCGGACGGGCCCCCGCGCCGGGGCGGGGCGGTTGGTCGCGCGGGGGCTCATGCCTCGCTCCAGATCGACTGCATCGGCCAGAC
>JAPLNA010000389.1:0-5791 GCA_026693065.1 Planctomycetota bacterium
AATCCCCGGGGGTGGCGGGGGGTGGGCCCCCCGCGGGCTCCACAGGGCGGCAGGCGATAGAGAACACACATTGGGTCAGGGGGCTGGACTCCGGCTGGAGAGTCCGCACTGCATTGTTGAGAGGAGTTCCTGAAACTGCGGATAACTCAGTGGCGACGGCGACGGCGGCCGCGGGCGTGGCCTTGCGTTTGGCGTGCATACACTTTAGACTGCTTCCTCGAAAGGAACCGCGATCGATGAACGTTGCCTACTTTGACTGCTTTGCCGGGGCCGGCGGCGACATGATCGTCGCCTCCCTGATCGACGCCGGCGCCGACGCCGCGGCGGTGTCGGGCGGACTGGCGGGCCTGCCGCTGCACGGGCTGCACGTGGCGACCGAGGCGGTCGTGCGCGAGGGGCTGGGCGCGCTGCGGTTCATCGTGGACGACCAGGCCCACGAACACGGGCACGAGGGGCATCACGAGCACCCCCACCGCGGACTCACCGACGTGCTGGACATCATCGCCCGGGGCAACCTCCCCCCCGCCGCCGCCGCGAATGCCGTCAAGGTGTTCGAGCGGCTGGCCAAAGCCGAGGCGAAGGTGCATCGCACCACCGTGGACAAGGTTCACTTTCACGAGGTCGGGGCCGTCGACAGCATTGCGGACATCGTCGGGGCGTGTCTGGCGATGGAGCTGCTGAAGATCGAGAAGGTGTACTGTTCGGCGATCCCGGTGGGCTGGGGGACGATCCAGTGCGCCCACGGCATTTTGCCCGTGCCGGCGCCGGCGACGGCGGAACTGCTCATCGGGGCCCCGACCGTGCCCGGGCCGATGGAAGGCGAGGCGACGACTCCCACGGCGGCGGCGATCTTCACGAGCCTGGCCAGCGGGTTCGGCCCGCCCCCGGCGATGACGGTGACGAGCGTGGGGTACGGCGCGGGCACGAGGCAGACCAAACCGCTGCCCAACCTGCTCCGCGTGGTGATCGGGCAGGCCGGCGGCAGCGAGACCGAACAAACCGCCGACGCCGTGGTGGAACTGTCGGCGAACATTGACGACGCCACGGGCGAGATCATCGGGCTGGCGATCGAGCGGCTGCTGGCGGCGGGTTGCCTGGACGCGTGGGCGAGCCCGATCGTGATGAAGCAGTCTCGCCCGGCGTGGCAGGTGTCGGCCCTGTGCGCCCAGGCCGACGTCGACGCCGCGGAGGGCATCCTTTTTGCCGAGACGACCACGTTCGGCGTTCGGCGCCGCCCCGCGACGCGGACGAAGCTGTCGCGGGAGTGGGCGACGGTGGAGACATCGTACGGCCCGATTCGGGTGAAGGTCGGGCGGCGTGCGGGGGTTGAAGTGACGGCGAGCCCGGAGTTTTCGGACGTCAGGGCCGCCGCCGGCGCCCATCACGTCAGCGCCAAGGAAGTCTACGCCGCCGCGATGGCCGCCTATCGCGCCCGGGAGTGAGCGAGCCCCATGACCGCCCTGCTGATCGCCCTTACGATACTCTCGATCCTGGCCGCCCTGGCGTGGGTGACGCGGCACATGCTGATCGGGCGGGAGGCCCGCAAGGAAACCGCCCTGACGGAGACCTCGCCCGGGCTGGAGGGCGAGGCGCCGTTCATTTCCGTCATCGTCGCGGCCAAGGATGAACAGGGCTGCATCGAAACCTGCGTCCGTTCGATGCTCGCCCAGGATTACCCCCACTTCGAGGTCGTCGTCGCCAACGACCGCAGCACGGACCGGACGGGGGGAGATCGTCGCGGGCATCGCGCGGGAGGACCAGCGGCTGAGGCTGGTGACGATCGATCGCCTCCCGGAGGGCTGGTACGGAAAGAACAACGCGATGCAGACGGCGATCGCGGGTACGAAGGGCGAGTACATCTGCATGATCGACGCCGACTGTCGCCAGTTGTCCAACCGCACGCTCGCGACGGCGATACGGTACGCCCAGGACCACCAGGCCGACCTGCTGAGTGTGCTGCCCGTGCTGGAAATGAAGGGGTTCTGGGAGAACGTCATCCAGCCGGTCTGCAGCGGGGTGATGATGATCTGGTTCGCCCGGCACAAGGTGAACAACCCGGCCAAACCCAATGCGTACGCCAACGGGGCGTTCATGCTGATCCGTCGCGAGGCGTACGAGGCCATCGGCACGCACGAGGCCATCAGGGACAAGATCAACGAAGACATGCACCTGGCCGCCCGCGTCAAGGGGGCCGGGCGAAAACTCGTCGTGGTCCGAAGCACCGGGCTCTACATCGTGCGAATGTATACCTCGCTTCCGCAGATCTACCGCGGGTGGAGCCGGATCTTCTTCGGGTGCTTCGGCACGCTGCGGCGGCTGGTGATCTCGTTCGTTCTCATGTTCACAGCCGGGCTGGCGCCCTACGTGGCGGCGGCGGCGGGGCTGCTGGCCGCTCCGGACCCCGTGGCCTGGGCGTGCGCGGCGGCGGGGCTGGCGGCGATCGCCTTGCAACTGTCGGCCATCTTCCGCTACTACCGCCTCGCCGAGGTCACTCCGGGCCTGTTCTGGACGTATCCCCTCGGCTGCGCGATCACGCTGGTGATCCTCGTCAATTCGATGCTCCGCCTCCGGGCCGGGGCGACCGTCGTGTGGAAGTCGACGACCTACACCAAATCGATGGGATGAGGCGGCCGCGGGCCGCTCAACGAATCCAACAACGCCCCGTAGAAATCGGCCGGGTCGTCTTCGAACTCGATGGTGTGGGCGGCGTCGAGTTCGCGTACGGACGCGCGCCCGGCGGTGAGACGGTCGACCAACTCCCGCGTCCGGGGGTTGTCGATGATTCGGTCGCGGCGGGCCAAAAGGAGTGTCGTGGGCCCGGCAAGACTCCCGCGCGGGGCGCCGGCGCGTGTAGCGTCGAGGCGGCGGCTGACGTAGAGGAACCGCGCGGTCGCGCGATGAAGGCGGAGCGGATCGGCGTCCAGCCAGGTTCGAATGGCCCGGTTGTCGGTGAACAGGTCGGCCCGGTTGAGCGGGATATCGAAGAGCGCCCGCGGGCGGCACAGCAGGCAGAGGGCGATACGGGCCTTGACGATCGGACCCAGGTCGACCTGGGGCACGAGGCCCGGTGCGACGAGGGTGACGGAGGCCAGGGCCTGGGCGCGGCCCGGGTCGAGGGCGTAGGCGGCGGCGAGTTTGCCCCCCCAACTGACGGCCACCAGGTGGACGCGGGGGGCGGCGCCGTGATCGCGGGCGAAGTCGACGGCCCGGTGGAGGTCGTCCAGGAGTTGGGCCGCGGAGGCCGCGTGGCCGCGGTCGCGGGTGTTCGCCCCGCTGCCCCGGCGGGCGATCTGGAAGACCGGATGCCCCCCCGCCGCCAGATGGGCCGCCGAGGAAGCAAACCACGCCGGGTGAGACTGGATGCCGTGCAGGTACACCACCGGCGCCCGGGCCGGGCAGGCCGGCGCGTCGTACGCCGCCACGTAGGTCGGATACCCGTCAGCCAGCGTCAGGGGCAGGATGCGCGGCCGGGCGCCGGCGGGCAAGGCCCGGGGCGGATCGAAACGGGGCGGGGCGGGTTCGTTGGGCATGGCGACCTTTCCCGCGGCTAGGCGTCGTGGCCCAGATCCTCGGGCCACTCGCTCCCGGGAAGGGCACGCGTGACGGGCAGTTCCTTCTCTCGCCGTTCGTGCTCGAAGGGGTGCGCCCCCAGCAGCATCGGGCGCCGCCGGGAAATATTAATCAGCAGCCCGAGGGCCGCACAGTTGACCACCAGCGACGATCCGCCGTAACTCACCAGCGGCAGCGTCATGCCGGTCACGGGCAGCAGTCCGATGGTCATGGAGATGTTGATCATCAACTGGGAGAAGACCATGGCGACGACGCCGATGGCGAGCAATCGTCCGAAGGGGTCGTAGGTTTTCGTGGCGATCTCGAGCCCGAAGAGGAAGATGACGCCGTAGAGGCAGAGCATGCCCAGCCCGCCCAGGACCCCCCACCGCCCGCCGATGACGGAGAAAATGAAGTCGGTATGCCCCTCGGGCAGGTCGGGCAGGAGGTAGTAGAAGGTATCGTCGCCCTGGGTCAGCCCCGTCCACCCGCCGCAGCCGACGAGGGTCTTGGACATCTGGAGCTGATAGGCTTCCTTCTGGGCGAGCTTGTCGTTGTCCTGCCAGAGCCAGCCGACGATGCGGCTGACCTGGTAGCCCCCGATGACGGTCAGGGGCACGGCCGAGACGGCGTATTCGTTGTCTCCGACCTTGAAGACCTTGTAGGCCAGCAGGCGGCGGTTGGTCTGTTCGGCGGCGGGCATTTCCGGCTTGAGCCGGCGCGGGGTGGGCAGGAGCAGCAGGACCGCGCCCAGGACGACGATGCCCAGCAGGTGCCGCAGTTTCGCCCCGGCCATGAAGAGCATGAAGTACAGCGTGGGCAGGAACAGCAGGCTCGTGCCCAGGTCCGGTTCGAGGAACACCAGGGCCATCGGAACCATGGTCACCAGGAAGGGCACGACCAGCCCGCTCAGCCGGCGGTAGTTGTCGCGGTATCGAAGATACCACGCCAGGGCGATGACGTAGGTGAGCTTGGCGAATTCGGAGGGCTGAATCTTGATGACCTTCAGGTCGATCCAGCGGTGGGTGCCCTGGGTGTCGGCCGGCAGGGCGAAGACTCCCACGAGCACGACGATCGTACCGGCCAGCAGGGCGTACGAGACGCGCCCGAGGCGGTCGTAAAGCAAGGCGGACATGACGACGAACACCGCGACGGCGACGGCGGCGAAGGAGATCTGGCGGGCCACCAAAGCGCGGTCGGTGAGTTTCGGGCAGTAGTCCTCGCAGGTATCGATGGCGACGATGCCCAGGCCGATCAGGGCGAGCATGGCCAGGATGATGGGCCAGTTGGTGTATCGCAGGTATTCCTTGGCGGTCTCGAACACGCGGGGGCCTCGGTGTCAGGGAATATAGAAGGCGCGGGCGGCGCGGACGAGTTCGCGGGCGATGGGCCCGGCGATCAGGTTGCCGTGCTCCGGACGGTACTCGACGACGACGGCGAAGGCGATCTCGGGTTTCTCGCGCGGGGCGAAGCCGATGAACCACGCCATGTTGCCCTCCCGCACGATCTGGTCGCGGGCGTCGATCCGCCCGTCGCCGTTGGTGTCGATCCGCTGCGGCGTCGACTGGGCCGTCCCCGTCTTGCCGCACACCGTCACCCCCAGCGGCTGCTCGCCCTGCCGGAAGATCGTATACGCCGTGCCGCCGCGTTCGCTGACGACTTCGAACATGGCCTGCTTGACGGTGCGGAGGGCCTCGGCGGTCACGGGCAGATTGTGGCTGACCTGCGGGAACCTGTCGTCCAGCACGATCCGCGGGGAGAGGAACACCCCGTCCCGGGCGATCGTGGCGGCGGCGTTGGCCATGTGCAGCGGCGTCACGCCGATGCTCTGTCCGATGCCCATCAGTCTGGCCGTGCCGTACGTGCCCTGCGAGGGCACTCGCCCGGCCCGTTCGTCGGGCAGGTGCGTGCCGGGGGGCTGGAGGAACCCCGCCTGGTCGAACCACCCGCGAAGACCGCGCACCCCAAGGAGCTCGCCCACGTGATAGAAGAACACGTTGCAGCTGACCTTGATCGCCCGAACGACCTCGATGGCGTTGTGCAGCCCGAGGCACCGCCACTTAAGGGGCAGGCCCGGGATCATGTACCCGTGGCACGTGAACGACGTGCCGGCGGTGATCTTGCCCTCGCTCAGGCCCGCCAACGCCACCAGCGGCTTGATCGACGAACCCGGCGGGTACAACTGCGTCACCGCCCGGTGCCGCATCGGCAGCATGATCGTTTCCTTCGAGAGGGCCTCGAA
>JAPLNA010000389.1:5851-13753 GCA_026693065.1 Planctomycetota bacterium
ACCAGCGCCAGCACCTCGCCGGTGGGCACGTGGATAACGGCGGCGGCTCCGGTGTAGTCCCGCGAGGCGAACTCCTTCGTGAGGACCTCCTGGAGCCCGGCGTCGATCGTCAGACGCACGTCCTGCCCCGGCACGGCGGGCACTTCCTCGTAGACTTCCTTGGTGTAGCGGTTCTCCCGGCGGTATCCCCGCCGCCCGCGGAGCACGTCCTCGCAGAGCCGTTCCACCCCGCTCTTGCCGACCGCGTCCCCGTCGAAGTAGTCGTTCTGGATGCGGGCGATCCACTCGGTCTGGTCGCCGGTGAGATTGTGTTTCCGCTGTTGGGCGGCGTCCACCGAGCCGGTCCGCCCGATCACGTGGCAGGCCAGCGAGTCGTGGGGGTATTGGCGTTTGTGGCTGTCGCAGAGGGCGGCGCCCACCGTATCGTCGAGCTGCTTCTGCAGGATGTTCTTGAGCTCCTCGTCCAACTCCCGGACCACCGGGTGCGCCCACTCCTCCTCGCGGGGCGACCCCTTGTCGTGCCGCGCCAGCTTCTCCCGCAGATACTCCACCCGGCGGATGATCCGCCGCATGGTCGCCTCCAGGTCCCCCCCCTTCTGCCGGGCGGCCTCGGCGGCCCAGAAAAGCGTCTTCGTCTGGCGGTCGACAAAGATCTTGTCGGCCTCCTCCAGAGGGATCTTCTGGGTCGAGGCGATCTCCCGAACCCGTCCCTTCCGCCAACGCATCGCCTTGGCCAGAGCCTTCGGGTCGACCGTCAGGGCCGCGTCGCTCTGCCCCGCCGTCAGGAGCATGAAGCGGTAATCGAGGGTAAGGTCCCAGCAGGGCTTGTCCTCGGCCAGGATGGCCCCGCCGATCTGCCCCCCGAATCGGTCGAGGATTCGCCCGCGCCGGGCCTCGATGGGCTCGACGTGAAACATCATTCGTTCCGCCCGCTCGTTGGCGTCGGCGGCGCTGAAGATCTGCACCTGCACGAGTCGTCCCAGCACGCCGGCCAGCGAGAGGCCGATCAGGCCCAGCAGGATCTTGATCCGCTTCATATACACGGGGCTACCATCTCCCGTGGCGGGGGTCACGTGCGCCACCGGGGTCAGCAGCCCGGTGTACGCCGTCAGGGCGAGCATCTGGGGCAGCATGCGTCGCCAGGCGGGCCAGTCGCCCGCCCGAGCGGCCTGGGCGGTAATCCAAAGCCCGTGGGCGATCAGACAGAACACCACCCCCAGAATCGCCTGGGTCAGCGGGCGGTCGCGGAAGAACGCCTCGCGCACCCAGAACACCGCCCCCGCCCCGGCCATATACGTCAGGCTCATGATCCCCGCGCACGACCCGCCCTCCACCGCGCCGCCGGCCAGCAGGTCGATGCCGAAACCCAGGACCCAGGCGGCCCCGAGGGCGTCGACGGCGGCACGGGCGTGAAGGGCGATGAACACGGCGAACACCGCCGCCAGGTCCGGCCCGATCTGCCCGATCATGTCCGTGGAGAACGTCAGCAGCCGCCCCAGCGTCGTCTGGAGCAACATGAGGGCGTAGGCGGCCAGGAGGAAAGGCACCCAGCGCATCAGCGGCCCCCTCCCGACGGCGCCGCCGTCACCTCGGGGATCATGATGTACACGGTCCCCAACGACGACAGGTCCGCCGCCGGCTGAACGTATACCTTCTGGTGCCCCGTCCCGGGGTCTTCCACCCGCGAGACCAGCCCCACCAGGATATCCGTCGGCCAGTACGTCATCTCATACGGCATGACGAGCCAGTCGCCCTTCTGGACCTTGTGTTCGGCCGGCACGCTGCCCTTGATCTCCAGTTCCTTGCCGTTTCCGACGGCCGTCACGCGAATCGGTTCGTTGTTGCTCTCGTCCAGCGGCGCCTCGCGCCCGTCCACGGTGATGCGGCGAGGCGGGTTGTCCTTGAGGACCCGCAGGATAAGCATGTCCTCGGCCTTGAACTGGGTGTCGGTGACGAGAACCATCTGGGCGGAGAACGCGCTGGTCTGGATCACCTTCCCGACGAGCACCGCCCGGGCCAGCAGGCGGTCGGTTTCCGTGCCAAACTGGTCCGTCGGGGCCACCACGGAGAGGCCTTCGGGCAAGGCCTTGGCGCGGTCGGTCACCAGTTGGCGGATGGTGACGACGCTCTGGCCCTTCAGCACGCCGGCGCGGCGGCCACGAGCCACCAGCCGCGTCTGGCCGTACGGCAGGGAATCCTCCGCCAGCACCCGCGCCGGGATCAGCCCCGCCGTCACCCCCGGCGTGGGGTTGTACGACTGCGAGATCCGGACCTTGCCGACATGCTGGAATTCCTGCATGTCGATGCTGATACTCCGGAACTCCTGCAACTGCCGGCCCATGGTATGGGCGAGCATCTGCTGCTGGCGGATAAAAACCTCGAGTTCCTCGGCGGAGATGGGTTTGTCGCTCTTGCCGGCGTGGCTCTTGACCCCGGCGACGACGTACATCGTCGCCTCGCCCACGGGGGCCACCAGGTACTGCGCGGGGATTCGAACGTACTCCCCCACGCGTTCGCCCAAGACGATCATGGCTGTCGACAGCATCACCATGATGCCCAGCGCCCGCTGCTTGTTGAATAGTACCTGGAGTCTCATGTCGGCGATCCACTTCTGGGCGTCCCGGTCGCGCCTAACGCAAGGCCGTATCATACGCTCCCGGGCCTCCGGGAACAAGGCCGCTCAGGGCGTCGCCCGCGCCGGGGCCGAAGCCGCCTGCCCCGGCTTCCCCGCCGCGGAGTCCGGTACGCAGATCACGTCCCCCGGGCGGAAGCCCAGCCTCTCACCGGCCTCGCGGGTGATCCGCACCGCCATGCAGGCCCGGCCGTCCACGACGGCCTTCAGGGGCTCGCCTTCGCGGTCCTTCGTCCACGAGAAGGCCTCCACCCCGCCGGCACTGCCGACCGCGCCGCCCTGGCTCATCAGCCCCTGCAGGGCACGCAGGGTGGAATCATCCGAGGCTCCCTTCTGCACGCGGGCCAGGTCGGCCTCCAGGCCCATCCGGGTCCGCCGCTCCCGCAGCCACAGGAACGCCAGCATTCCGATGATCACCACCAGCAACAGCCCCGCCGCCAGCACGAAACGGGGGTCGCCGACAGGTGAAGTGGACGGTTGGGGAGTCGGACTCGCCTCGGTCATGGTTGTTGAAACTCCTTACAGGCCGTACCCGCTGACAAGCGTCTCGCGATCGGCGTCCAGGAAATCGTGAAAACGGGGCAGCCGCCGCCCGCGTTTGTCGTAGTAGTACGTCAATCCGCGTTGAATGGCAAGGTTGGCGATCCAACTGAACTTCTTGACGGGCCAGAGCCCCAGCCGTCGCAGGGAGCTGCTCATCTGGTAGAACTCGTGGAAGGCCGCCATCTGGGCGTGGCGAAGCTCCTGCCCGCTCATGCAGTCGGGGCGGAAGACCACGCTGGCGCCGTTGTACTTCGTCCAGTCGCGCGTCAGCAGCCGCCCCTGCGACTCGTACCGCGCGAACAGCTCCGTCCCCGGGTACGGCGTCAGGATCGGATAGCAGGCCATGTTCAGCCTGGCCCGCTGGGCGAACCGCACGGCGTTCATGCAGTCGCGCCAGTCGTCCCCGTCGAAACCCAGGATGAAACTGCCCCAGATGCTGATGCCGTGCGAGCGGATCGCCGCGATGTCCCGCAGGTATTCCTCCGGGCGGGCGTACCTCTTGCCCGCCTCGCGGAGCGTCGAGGCGCGGGGGCTTTCCAGGCCCAGGATCAGCCCGAGACACCCGCTGGCCTTCATCGCCCGAAGCAGCTTCTGGTTCCTTGCGATCAGGATGTCGCACTGCGAGGCCCACCGCACGCCCAGAGGCCGCAGGGCGTCGAAGAGCTCCAGGGCCCACCGCTGGTCGCCGGCGACGTCGTCGTCGGAGAAGATGAACACGCGGCTGTTGAACTGTTCTTTCACCTGGCGGATCTCCGCGATGATCGCCCCGATGTCCCGCTGGCGGAACCGCCGCCCGAAGATCGCCGGCGTGGTGCAGAACGTGCACCCGTGCGGGCAGCCGCGGGTGGTCTGGATCGGGTTGAAGACCAGGTAGTCCTTGGGATTGAGCAGGTCTTTCCGCGGGGTGGCGATCGGAGCGGGCTCGCCGTCCTGCCAGTCGTACAGCGGGCGCGGCGTCCCGGCGGCCAGGTCCGCCAGCGCGCGCGGCAGCGTGCTCTCGGCGTCGCCGCGGCAGACGATGGTGGCGTGGGCGGCGGCCTCAGCCGGCAGGGCCGACGGGTGAATGCCACCCAGGATCACCGGCACCCCCAGGCCCAGGTACGCGTCGGCGATCTCGTACGCCCGCGGGGCCTGCGTGGTCATCGCCCCGATGCCGACGGCGTCGATGCCCGAGCCCTCCGGCACGTGCGGGCCGTCCGTCACGTTCTCGTCCACGATCTCCACGTCCCACCCCTCCGGCACAACGGCGGCGCAGATGGCCAGGTTGAGTGGCATGAACAGCCCGCGCCGCGAGAAGGTCATCTTGGAGATGATGGCGGGCATGGAAATGGTGGATAGCCCGCTTCGCGGGTTGATCAGCCGAAGGCGGCGGCGAGGCCGGGGATGCGAAATCAAAGCGGTCATGGTTCTCCCGCCCGAGCGAGCGGGCCTGGAGGCGGTGCGGGGGCGGGGCTACTCCAGCGTGACTTCCGCGATTCGCCAGGAGCCCGTGCCGGCCTTAATGACCTCCAACCGCACATACCGCGCCGTCGTCGGGGTGATCAGGCTGAAGTTGGTTCGCCACCGCGTGCCCAGACCGGTCTTGCGGGTATAGAACACCCGCCCGTCCATGCTCGTCTGCAGGGCCACCTGACGCGGGTAGGCCTCGTCGTCGTTGGTGCCGTGGTCGAGGATGACCCGGTTGAACAGGCAGGGCTTGCCCAGGTCGATGAGCAGTTCGGCCTTGGGGACGGAGGGGCCCACCGCGGCCGATTGCAGCCGCGAGTCGATCGCCGCTTCCGGCTCGGACATCGTCGCCGAGGTCGCACGCCACTGCGCCTTGGGCGAGATGGCCGCGACGAGCGCCCGTCCGCCGCGGGCGCCCGGAGGCCGGGTGGCGATGTCGTCTCCGCACCCTGCCGCTGCCAGCAGGAAGGCGTACGTCCCGATCGCGTACCAACCGATTCGATTCACGAGCATGGATCTCCAAACCTGTAAAGCACCCTATTATACAGCTTTCCCGGTCCGGGCCAAGAACTTCCTTGCTCCGGACGGGCGACCTGTTGCAATCGGCGGCGACGGCGGTATGCTGGAGGCGTCGCGTGGCCGGTGGGCCCGCAGCTACCCCGATAAGGAACCTGTCATGGCTGACGAAAAACCGGAAATCACATACGACGACTTCGCCAAGCTCGACCTCCGCGTCGCCCGCATCCTGGAGGCCTCGCCGCACCCCAACGCCGACCGCCTTATCGTCTTGAAGGTCGACGTGGGCGGGCAGGAGAGGCAGATCGTCGCCGGGCTCCGCGCGTACTACGAACCGGCCGCCATGGTCGGCAAGGACATCATCATCGTCGCCAACCTCGCCCCGCGGAAGATGCGCGGGCTGGAGTCCCAGGGCATGCTCCTGGCCGCTAGCCGCCTCGAGCCCGGCGCCGACGCCCCCGCCGAGGTCGTCGTCCTCATGCCTGAACGCCCCCTCCCCTCCGGCTCGAGAGTCTCCTGATCGGCTTGGACAACTACTCCTGCACCACGGGCCGTTTCTGCATGACCTGCAGGCCCAGGTCCGCCGCGCGGCCGCAGGCGGTGTCGGGGGGCGGCACGCGGAGCGGGCGGACGATGTCCTGGAGCTGCTGGCGGACCTCCAGCAGATACCCCAGTTCGTTCATGACCTCCACGGTCATTTCGAGCAGCCTTCGCTTGCTGCCGTACCAGGGCATCATTTCGTGGACGATCTTCCGCCCGGCCAGGATGTTCACCAGCGACAGGTGCGGGGTGTTGATGATCCACCGCCCGACGAGGGCATAGGTGAGCCGGCTGAGGCGGTAGATGACGATCATGGGCACGCCGAAGTGGGCGACCTCAAGGGTGACCGTGCCGCTGACGGCGACGGCAAAGTGGGATCCGGCCAGCACCTCGCGGGTCCGCCCCACGGTCACGCCGACCCGTTCGTGCGTCCGCGAGCCGATGACCTTGGCGAGGATCTCGGCGCTCTCGGGCGAGCCCATCGGGAAGGTGCAGCGGGCCTTGGGCCAACGCCGGCAGATCCGCTCGGCCACGTACGCCATCGCGGGGGCGTGGTTGCGGATCTCGGACGGGCGGCTGCCCGGGAGCATGGCCACCTGCCAGGCGCCGGTGGCCCAGGCGTCCATGATGTCGGGCGCGGGGGTTGGCGCCGGTTCGAGCGTGTCGAAGAGCGGATGCCCCACGTACGTCGCCCGCACCCCGCGGTCGCGGAGGTATCGTTCCTCGAAGGGCAGGATGCAGGCCACCTGGTCGGTCAGGGCGGCCATCTTCTTCACCCGCCCCGGCGCCCACGCCCACACCTGCGGGGCGATGTAGTACATCACCGGCGTGCCGATCTCGCGGGCGGTGGCGGCCAGGTGCCAGTTCAACGCCGGCGAATCCACCGGCACGTGAACGTCCGGCTCGATCTGCCGCATGGCCCGCTGGATCCTGCGGACCTGGCGGTAGTAGTACCCCACGCGGAGGATGGGCCCGCCCAGCATGCTGGCCCGCTTGGTCAGGTCGGCGACGACCTCGCAGCCGGCCTCGGCCATCCGGTCCCCGGCCACCCCGACGAACCGCGCATCGGGCAACCGCTGACGCAACGCGCGGATCAGATTGGCCGCGTGCTCGTCCCCGCTGGCCTCGGCGGCGGAAAGAAATATCGTCGGCGGGTGGCTCATGAACCCGCACCGCCCCCGGCCTCCCGAAGCCCGATCGCCGAGGCGATGGCGTGGGTGGCGATGTGGCTGATCGAGACGAGGATCTTCACCAGCCCCTGCCCGGCGGCAATCTCCGCGCACCGCCCCTGCAGCACGATCTCCGGGCGACCGGCGACGTCGTTGCGGACCTCGATGTCCGTCCAGGCGATGCCCTCCCGCCACCCGGTGCCCAGGACCTTGAGCACGGCTTCTTTGGCGGCGAACCGCCCGGCCAGGTGTTCGAGTTCGCGTTTGCGGCCCTGGCAATACGCCAGCTCGAGCGGGGTGTATACGCGCTCAAGAAACCGCTGCCCGTGGCGTTCGATCGCCTCGCCCAGCCGTTGGCAGTCCACCAGGTCCACGCCGTGTGCCGCTGTTTCCATGGGCGACATCCTATCGGCCCGAGGCGTGTTTGCATAGGCGCAAACATGGAAGAGGAACCAGAGAGCCACAAAGCTCCCGGCGCGGCCGAGAACCGACGGTTCGAGGCCGCGCCGGGCAGGCAATGGTCGGCGGTGCTTGTCGGGGAGACCAATGCGTGCTATCATGCCTTGATCGCCTGATGGGCGGAGTTTCGCCGCCGGCGCGCCGGGCCGTTAGACAAATCAAGGAGCACCGAATGGCCGCTCGATCCAAAGTCCGATGTATCGGCATCCTGACCTCCGGCGGCGACTGCCCCGGGCTCAACGCCGCCATTCGCGCTCTGGCCAAGACGGCCGTGCACGAGTACGGCATCCGCGTGGTCGGCATCCACGACGGCTTCCGCGGGCTGGTGGAGAACCGCAGCCTGCCGCTGGACGACCAGACGGTCAGCGGAATCCTCGCGCGCGGCGGGACGGTGCTGGGCACCAGCCGCGACAAGCCCAACAAGATGCCCATGGGCGGCGAGGTGCTGGACATGACGCCCACGGCCATCCAGAACGCCCGGCGGATGGAGATCGACTGCCTCGTCTGCCTGGGCGGCGGGGGCACGCAGAAGAGCGCCCAGCGGCTGGCGAAGAAGGGCCTGCCCGTCGTCACGTTACCCAAGACCATCGACAACGA
>JAPLNA010000390.1:0-14144 GCA_026693065.1 Planctomycetota bacterium
ACCTGAAGAAGATCGTCCGTCGCGACGAGGGCGTCTTCGCCGTCACGGGCGAGGGGGTCGATAAGGTCATCCGCTACTGTGAGCAGACGCGGCTGACGTACAAGCTCCGCCCGACGGCTGACTGGCCCGCCCTCGAAATCAGCGGCATCCTCATGCACCGCGTCATGGCCACCACGCCCCGGGCCGACGCCCAGGCCAAGGTCGCCCTCCTCGCCCCCCTGCACGGGGCCGTGCTGGAAACCTGCATGGGGCTGGGCTACACCGCCATCCTCTCCGCCGCCACCGCCCGGGCCGTCACCGCGATCGAGAAAGACCCCAACGTCCTGGCGATGGCCCGCATCAATCCGTACTCCCAGGAACTCTTCGACAACCCGAAGATCACGCTGATCGCCGGCGACGCCGCCCGGGTCGTCTCCGGTTTTCCCCGGGCCAGTTTCGACGTCGTCAACCACGACCCCCCCACTCTGTCCGTGGCCGGCGAGTTGTACTCCGACGACTTCTACGGCGACCTGTTCCGCCTTCTCAGGCCCGGCGGGACGCTGCTGCACTACACCGGCGCCCCCGGCAGCCGCGGTCGCCGCGTCGACCTCAACGCCTCCGTCAGCCGCCGGCTGACCAGCATCGGCTTTGTCAACGTCCGCACCGACCTCCAGACCTCGTGCATCCTGGCCGCCCGCCCGGCCAGGCCCGCGTAGCCGGCCGAAAGGAAACCCCATGACCCCGCCCTCCCCCGAGAAACTCAACGAGATGATCCCCCACGCCCGGCTGCTCCGCGAGCACTACCTGGCTGACCCGCACCGCCCGGGGTATCACTTCCTCGTGCCCGAGGGCTGCCATGGCCCCGTCGACCCCAACGCCACCGTCTTCTGGAACGGGCGGTATCACTTCTGCTACATCTACCAGCACGAGGGCGCCCACTACTGGGGCCACGCCTCCAGCCTCGACCTGCTGCACTGGCGTCACCACGCCCCGGCCCTGGCCCCCGGCGAGGGCGACGAGGGCATCTTCAGCGGCGGGGTCTTCGTCGACGGCGACAAGGTCGTCGTCAGCTACTGGCGGCTGGGCAAGCCCGACGGCATCGCCATCGCCACCAGCAGCGACCCCAACCTCGACCACTGGACGCGCCACCCCTCCAGCCCCGTCATCGTCTCCGAAGGCGGCTTCGGCTGGACCCGCAGGCCCGCACCCGACGGGGCGGGCATGGTTCCCGTCGGTTCGGCCGCCCCATCGGCCATCTGGCGAAAGGACGGCCGCTATTACATGCTCACGGGCAATCTGCCCGTCCTCCAGGAATTCGGCCGCCAGCAGAACCTGCCCGAGCACCAGGGCGACACGCTGTACCTGTTCGTTTCCGACGACCTGGCGACCTGGACCTACCTGCACAAGTTCTACGAATCCCGCCGCGAGTGGACGCGGGAGACGGAAGACGACATGTGCCCGGACTTCTTCCCCCTGCCCTCCAGCCCCGACGGCGGGCCCGACAGCGGCAAACACATGATCCTCTTCATCAGCCACAACATGGGCTGCCAGTATTACATCGGCGAATACGCCAACGACCGCTTCGCCCCCGAGTCCCACGGGCGGATGACGTGGGTGGACAACGAGTTCTTCGCTCCCGAGAGCGTCGTCGACCCGGCCGGGCGGCGGATCATGTGGACCTGGGTCTTCGACCGCCGAAGCGGCGAAGAACGCGCCCACGCCGGCTGGTCCGGCGAAATGTCCCTCCCACGCCTCCTCTGGCTGGGTCCGGACAACACCCTCCGCATGCGCCCCGTGCCCGAACTCGAACGCCTCCGCTACAACGGCCGAACCCTCACCGGCCTGACCGTCCCCGCCGACGGACAACTCGCGCTCCCCATCCGCGGCGACAGCCTCGAACTGAGCCTCGAGCTCCACCCCGGCCGCGCCACCCAGTGCGGCCTCAAGGTCCGCCAGAGCCCCGACGGCCGCGAAGAAACCGTCATCACCTACGACGCCGCCGAGGGCGCCCTGAAGATCAACACCCAGAAATCCTGCCTGAACCTGTCCTACAAGATGATCGAGTCGGCCCCGCTCTCCCTCGCCCCCGGCGAGCCCCTGCTCCTCCGCGTCTTCCTCGACAAATCCTTCGTCGAGGTCTTCGCCAACGACCGCCAGGCCGTCGTCCGCCGCATCTACCCCAGCCTCCCCGACAGCCAGGGCCTCTCCCTCTTCGCCCACGGCGGCCCCGCCTCCGTCCCCACACTGGACGCCTGGGACATGATGCCCAGCAACCCCTACTGACCGGCCTGTCGAACCTGCCCCGGCCGGCGAGGATCGCCTTGAGGAAGGCCGGAAGCAACCACAGAATGGCGACGTTCGCCCCCTGGCGCTGGGGCAAGATCCAGGAATCCTGGGCGTGTCACTTTCCGAGCTTCATTTCCACGGTCATGCGCCCTGCCCCTTTGCGCCACAGGCCGATCTTCACGGTGTCCTGCCGCATGTGTTTATACAATGCGCATTCAAAGTCAAAGTTCCGGAGGATCCGCTCCCCGTCCAGGCTGCCAATCACATCGTCTCGCTTCAGCCCGGCGCGTTGGGCCGGACTGCCATCTCTAACACGTCCAACCCATAATCCCTCTTTGACCTCAGCCAGGGGGGAAGTCGCAGGGGGACGATAGACGGGTAGCATGATCAGGCCAGTGTCCGGAAAGCGGAAGCCGTCAACCAGTTTCACGATGTCCGTTCCCACCGCACCGCTCACAATCCTCCTGAGATCTTCCTCACCGCCGTTCTTCAGTTTGCTGACCTGCCGGCCGATCTTCCGGATCGCCTCAGGCCCGTATCTGTCTTCGATCAGGAGAAACAACGCCAGGGCGGCGTCATAATGATCTAGCTCCGCGGAGGCATGATCACTCAATCGCGATTCGGCCACGTCTCTGCAGTCCTTCTTGAAAGGATAGTCTGCGTGGCTATCGTCGTGAAGCCACAGAAACAACCTCCCTCGAACCCTTGCCAAGGAAGAAAACGGGAGCGAAACCGCTCGCCTTTCGCACATGTCCGGCTGTATCTCGTCGCCCCCCGCTCCGTCACTGTAACTGGCCGATCTGGATGCCAGAACGCCGCAGTAGGAGGCGAAACCCTCGTTAAACCAACGAGTGTGGCACAATTCGTCGCGATTTCCCTCGCCGGGCTTCCCGCATCGTTGGTCAGACGGGACACGCGGCCGATCGCCCGTACAAAGGGAGAACTCTATAAGCTCGTGCATCCAGTCGAATGGGTAGTAGTCGTCGTTCTTTGCCATGATCTCCGCACACGATGTCTCGTTCGGATCGACGAGTATCGGCAGTTCCCACACATAGGGACCAACCTTGGAACCAGACGCCGGATCCTCGGGCTGAACAAACTTCAGATACACATGCACTGGCGCCAACCAGTCCTGTAACTCGTAAGAGGTGGCGCCTTGAACATTCGCCATTTGCTTGGCAACGACAGTAGCGAAGCACTCCGCCTGCCGGGACAAGCCCTTGGAGTAATGCACTGTCACTCCTTCTTTGGATACAGTGTCCGCCCCGCGCATTTCCCTGGCGATTCCTCCCTGGGGCAGGTCGCAACCGGCGCCCGCCATCGCTGCCAGAAGCACCAGACGGAAATCAACGAAGACTCTCGTCCTGCACGTGCGGATGAAATTGCGGATCATGGCGTGTCCTTTCGCATTACTGGCAGATCGGATATCGACGATGCCCGAACGCCGGTTCGGCCATCCGTCAGCCTCCACCGCCTCAATCCTGTCCAGGCCGGTTTCATGGGCGTTGTGCCTTTCGCCCGTTTCGCCGGGTCGGTTGGCCCTCATGCCCCACTGCGGGAGTCAGGTCAATGCACGCCTCCCCGCAACCGATGGCCGGGGCGAAGCGAATGCGGAAGCAGGATTCCGCGGCGGCCTCCGGGGCCGGGCGAGTGCGGAGTACGCCGGTCTGAACGTCCCCTCGCTGCCGGGCGTCCAGGACGGTGTTGAGTTTCATCGCCTGATAGACGCCGTGGGCGACGTGGAACATGTCGGGTTCGAGGTGCACGGTGCGGCCGTTGGCGAGGGTCACCTCCGCCCAGGGCTGCTCGGGCGGGCGGGAGTCGGCCGTGCGGGGGACCGGCGAGCTGTTGCGGATCGTCAGGGCCCGCCCGCCAAGGGCCTGGGCCTGGGCGATAGTGCGCCCGTCCCACATGCACCGCTGGAACAGGAAGCGATCGGGCTCGTATCGGCCTTCCAAGAGCCACTGGCCGGCGTAGCGGAGGGTCTTGTCCAGTTCGCCCACCGTCTCGCCGTCCTCGACCAGGCCGACGACCACGGGCGGGAACAACTCCGGATGCCGACGCATGGCCTCGTGGAGGGAATGGATTCTACGCTGGAAGATGTCGTCGATGATCCCGCCGATGACCGCCTTGAGTTGTTTCGTCCTGGCCTTGCCCCGGCATGTCTCCATGGCCCGGCGGAACGGGATGCCCTCGGCGAACTGTTGGGCCAACCCCAGCACGAACTCGGTTCGGTCCCGCATGAGGGCCGGGGCGGGGGCTTTGTCTCGCAACGTGTGTTTGACCATGGCAGCGAACCTTTCCTTCAAGCGTTTCCGGGCGCCGGCCAGCCGGTTGTTCACGGTCGTCATGGGCACCTCCAGAAAGCGGGCCACCTCATCCTGCGAATACCCGTTGATGTAGAACAACAACGTCGCTTCCCGCTGTGGCCCGGGCAGATCGTCGATGGCCGCCAGCACCCGCTCCTTCATCTCGCGGTCCTGCGCCGCCCGCGCCGGCCCTTTCCCCGGCGCCGCCACGTCACCACAGGCCGCGAGATTCACCCCTGCCCCTCGCCGGCGGCGGGCCACGTGGCCGGCGGCTGTCCGCAGGATCATCCGGAACCACGCCCCGAACGCCTCGGCCCGGCGGAGGTCCCCCATCCGCCGATACGCGATCAGGAACGCCTCCTGGGCCGCATCCTCGGCCAACTGAAAATCCCGCAGGATCGCGTACGCATACCCGACCGCCATATCGGCGAATCGCTTCACCAGCAGCCCAAAGGCCGCCATTCGCTCATCCGGCTCGCCCTTGCGGGCGGTCCGCACCAGGTCCGCTATTTCTTCCATCCGCTCTCCGGCCAAACCTTCACGCCATCCACTATACAGACCCATTATCCCCCCGCTTCCTTTGCCTGAAAATGCCTCGATCTCAAAGAATTGACTCATCCCCAGTTTCAGCATCGCCTCTCCAAGAGCGTAGCGGAGAGACATTAGCGGCGGCCCGGTCCTATGGGCTCCACGCCCGTTCCCTATCGCCTTCTCGTCGTGCGCGGCCCGCGGGGGCCGACCCCCCGCTGCCCCACGGGATTTTGCGCTTCCGGGCCTGCCGGCAGGCAATGAGGCGATAAATCCCCGGGGGCACGGGGGGCGGGCCCCCCGCCCCTAACGGCACCGGCTGGCCACGCGGCTGCTGAACCGGGCCATCGAGGTAGCCGCGGCCGCCGGGTGCCAGCACGTGCGCTGCCACGCCGACTGGAAGAGTCCGGCCGAGATCGCCCTCTACCTGAAATGCGGATTCGCCATGACGGACATCACCGATGGCGAGGAAGGCGGAGACTACTTCGCCGTTCGCCCGCTCTAGCCCCGCCCGGGCCGATGGCAAACCACGGATCGCCATAGCGGCGCCCCATTCATGAGGCATCTCCCGTTGGATTCGCCGGCCGGGTGGCGGCCGGTTGGGCCGTGGCGGCGGGGTTTGAGGGCACGCCCAGGATGGCGGCGATCTCCCTCAGGGGCCCCGCCAAGGCCGCTTCGTAGGCCGGATCATGGAAGGGATCGTCCTTGCCCCAGTTCCGCCCCGCGGGCCGACGAGACATCACCTCTAGTTGCTCGGCCAGGCCGTCGCGGAGGGAGGCAATGTGGCTGGCCCTCCGCGCCCAGAGCGCCTTGCGGTTTTCGGCCTCGCGTCGGGCCAGAGCGGCCAGGGCCTCCGGCGTTTCCGGCGGGACGGGGGCCCCCGAGTCAGTCGCCGATGTCGCCACCTTCTGGCGGCTTGATCACGGCCAGGAATTCGGGATCGTCGCGGACGGAGGCGTATTCCTCACAGCCATGGAAGACGTTTTGCAGGTACTCGAAGTCGGTCTCGGGGGTGACGGCACTTCGCAGGTGCTCCAGGGCCGCCCGGCGATCCCCCTGGGCCCCCAGGGTCCACCGCGCGAGGGCCTCCTGCGTGATCCAGGCGTCGTGGAGTTGGGCCTCGCGTCGTGTCAGACGAAGGGCCTCGGCGGCGTCGATGAGTCTGTACTGCCTGAGGTGACCGGCGGCGATCATGTACGCCGCCGATAATCGCTCGCACCAGTAGCGGTCATCGTCGTTGCCGGCCTCCGCCTCCCCGCTGACCCCAGGGCAGGCGGCGGCCAGTTCATTCTCGCCAGCCTCCAGCTCGGCATATACCTGCCGCCGGACGACCTCCATGCCGTCGGCATCGGCCTTCGATGCGGCCACCGAAAGCTGATCGAGGACGGCCCCCATCCGAAGGTAGCGATAGGCGGGATGGCCGCGGAGTCTTTCCGCGACCGCCAGCATCTCCTTCGCAATCCGGGAACAGAACTCATGCCTGGACTGGGCCGCCAAATGGTGCGACGCCAGGGCCATTCGCTGCAGGGCGCCGGGAATCTCCCAGGTCTTCAGATCCCGCGGCAACCCCATCAGGATCACTTCGGGCAGGCGGATCACCCACAGGACCCGCTGGCGGAACTCCTGGAATTGCTCCTGTTCGAGCAACCGCTGGGCCCCATCGAGGTGCTCATTCATTCGCCCTGTCCGAAGGATCTCCCCCATCTTTGTGATCGCCGACGCGGCGGCCGGCACGGGCTCCCCTTGCCAGGGCTCCGGGGAAATCTCGGCAACGGCCCGGCGGAGCCACTCGACGAGGCGGCGCCCCTGTTCGACTGCCTGAGGCGGGTTCCCGGCCGCCACCAGCGCCTCGACCAGATCGAGCGCCGCCTCGCCGACCCACAGCCCAACCTCCTGCGGCGTCGGAGTCGCCGGAATCGTCGCGGAAAGACCCCGCACCAACTCCCCCGCCTTGCCGGCCTTCCGATACGACCAGGCCAGGAGACTGTACGTCTGGCACCACATCTGAGGATCGCCCCCATCGGCCCGAATGGCCTGCATGGCCTCCGTGTGCCGCCGCACGACTTCCTCGTGGCGCCCCGCCCGGGCCAGGGCTCGCAACAGACCCAGCGCCGTCTCCTGCAATCGCAGCGCCTCCTCATGCGTCCCCTGCCGGCGGATCGCAATGATCTCCTTCGCGAAGCGGTCAGGCGGTTCTTGACCGTGGTAACAGGCAGTTCGAGAAACTCGGCCACTTCGTTCTGCGAATACCCGTTGATGTAGAACAGCGTTACCACTTCCCGCTCGGGGCCAGGCAACGCGGCAACCGCCTTCAGGACCTCGCCGATCATTTCCCTTCGCTCCAACAACTCCGGCGGCGTTGGCGTCCTGGCCGGAACGTCCGCGGCCGCGTCCAGCCCGAGGCCCTTGGGCCTCTTCCCCCTCGTCGTACGGCCGCATGCCGACCATACGATCCGCCGGAGCCAACCCGGGAAGGCCTCGGGCCTCCGCAGTTGCCCCAGCCTCCCGAAGGCAATAATGAACGCATCCTGCGCCGCATCCTCAGCCAGGTGAAAATCGCCCAGGACGGCATAGGCATATCCGCAGGCCATATCCTGAAACTGGCCGACAATCCGGCCATACGCCTTCAGCCGCTCGTCCAGGGTCGGCGCCGTCGCCGCCTGGATAACAAGTTGGTCTATCGGTTCCAAGTCAACGTCTCATACCCAAGGCCTTCTACAACCAAGAGCCGCTTTCCAACCGGAAGGATTAACCCGAAACGCCTTTCCTTCCGTTCGGCAGTATGCATCCTCTTCAGATCTGCCGGGACAGGTAGACGCTCACGCTGTCACGGCTGTATTGGGAGAATCCACAGGCGGCATAGAGGCCGATGGCGTCGGCCCAGTCCTTGTTGGTCTCCACCAGCACCTGCTTCATGCCTGCCGCGCCGGCCCTGTCCAGCAAGTCGGCCACGAGAGCCCGCCCGATTCCCGTCCGCCGGTGGCCGCGTGAGACCGACATGCGGACCAGTCGGCCCGTTTCCTTGCCGAGCACCTTCAGGGCCCCGCTCCCGACAATCTCATTCCCGCTCTCGGCCACGACAAACACATGACCCTCCCCCGGGTAATGGGCCAGGATGTCGTCCACGTCGGGATTGCGCGACTCGTCGACGTTCCCGACGTGCTCCCCCAGCCCGGCGAGGATCAAGCGCCGAACCGCCGCCTGGTCCCTCGCCTCGAACGGGCGTATTCGTATGTTTTCCGACGGCATTGTCAACTCCACAACGGCCCCCGCGGGGCCATTCTCCTGGTACACTGCCCTACCGTCCGCCGCCGGCACTCCCGCTAGGCTGGGTGGCGGCGGCGTGGCGGCGGAGGTCGTGCTGGGCCACATGCTGCATGTCGCCGAGAGAGGAATCCGCGGCGATCTTCTCGAGCCAGCGGAGCGATACCTGGGTCGACTCGCCATGGGCGACGAATATGCCGACCATGTTGACAAGCTGTTGGCGGAACTCCGGCCCGCCCTTGTCGAACTCGGCCAGGACGGCCGCGTCGAGTTCCTCGCTGTGGTAGGCCAGCAGACCGATGCCTTCCATGTCGGTCTTCTTCGTGTGGTCGCGGAGGAGTGTCAGCAGGGCCTTGGTCGCCTCGGGGAGCTTTCGGACGCTGCCCTGTCCCCGGGCCGCTTGACGGATGCGCTCGTCCGGGTCTGTCAGGGCCGCGAGGATAGCGGCGGTGACCTCGGGGGTATCCTGGTGACAAAGAAACTCCAGGGCCTTCAGGCGGACGTCCGGGTCCGCCGAACGCAGCCGGGGGAAGATGGCGGCGTTGATCTCGGCGGTTCGCTCGCCCGCCTGGAGGATCGGTATGAGGAAGCTGGCCGCCGTGTCGACGCGGTGGGGATCCTTGGAGGTGGTGAAGGCCTCCAGCAGTGTGCCGGTGGCGGTCTCGCCCATGGCCTTCAGGCGGCTGTGGCTTTGCTGGCGAGTGGGAGTCTCCTTGGCCAGGATGTCGTCCAGCAACCCGGTGACGACGTCCTGCCCGGCGACGACGTGCAGACCGGCCAGGGCCTGGCCGGCGATCTCCCAATCACGGTCGTCGGCGTATTGGCGGAAGAAGGGGATCGTCTCGGGCGTGCCGATCCGGCGGAGCGCCCAGAGCACGTCGCGCCCACGCCTGGGCAGTTCGCCGGCCAGGCGGTTGATAGCGGCCGCGTCGCCCATGTCGCCCAACGCCCGCACGGTGATCGAGAGCAGGTAGGAATCGTCATTCTGGCGGTCGAGACAGGCCAGCAGGTCCGGGACTCCCTGTCGGATCCGGCGTGCCCCGACGGCCCAGCGGGTGCCTCGGGGCAGCAGGGGCCGGCCGGGGTCCCGCAGCATCCGCAGCAACTCGGCGTCGGCCTCGGGGCCCAACGCCACCAGGCCCGGCCGCGCCTTGGCATGCCCGCCCGGGGTGTCCGCCAGTTCCAGCAGGGGCACGAGCTTCTCGTGGACGGGGGAGTTGCCCACGACGGCCAGGCGCCACATGGCCGAATCGACCGCCCGGCCCGGAACGCGCCCCGGGGGCACATAGGCGTTGGGACTGGGCGCGGGCGTGTAGGAAACGACGAGGCGATACAGCCCCGGCCCCAACCGCCACTGGCCCGTGTCGTCGAACAGGCCGACCATGTCCACCGCGGCCGATTCGCCCGGCGCCAGGGCGCGCACCAGCCCGATTCGCCCGCCGGTGGGTCTCTCACTGTACTGTTGGTGTTGGGCCCCCTGCCCCGCGACGTGGATTGTCACCGCCCCCCCGGGCAGGACCACGTCCTCCTTGCCCACGTTGCGGAAGACCAGGGCGAACCGGATCGTCTCCCATTGCTGGAACGCCGGCGCGGCGGCCTTGACCTCCAGTTGCAGACCATCGACACTCGCCCCGGCCCCCACGGGCAACATGCCCTGTTCCGCCGGCAGCCCCCTGGCCGCCAACGCCTCGTACGCCGCCGGCGACACGCCACCTCGAACCGCCTCCAGGAACGGAGCATCCTCGATCTGCTGGATCGCATGCTTCGCCCTCGTCGCCCGCTCGACGTCCTTGTCGTCCGTGGCCGTCTTGAGCGCACCCAGCGCCGGCGGACCGATCTCCACCAGCGTCCTCTGGGCCTCCTCCCGCTCCTTCGCCGACGGGCCGGCCAACTGCCCGATCAGGGCCAGTGCCCTTTGGGTCGCCGCTTCCGCCGGCTCACTGGCCGGCGGAGTGGCCGCCGCGTCCGCACCCGGGACCTTTCCGCCCGCCCCCAGCAGGATCGCCAATACCGTCCCGGCCAGGCCTGTCATTCGCATCGCCATGTTCATCTCCCTGCACTCTCCACCGGCCGTGTCGCCGGCGACGATTGGGCCTGTGGCTGTTCCGTATTCATGGGGCGTCTCCCGTTGGATTCGCCGGCCGGGTGGCGGCCGGTTGGGAGGTGGCGGCGGGGCTTGAGGGCACGCCCAGCATGGCGGCAATCTCTCTCAGGAGCCCCGCCAGGGCCGCTTCGTACGCCGGATCATGGAAGGGATCGTCCTTGCCCCAGTTCCGCCCCGCGGGCCGACGAGACATCGCCTCCAGTTGCTCGGCCAGGCCGTCGCGGAGGGAGGCAATGTGGCTGGCCCTCCGGGCTCAGAGCGCCTTGCGGTTTTCGGCCTCGCGTCGGGCCAGGGCGGCCAGGGCCTCCGGCGTGTCCGGCGGGACGGGAGCCCCCGAGTCAGTCGTGTTGGGCCACGCGCCGGTAACGATCCGCGGCACGTTCAGCCGCTGCATCGATTCCCTGTCAAAAACGACCTGATCCTCCGGAACGTCCAGGACCGACTGGTACAGGGCCTTGCGGATCGCCTCGTGTGTGTGCCCGTAGTTGGCGCCCAGGACTTCCCCCAGGTACACCCGAGCCGCCATCACGTCAAAGTGCCCGGGTGAGTCCTTGAACCGCAACACCGTTTCCACCAGCCAGGCAATGGCCTCCTGGTCCATCGCAGGCTCGAAGCCGGTCCTCAGAGCAACGGCAATCGCCACCCGAGCCTGGATCTCGATCTCCGGCGGCGGGTTGGCCTCCAGCACCCGCTGATAGTTCCTCAGCAGTCGCGGGCGCTCCAGTTTCTCGGCCCGTCCGTACTTCACAGCCTCCTCCCACGCCTGCTTCCAATCGGCGGCCGCAGGCAGAGGATCGACCTGCCAACTCCACCTCCCCGGCCTCGCTTCCGCCGTGCCCGGCCGAGTCGAACTCCCCGGCCGGGGAGTTGTTTGTCCTGGGCCGGCCGGAGGGGCCTGATGCGTCGAGGGACTCGAAGAGGCCGGCTCTGCCGCGCCGTACTTGGCCGCCAGGTCTCTCTCTGCGGTCTTCGCCACCTGGCAGACTTCGGGGTTCGGGTCCTTCTGGGCGGCCCGGAGCCTGGGCAGGATACGTTGGAAGTCCGACGCGCTTTTCGGGCAGGGGGTGAAGGCGAAGGTGTAAATTCGCTTGTTGCCCCCAACGGCCTCGTATTCCCTTCGGGCGACTGACAGCAATTCCTCCCATGACCCCTTCGGGCCGCCCAGGTCCAGATAATGGAAGGCCGGAAGCGATGCCACCGTGTACTGCTCTTCCTTCCGTACCAGAAAGGGCCCCGTGAAGGCCATCCCGGACGGCGGCGCCGCTCGCCTGATCGACAGAAGGTCCGCCCGGCAGGCCTCGCAGAGCTTCTTCGGCGGTTCGGTGACGGGATCGCCCCCGAAGATCGCCTTGCCTATCGACACGGTCGCGACCACTCGCGCCCACATGAGGCACGACTCATTCGTGCAATGCGCCCCATTCCCATGTTTCGGGTTACGGCACAGTCCCAGGACGTGTCCGGCCTCGTGCCGCAACGTGAGCGACAGGAACCTGCGTGCGCCCAGCCCCGGGAAGACCGTACTTGAAGCGGACATGTCCACCGCGATGCACGGGTAGAATGCCGCCGTATGACCCCATGGTCCTTTGTTGCCCCCGTCGTAGAACAAGACATACAGATACGCACCCCCCGCCTGGTTGGCGTTCAAGGGCAGACCTCTGGCGTTGCGCGTCGCCAGCACTTTCGCCGGCACGCCTTGGGCCGCCGAACGTGGAATGGGTTCCTTGCGTACCCAGTCGATCTCCCTCGACGTGTGGGTCTTGAGGAACTCGCCCAGGTCGTCCAACGCCGCCTGGTCCGGCTGGCAGCCCTCCACGGCGTCGACCTCGATAGTCAGCACCTGCCCCGCGCCCGGCTGCAGGTAGATCGAAGCACATCGTTCCACAAGTTTGACAGCGGGCCCGGAAAGGCCCTGGCCCTGCTCCACCGGCGCCGGCGCACAGGAAGTGCACACCCATGCCAAGCTGCAGGCCATAAGGCCCGCCAGACCATTCCCCCGCCGCCTCATCCGGCACCTCCCGAACGCACTGCACCCACCGGCCTCGCTTCCGCCGCGCCCGGCCGGGTCGAACTCCCGGGCCCGGGAGTTGTTTCTCCTGAGCCCGCCGAAGGGGCTGGACCCGTCGAGGGGGCAGGCACGGCGTGGTAGATGAGGATCTGGCCCTTGCCTTCGCACCAACGCCCGGTGCAGACGACCACCTCCTTGACGCCGTCGCCATCGACGTCGGCGAAACTGCAGGTGACGGACCCGCGGTCGATCTTGGGGCTTCGCCAGAGGATCTTGGCATCCTTGCCGGCCCCGGCGACCAGGAGGACAAAGGCGGTGCGGGTGTCCATGCAGCCTTCGCGGCCCAGGATCGAGGCCCCGGGATTAACCGTGATGAGGCGGCATTCCTTTCCGTCCGGGCCGGTGATGCGGTCGACGACGGTCGAACCGCCCCCCGGCAGAGCGGGCACTAGGGCCGCGGTCACGGTGAACAGGTTCCCCGCGAAGGCCAGAGAGTAGAACCAGCAGGTCTCGCTTGGGGATCCCTGGCCGTAGGCCGTCACCACATCCCGCCCGCCCTGCGCCCCCACGTGCAGTGTCACCGGGCGAGTCAGCAGGGGGCTGGCGTAGACCAGCGGCCACAGGGCCGTGCCTTCCGTCTGCTCGTCGAAGACGAGGATCTCGCAGCGGACGGCCTTGTTATCGCCGATCTGGGGCCGGGGGTCGTTGGGCTTGAAGCCCCAGACCTGCACGCCGACCGGACAATCCTCAAAGGTGTTGCCGGTAACCTTCGGGGCCGATCCGTCGCACATCACCGCCACCCGGGCGCCTGAAATCTCACAGCCCTCGATGAGCGGGCGAGCCCCCTTCTCGCAGAGGATCCCGCCTTCGTGCTGGGGAGGGTTGACCAGTCGGACATTCCGGATGACGGGCGAGGCTCCACCCGCCCGCCGGCGCCCGGCCCGGCGAAGTGGATCCCCGCCCAACTGTGCGAGCGCGTGGCGCGGAACTCGATGGGCTTGTCCTTCGTGCCAACGGCCTCCAGCGTGCCCTTGACCTCGAGCTTCACCCACCCGCCCTTGCCCGTCTCTATCACCGTCCCGGGCTCGATCCGCAGCGTGTAGCCTTCCGGCACCTCGTAATTCTTGTCGAGCACCATGGCGCCCGACCAGACCGTGACCTTGGCCTCGTCGACCTGCCCGTCGGCCGCCACCGGCACGCTCAGGCCGCAGAGCACGAATCCCAGGGCCGCTACCAGTCGCTGTTTGGTGTTCGCTCGCATCGGCATAGTCTCCTGTTCATTCCTCGGGCGGGGCATTGGGGGCCCCGAGTTTCCGCAACATCACCTTCGCGCCATACCGTACCCCCTTGTCGGGGTGATTGAGAGCCTTCGTGAGGGCCGGAATGGCCTGGGCCCCGCCGCAGGCGGCCACCGCGTGGGTCACGCCCTGCCAGGCGTCGGCACGATCCAAAGCCTCTGCCGCCATTGGCAGGAAAGCGGCATCCTCGGTGACACCCATTCGGCTGACCAGCCCGTTCATCTCCGCCGCTGTGCCCTTTCGCACGACCTCCCACAAAAGTTCCTCGCCCGACCGGTCGCCCAGGCGCATCATCGCGATGGCCGCCGCACCGCGGCAGACGCGGGTGAGGCTCGTGTCGGCGAAGGCCTGTTTCAGCGCTGGCAGGGCCG
>JAPLNA010000390.1:14160-17402 GCA_026693065.1 Planctomycetota bacterium
CCAGGAAACGCCCGTTGCTGTCCGGGGCGCCCCGGATCAGGGGCCCGACGGCCTCCAGCGGCTTGAGAACCGTCACCACCTTCGTCGCCCCCTCCTTCGCCTCCCGGTCCGACCCGTTCAGCGCCTTGACCAGCAGGGCCCCCGGCGGACGGATCTGCACCAGGGCCTCCGCCGCGAGCGTTCGGATCCGCCACCCGTACCCGGCCACCGCGATCAACCGCTCCGCCGCGGGCGCCCCGATCAGTATCAACGCCACCTGCAGGTGCGGACAGTCCTGGGACAGCTGCTTCTCGTCCTTATAGACGGCCGCCCCACTCACCGCCCCGCCCTTGCGACCGACGAATCGCTCGATGAGTGGATCCACCGTCGCCGGGTCGGCCAGCCAGCCGAGCTTCCAGATGGCCCGGCGCCGGACCTCCACCCGAGGATCGTCCAGCATCGCCAGTAACGCCTCCGGCTTTTCCGTAGGGTGCCGCACCTTCTGCCACCACGCCCGCCAGCGAGGCGCCTCGTCGCCCATCATCTCCCCCGTCATCTTCCGCAGGGCCTCGCCGGCGGCCTCCCGCACCACGGCGTCGGAGTCTTCCAGGGCGTCCACGACGAATTCCGCCGTCCGCTGATCGCCGATCTCCCCCAACACCTCGACCCACCGCGCCCGCACCGCCGGATCGCCCGAGAATATCGAGCCCACCGGCAAGCCCGGGGCCTCGAACTTCAACGTCGGCGGCACGATCCGCGAAAGGTCGCGTCCCTCGAAACACCGCAATACGCGGGCCTCCTGCACTTTCGTCAGGGCGGCCCCGGCCCGCGAGGTCTTCTCGCCCTGCCCCCCCGCCGCTTCCCGCAACGCCCCCACCGCCGCCTCCCCGATCCGCACCAACTCCTCCTCGGCCGCCTGCTGCTCCTTCCACGAAACACTCCCCAGTTGCGAAATCAAGGCCGGAACCCGCCCGGCCGTCGACTGGCTGGCCGGCGAGGGGGTTTCCCCCGATCCCGCCGCGCCCGCCCGAGTCGAACTCCCCGGCCCGGAAGTTGCTGGACGAGTCGAGGGGGACGACGCGGCGGGAAGGACTTCGATCTCGACGGGATTGCTGAAGGCCTGCCCGGGCACGAGAGCCAGACCTTGTTCCACGGGCGCCGGCTGCACCGCAAGGCGGATCGTGTGCTTGCCGGGCGTCAGTTCGAGAAACCGGCCCGTCGCCTGTTCCCTGAACCACCGGCTGTCGATGTCGACGCGAATCCCGCCGTGCAACTCGCTCTTGCCCCCCACGCTCCAGCTCTTCCTGTCCCCGTCCCTGCGGCGCAGGTACATCTCCCCGTCCACCTCCAACTTGCAGTGCGTCTGGTCCAGCGGCACACTCCACTTGGCCGTCGTGCGGATATCGGCCGTCAGCACGAGAGGTTTTCCCGCTTCCCCTGCGACCTTCTCCGGGCTCAGGCGCACGCGTAGGCCGTCTGCCTCCAGCCCCCACGCTTGGCCCTCGATCGGTTCGGCCACAACTTTGGCCCGCTTCCTCAACGCCTCCCTCTGGACTTTGATGTTTCCCCTGACCGGCCATTCGCCCTTGCCTTCGGACCAGACGGTCGGGGCCTCCCCCTCGGGGGAGACCGTCACACGGATGCTCTTCCCGTCAGGCGAGTGGAATAGGATCTCCATCGCCGTTTCCCAGCCCCCGGCCCGGGGCGACCCGAGCCCCGTGCCCATCCCCGGGAAAAACCCCGCGAGCGTCTCGATCTCTTTGCCGTCCATCAGCGTGACCGCGATTCGCATATCGGGCGGAAGGAATCTGCCGCTCGCGTCCACGCGGATCGCCACGACGGCCTTGTTGAATCGTCCCGCCCCCGCCTGCGTGGCCGGCTGGTTGGCCGTCCGTGGTTTTGTCAACGAGCCCGGCACGGGAGCGGTATCCGGGGCCGCGGAGAGCCCGGCGATCAACTCGGCCAGCCGGTCTCGCTTCGAGGCGAGGTCCGCGATCTCCTGAGGAGGGGCATTGGCCGCGATAGCGTGGGCGAGTGAGTCTTCGACGTGCAGACGCTCGGCATCCAGTTTCAGGATTTCCGCTAGTCGCTCATCCCGTCGGACGGCCTCGGCTCGCCCAGCCGGCGAGGGGGTCGGCGGGGTGGCGGCGAGGCGAGGCCGGGCCAGCGTGATCGCCACGGGGTCCGAGACCGCCCGGCCAACCCAGGCGTTCTCGATCTTCCGCCGGGCCTTCGCCGGGGCGGGCATGGGGAGTTGCTCGAAAACGAAGAAGACCTGGATTGGCCCGGGCTTACTGAAATAGTAGTTCATAACGCCCACTCGCAGAACGATGGCGGCGTCCTTGGGCGCCCCAGTTGGCTCGCCCGCCAGGGCCTGGGTTGTACCGACGGCGTCGACCGTTTCCGACTGGCCCGGCTGGAGGGTGACCCCCTTGGCTCGCAGTGCGTATTCGTCAATCCCGGCTTCCTGCCACCGAACGAACTGCCCATCACCCGATCGCACGAGCAGGTTGCGGATCGCGGGGATCCATATCCCCAGTGGTTTGGCTGAAACGTTCTTGATCGTCAGGGCGAAGCGAATGGACCCGCCCTCGTCCTGCGGCTTCGCTGACATCGTCACCTGGACGTCCTTGCCGATGTTCCGGAGGAAGTACCGTTGGATGAACTGACTTCGCTTCGGCTCGGGCATGTCCCAATGAAAGACATACAGGGAGCCCAATTCCGCGTTATAGTCGTCAAGCTGAAGCAGACGTTTGTCCAGGGCCGCCAGCGCCTCCTCGCCGCCGATGCAGAACAGGGCCTGGGCGGCCGCATACCCGTGGATTCGCCCCGTGCCGGCATTGCTGTCGAGAATCCGGGACAAAACGGGCACGGCGTTCCGGTCGCCCGTCTCGCGGAGCTGGACGATGTCCAAGAAGGCCTCCTGCGTCTCCTGGCCGGTCGTCTCCGGGCTTGCCCTCCGGGCCAGCGTCGCCAGGTCGGGCGCCGCCCGCCCCTTCAAGACGTCCCCGAAGTTCCCCTGCCTGGCGGGGGCGGGCTGACCCTCAGCCGCCGGCGGGAAAACCCCGCCGGCCAGGACGGCCAGCGCCATCAGCACGAGCGTCCCGCACCCCAACGACGCCTTCTGACTGTCTTCCATGCGTTTCTCCTTCACTGGCTTGGGCACGTGCTCTCACATCCCGGCGCCCGGGCGACTGCTGGGATCCGCCGGCCCGGTGGCCGGGCGGCTGGCCGCGGCGGGACCGAGGGAGGCCAGGACGTCG
>JAPLNA010000391.1:0-1789 GCA_026693065.1 Planctomycetota bacterium
TGCGCCGCAAGCCACGGCACCCAGGTTTCTCGCACCCAGGATTCTCCCGCGCAGGTGTCAGGGCGATCTCTTCCAGGTCGGCCCCGAACGCGGGGCGGATCGCGTTGAGCGTGCGGTGCGTCCAATGCCACAGCCGCACGCGGGAGTCCTCGACGTAGGGCAGCGTGATCAGCACGCGTTCGAGGCTGCCGGCGGCGTGGCGGAGAATCTGCAACTGCGTGGGCGTGAAGTCGGTGAAGCCGTCGACGGCCAGCGCCCGCACGCCCTCCAGGCCCGGCAGGGGCTTGCCGGGAGCGATGGCGGCGAGGCGGTCGCGGGCTTCCCACATGCGGCCTTCCAGGTCGTAAAGCCCCTCGGCCCGCAGGGCCTGCTGGTAGCGGCGGTAGACCTCGAGCAGGTCGCGGGCCTTGCCCGGGGCCTCGCCCACCGCTCGCGCCAGGGCCTCGGGCTCCACCGCCGCCCGCTTGAGCTCCGCGATCGACCGATCCAACGCGACGATCAGCCCCGGCGCGTCGGCGACCGCCCCCAGGGCCGAGAGCTTCCTCCCCGCCGCCAACTCATCCACGATCCGCTGGAGCAGCAGTTGCCGGCGAAACGGCGATATCACCCTCGCCGCGGTCCCGGCCGCCGCGAGAATTCCTTCGGCCAGCGAGACGAACGTGAGAATCCGCGGGCCCGCCAATACTCCCCCGGCCCGTGCCAGCAAGCGGCTCCGCATCGCCGCGGCCGCCCCGGCCGTCGGGGCGATCAGCACGCACCCCGCGGCCCTTTCGGCGGCATAGTGCTCATACAGCCCCATCGCCGCGTCGGTCTTGCCGCACGCGGCCGGGCCTGTGAGCACGACGACACGTCCCCTGGCTCGCAGGATCCGTCCGCGAAGTTCGATGTCTGTGCCCGTTGCCTGCATCGTTCGCCTATTGTCCCCGCCCGGAACGCAAAGCTCAATGCTCCCGCGTGGTCGGCGCGGGGGTTGGTTGGACGTCGGCGAGGGTGAAGTTGCCCAGGGTGCCGAGGATGGCGAAGAAGCCTTCGGGGTCGCCGTTGCCGGCGCCGAGCATGATGTGGCCGGCGTCGTAGCCGAGGGCGGCGTCGAGGTGGACCCATCGGCCGGCGATGAAGGCGCGGACCCAGGCGTGGGGGGCGAACACGTCTTTCCGCCCGGCCCATTCGCCCACGTGGGCCAGGCCGCTGACGACCTGAGCGGGGATGCCGCTGGCCCGGCAGAGGGCGGCCAGGAGGACGGCGTGCTCGGTGCAGTCGCCCTGGCGGGTTTCGAGGACTTCAGCGGCGGAGGCGTAGCCGACGGAGAGATCCTTCTTCTCGATGTGGGTCCGGACGAAGGCCTCGAGCTTCCGGGCCGCCGGGAGGGCGTCGGTCGTGTCGCCCAGGGCTTGGCGGGCGGCGGCGACGATCTTGGGGTTGGCGCTCTCGACGTAGCGTGAGGGCTTGAGGGCCTCCAGGGCCGCCGCATCGCGCCCGGCGTAGGGGATCGCCTCGTGGGCCGCCTGCACGCGGGGGTCTACACTGAGGGCCCACGACCCGTCGGGCTGCTTGCGGGCCGACTGGGCGCCGTCGGAGGGGAAACGCAGGTCGGCGGCGCCTTTGGGAGTCAGGCGATAGCCGACGGGGCCGCGCTTCTCGCTCTGCGAGAGCGGGCGGGGGCCCGTCAGCAGCAACTTCGTCAGGAAGTCCGGCGGGTTGTCCTTGCTGAGGGCGTACTCGCGGCTGCACGAGACGATCTCCAACTTTAGCCCCGCGACGACGGAGATGAGCTTGAGGCACTCGCCCT
>JAPLNA010000391.1:1804-8155 GCA_026693065.1 Planctomycetota bacterium
GAGCGTCTCGCCTTGGTCGTTGACGTAGCTGACGGCCGTGATGGCGCCGATCGGCGAGGCGAGCGTCATGTCCGTACGCGTGAGGAGGACGACGCGGCCGAGAAGGTCGACCTTTTCCTTGGCCCCGACGACGAGTTGGGCGTCGAGGGCCTGGAGGGTTTCGGGGCTGAACACGCGGGCGGTGTATCGGGTTCCCTGGGCGAGGCCCTTGGCCCGCGTGAGCAGGAGGAGGCCCTCGTTGAGCAGGGCGCCCTCGGGCCAGGGGATCGTCTGCTTCTCGGGCCCGCCCAGGCCGGAGGAACTGGTGTAGGTGAACTGGCCGTTGGCGATCTGCCCTTCGACCTTCGTGGCCAGGGGGCCCATCTTCTGCACGTAGGTCAGCCGCAGGGGCTCGCCGTCGAGGGTCTCCGTCACGGTCGTCGTCGTGTCGACGGTCACTTCCACGGGCCCGCGCCGCAAGCCCAGGTGCATCGTTTCGGTCGTGGCGACCTGCCCGGCGGCGACGCGGCGTGCGTGCGTGGCGTAGCCGACCTTGTTGCCGTCCAACAGGAGGGCGCAGTAGTCGAGGGTCTCTCCCGCGGCGGGCCTGGTGGCCGCCGGGGGCTCGCCCAACAACGGGGCCGCCGACGCCGTCAACGCCAGAAGACAACTCGCGATTCGCATGGGCCTACTCCTTGCCCGCCGGCACGGGGGCCGATTCGGGGTACAGTTCGTCGATGAGCGGCCGGCATTGATCCGGGCGCCGGATTCCGATGAAGCCCGTCCGCACGAGCTTGGGGTGCGGGTGCAGGCGGGCGTACTTGATGCCGAACTTCCGCATGACCTTGGGCCCGCGGACCGGGCCGTAGACTTCGCAGGAATGCTCGAAGTGCCTCAGGATCACCGCCCGCTGGGCGGCCAGGTCCGGGGCGTAGGGTTCGTTTCCGGCGGCGAGGTCGGCGGTCTGTCGGAAGAACCAGGGGTTTCCCAGGGCCCCGCGGGCGACGGCGGCCCCGTCGACGCCGGTCTGGGCGAGCAGGCGGAGGGCCAGCGCGGGCGTCAGAACGTCGCCCGAGCCGACGATCGTGCGGTCGCGGAAGTGTTCCTTGACGCGGGCGAGGAAGTCCCAGTCGGCCTTTCCGGCGTAGCGGGCCTCGACGCTGCGGGCGTGGACGCACAGGGCCGCCGCCCCGGCGTCGAAGGCGCCCTCCGCCATCCGCCAGAAGGCGTCGTTGGCCGTGTCGGCCTGCTCGTACGAGCGGCGGAGCTTGACGGTCACCGGGCGGTCGCAGGCGGCGACGACGGCGCGGACGATCGCGACGGCGGCCTCGGGGTCGCGCATGAAGTATCCGCCCCGGCGGCGGCGAAGGGCCTTGTGCACCGGGCAGGCGAAGTTCAGGTCCACCACGTCGAAGCCCAGGCGGCAGAGCAGCCCGGCCGCCCGCGCCATCGTGCCCGGTTCGTTGCCGATCAACTGGCCCGCGAGCGGGCGGTCGGCGTCGCTCTTGAGCAGCATCTGCCGCTGGAGCTTGCCGCCCACGAGCACGCTCTTGTCGAGCATCATTTCGGTGGCGCAGAACATCGCCCCGCCCTGGCGGCAGAGCAGGCGGTAGGGGTGATCGGAATACCCCGCCAGCGCCGCCAGCACGACGGGCAGGCGGATCTCGATAGTCCCGATCCGCAACGGTTTCAGGTCGATCTTCACGCCGACGAGTATAGTCGAACCCCGGGCGTTTCCCAAGCGCGAGCCCGCCACGCCGTCAAGAGATGGGTGTTTGGCCCGCGATCCGATACAATGGAATCGAGTATGCCCGAACGCCCGGAATGACGCGAGGCCGGATCGGGCATGGAGACGCGAATGAACGCACGATGGCTGGTATCGATCGCTGTGGGGTTGCTGCTGACGGCGGGGCAGGCTTGCGCCGCCGACACGAGCGGCGGCGAGATGATCAAGATGGTCACCCAGGGGGCTTCCACCGACGCCCAGCGGGCGGCCAAGCTCGTCGAGGCCGCCGCCCGGCTGGGCGATGACCCCGCGACGCAGGAGGCCCTCTACAACAAGGCCTACGAGTTGGGCCTCGCCCAGGTCGACGGCGTGGAGTCGGCCTTGAAGGCCCTGGAGGGCCTGGAGGCGATCCAGAAGATCGACCCGGCCCAACTGGAGGAGCGGCGGGGAAAGGCGTACCGCCTGCTATACGCTCGCGGCTCGGCGGCCGCCAAGGCCCAGGCCGGCGCCCAACTCGTCGACCTGCTCGTCGCGCAGGGCCAGACGAAGGAGAAAGCCGCCCGCCCCGCCGAGGCCCTCGGGCCGTATCAGGAAGCCCTCTCGATCGCGACGGCCATCAAACGCCGCGACCTCGCCGCCCAGATCGGCGAGCGGATCAAGGATGTCAACGCACGCCTGGCCCTGGAAAAGCGCGCCAAGGAGCTCCAGGCCGCCCTCGACGCCAAGCCCGACGACCTGCACGCCCGCCAGGAGTACGTGCTGCTGTGCGTGGTGGAGTTGGACGACCCGGCCCGGGCGAAAGGGGCCCTCAACGACTCCCTCGAGCAGGCGATGCAGACGTACGTTCCCCTGGCCGCCCAGGCCCTGTCGGAGACGGCCCCGCCGGCCTGCCTGGAACTGGCGCGCTGGTACGAGGGCCTGGCCCTCAAGGCCGCCCGGAACGGAAAGCTCAACACTCTCCGCCGCGCCCAGGCGTATTACACCCGCGCCCTCGAGGCCGGCACGCTGGGCACGGTAGACAAGCTCAAGGCCCGTGAGGCCCTCGAACAGGTCCAGGCCCGGCTCGACGCCGCCGGCGGGACCGCGCCGCCCATCGACCTGCTGGCGATGCTCGACCCGGCCAAGGACGTCGTCGCCGGCCACTGGAAGGCCCAGGGCCACGGTCTCTCCTCCGACGCCACCCCGCTGGCCCGCGTCATGCTGCCCTACCAGGTCCCCGCCGAGTACGACCTGCACGTGGAATTCACGCGCTTGGGCGGCTCGACCGTCTGTCTCATCCTCTCCCACGCCGGGCGACAGTTCGTCATGGAAACCGGCTGGGACGCCGGCGAAACCGGCTTCGCCTACATCAACGGGCAGCACATGAACGTCAACGAAACCAGCCGGAGGTTCCCCATCGTCAACGGCCGCCGCTACAGCTTCACCATCCAGGTCCGCAAGACCAGCCTCCGCATCATCGCCGACGGGCGCGAGCTCATCGCCTGGAAAACCGACTACGCCAACCTGAGCCCCCACGACGGCTGGCTACTGCCCGACAGCGGATGCCTCGGCCTGGGCGTCTTCCGCGCCCCGACCACCTTCCACGTCGCCGAACTGATCGAAGTCACCGGCAAAGGCAAGAAGGTGCATTAGCGTACACCCACTTCCTCCGCCCCTTCCGGGGCGGGAGGGAAGAAGAAGGGGGAGGGGGTGGGGCGCTTCTGCCTACGGGTTACGTCCGCATCCGCGGACTCCACCCGTCCGCCTTCGGCGGACAGGCCGTTGCCCCTCCGGGGCAAAGAGGCAGGGATGCATACTTCTGTCCCAGATCTTCCTGGACAAGGAGGGGAGGGAAACACCGGCTGCCTTGGCTTTTCCAGGGCAAGGAGGGACGGGGGCACTCTTCTTGTTCCCGCTTTCCGGGGCATTGCGTTCGGGGGCACTTGTCCGGGTTCTTCGGCCCCGGCGGGGCCGTGGAGTGTAGCTACGGGTGGAGTCCGCCGAAGGTCCGCCTTCGGCGGACAACCCGTAGAAAGGAAGTAGTCCGTCATCTTCTTCTGTTTCTTGTTTTTCGCCCCGGCAGAGGCGAAGGAGACGGGAATCCGCTTGCCAAGGTGCGACGGCGGGATACGATCAGGGAAACGGTCGAGATGATCGCCGTGCCGCGGTCGAGAATCATTACGAGAGAATGGAAATCATTGCATGGCGAACGAGAACGAGATCGGAGTCAGGGCCGAAGGCTGCAAGTTGGTGTACAGGGGCGAGGGACAGACGATCGTCATCCAGGCGTGGGGGCGGGACGGGCTGCGGGTGCGAGTCACGCCGGAGGGCGGCGGGCAGACGTCGGATTGGGCGCTGGACATTCCGCTTGAGGCCGAGGGGCAGATCGAGATCACGCCGACGGAGGCCACGCTGCGGAACGGGAAGATCTCGGTCCGGATCCGCGACATCTACACCCAGAGGGGGCACATGGAGTTCTTCCGCCACAGGGGCCAGGACGTGACGCCCTTGCTGGCTGAGGAGGACTACATCGTCTGGGCCGACAACCCCAGCGTGCGGAGGTTCAGGCCGGCGGGCCAGGGCCTGTTTCAGGCTGAGCTTCATCTGGCCGCCCGCGAGGGCGAACGCCTGTACGGCATGGGCGAGCACGCGACGCGGCACCTCAATCTCAAGGGCAGCGTGATCGACCTCTATCAGCGGCACGTCAAGGCCGTCGTGCCCTTCGTCGTCTCCAGCGAGGGCTATGGGTTCCTCTGGAACAATCCGTCGCTGGGGCGGGTCGAGTTCGGCGCCAACCGGACTCGCTGGGTGTCCTATGGCTGCCGGCAGATGGACTACTACGTCACCGCCGGAGACGGCTACGCCGAGATCCTGGAGCATTACGCCGACGCCACCGGGCACGCACCGGCGTTCCCATCCTGGGCGGCGGGGTTCTGGCAGTGCAAGTGCCGCTACATGAGCCAGGAGGAATTCCTGGCCGTGGCGCGGGAGTTCAAGCGGCTGGGCCTGCCCCTGTCGGTGCTCACGATCGACGCTCCGCACTGGGAGGTCTTCGGCGACTGGCGGCTCGACCCGAAGCTCTGGCCCGACCCCAAGGCCATGGTCCAGGAGCTCGCCGAGATGGGCGTGCGGATCATGATCTCGCCCTGGACCCTCGTCAACGAGGACAGCAGGAACTTCGCCCACATGAAGGAGCACGGCCTGTTCACCGGCTCCATCGGGGGCAGGAAGGACACCATCCCCTGCCTGGGCATGGGGTTCCCCGAACGCCCGCTGCACTATCAGTACGACCCGACCAACCCGGAGGCCGCCCGATACCTCTGGCGCCAGTGGAAGGAGAACTTCTTCGACCTGGGCATCCGCACGTTCTGGCTGGACCCCTGCGACGAGATGCATGAGATAGACGACTACGACCAGATTCTCTTCCACATTGGCCCGGCCCTGGAGTCGCACTCCATGTTCGTGGTGGCCCACCAGAAGAACGTCTACGAGGGCTTGCGTTCCACGGGCGAGAACGAGGTCGTGATCATCTGCCGCAACGCCTGGGCGGGCAGTCAGCGATACGGCGCCTGCCCGTGCACGCACGACGTCATGTCGTCATTCCAGCATCTCGAGCTGTACATGAAGGCCGGCCTGAACACGATGATGAGCGGCATCCCCTGGTGGAACGCCGACATCGGGGGTTTCTGGACCCCCGACCCCGCGGCCCCGAGCTTCCACGAGTTGATCGTGCGATGGTTCCAGTACGGCGTCTTCATGCCCATCTTCCGCACGCACGGCTTCCGGCAAAACAACGAGCCCTGGAATCTCGGCGGAGACAGCTATCGCCATATCCGGGCCTGCCTGTTCCTTCGCGAAAACCTGCGGCCCTATATCATGGAACAGATGAAATGGGCCGCCGCCCATGCGCCCGGTCTTCTTCGACTTCCCGGACGACCCCAAAGCCGCCGACGTGGAAGACGAGTTCCTCTTCGGCCCGGACATCCTGGTCGCGCCGATCCTCCAGTACGAGCAGCGCCGCCGGGGCGTCTACCTTCCCGCCGGCGTCGAATGGACGGATGCCTGGACCGGCAGGAAGCACTCGGGGGGACAGGTCGTCTCCGCCGACGCCCCGATGGAGCACATCCCCGTCTATCTGCGTAGCGACAGACCCGACCTGCTCAAACACTTCAGCGGCATATACGAAAGGTAACTGACTTCCGCTTGCCCGGCAAACATGTCGGGGACGTGATGCTGGCCGAACGATTCCGAGGCTCTCTTTGCGCAGGCGAAATAATTCTGAAAAAAAAATTCGGCGCGGTACGGGGCGGGGAGGGGGGGGGGGGCGGGGGGGAGGGCCTGGTAGGAGGGGATTGGCGAGTTGGGATTGATGTAGGTGACACCGCCGGGCTTCATTTCGCGGATTTGGGCGCTGGTTTGGGGTGATGAGACGGAAAGTAGCCGGTAGCCGGTGGGGAGCGGCCGACGGCCGTAGGAGAGAAGAACGATGACTTTGGGAATGAACGCCGCGCAGGCCGTTTCTTCTCCTGGCTACCGGCTACCGGCTACTCTCCGCGGGGATGGTGTCCCTCAGGTGCCCTCGAAGTGTCCCTCAGGTGTCCTTGAGGTGTCCTTCAGGTGTCCGGGAGGTGTCCGCGAGGTGTCCGGAATCGGAGGGTCGGCGAGAG
>JAPLNA010000392.1:0-984 GCA_026693065.1 Planctomycetota bacterium
GGGCGACGGGCGAGCGTATCGGTATAACGTCGAAGTCTCCCTGACCGGCAAGGACGGCGACTGGAAACAGATCGTCGACATGAAACAGAACACCAAGCCGGGTGACGGGGGGTACACGCACGCGTTCGACCCGGTTGAAGCGCAATTCATCCGGATCAACATGTTCGGGAACACGACCAACAACCACAATCATCTGTGCGAGGTCAGGGCCTACCAGAGCGCCGTTACTCCTTCACCGCCCCGGTCGTAAGCCCGGCGAGGAACGGAACCATCGCCGGCGGCGACTAGGCGGTCACCGGGGCGCGAAGGATCGTCAGCGAGTAGGCCGGCAGATCGTACGAGAACGGCTCGCCCGCCAGCGGCACGGTGCTCTCGACGGGGGCGACGACGTCGGGGTCGTCCAGGGAGTTCTCAGCCGTCGGGTCGGCGTGGGAGAGCGTGACGACCTTGGCCTTTCGGCCGCGAAGGGCCAGGCCCGTGAGAGTTACCTGCACGGTTTGCGGGGCGGGGGCGCGGTTGACCATCTTGAGCACCAGTTCGCCGGCGGACGTATCCAGCCCGGCCAGGGCGTAGACCTGGCGGGCCTTCGGGTCCGCCGGGCCCTCGACCGTGGTGGGCAGGACCTCGTCGGGGCGGTGGCGGGAAAAGAGCTTCTGCACGTGATAGCTCGATCGCCCGACGACCCGGCTGGAGTCAAAGCCGATCAAGTTCACCGGCCAGGATATGTCGTTCACGTGAAACAGCAGCGGGGCGTACGAGCAGATTTTCACGACGTCGCTGTTGCGTTCCATGCCGATCATGAACGCCGCCTCCGACAGGGCCCCCAGCAGGTTGCCCTGCCCCACCCCGGCGTTGCAGGCGTACTCGCCCACGTAGATCGCCGGGCCCTTGCGGTCGGCGGAGTCATACCGGCCTTCGTTCTCGAAGAAGAACTCCGGGGTGCTGTAGTAGTGGTCGTCGACCATCTCGACGGGGGCCTCGCCC
>JAPLNA010000392.1:1002-13691 GCA_026693065.1 Planctomycetota bacterium
CGCCCATCTCGCGGTTGTCGGCGATGGTGATGATCTCCGGATACCGCTCCTTGATCGCCCGGTGGAAGACCTTGTAGTGGCGGTTGTAGTCCTCGCCCGAGTTCTCATTGCCGATCTCGACGTACTTGATCCGGAAGGGTTCCTTGCGCCCGTTAGCCGCCCGGAGGGCCCCCCACGTCGAATCGGCCGGGCCCATCGCGTACTCCAACGCGTCCAGCGTCTCCTGCACGTAGCCCTCGAGTGCTTCCGGCGGGCAGACCTCACAGTGGCGGAACTGGCAGCTCATCCCGGCGTTGATGACGTACATGGCCTCGGCCCCGAGGTCTTCGGCCAGTTGCAGATACTCGTGGAACCCGATGCCGTTGGTGTTGTAATACGCCCACAGGCTCACCGTGCCCACGCGGCGGTCCACCGGGCCGATCGAGTTCTTCCACTGGATGCGGTTGGACAGCATGAAGCCCTCGACCACGCACCCGCCCGGGAATCGCAGGAAGCCGGGCTTCAGGTCGGCCAGCGTCTGCGCGACGTCCGGTCGCATGCCGTTGGGGCGTTTCTTGAACGTCTTGCGAGGGAACAGCGACACGAAGTCGAACCACACCGTGCCGGGTTTGTTCATGCAGATCGCCAGCCTCCCGCGCGGGTCGCCGCCGGAAACCTTCAGGGAGCAACGGTAGGCCTTCCACGGGCCTCCGACGCCCTTGATCACCTTCGTCGCGTACTTCCTATGCCCGACGGCGCTTTCCAGGCTGATCGCCAGGTCGTGTTTCTCGCCGCCCTCGGTCCGGGCGTGGAACACCAGGTCGTAGGTGTGCCCCTGCTGGAAGTTCATCCCCCAGAACCCGCCGTTGGCCACGCCGAATCGCCGCCCGGTCTTCACCGCCAGCAGGCGCATCGAGTGCGGGTTGCGCTCGCTCATCGGCGTGAGAGCCTCCTGGCGGATCGAGCCCTTCGCCCCGCCCTCGGCAATGAGGCCCCACCCGTGCAGCTCGTTGGCGAACCACCTCCGCTCGAGCCACCCGTTGGGCGTCCGGACCAGGTTGCCCGCCCAGCCGGTGCCCTCGGGGATCTGGTTGGCCTCGAAATCGCGGTTCTGCACCAACTCGCCGTACAGCCCGCCCTCGCCGGCGTGGTTGATTTCCTCGTAGAAGATCCCGTACAGCTCGGGGCTGACTTTCACTCGGGCGGCCTGACCGTCCACGCGGATATTCACGATTGTCACTCCTTGGCTGGGGCGAGGGTCAATTCGATCACGGTATCCAACGGGTTTCGTTGTGCGGTGGGTAGAGAGACTTCCAGGCCCGTGGGGGTCTGGACCGTTGTGGCGGCCGCTCCGTCGAGGGTGCGGGCGGACAGGACGGTTTCCGCCAGGGCGGGCAGAGTCAACGTCTCGCCGGGCCATTCGAGCACGTGCAGCCAGATCTTGTTTCCGCTCCGCGTGCTTCCGCCCCAGGAGCCGTTGACGAAGGGCCCGCCCCGCGTGCCGTAGATGCTCTGGCCGTACCTGGCCAGCCAGGCCCCCATCTTTCGAAGCACCTCAACCTGCTCGGGCAGGATCTCTCCCTCGGGCGTGGGGCCGACGTTGAGCAGCAGGTTGCCGTCCCCCGTCACCGAGCTGACCAGCAGGCGGAGGCAGTCCTCGAACGACCGGGTCGGCTCGCCCGGGCGATACGACCACCCGCCCGAGTCGTGGCGGCATTGGGTCATCGTCACGCACGATTCCCACGCCCGGCCGGTCTGGAAGTGCCCGATTTGCTGTTCGGGCGTGTCCCAGTCGGCCTCGACCAGATCGTGCAGCCGCCCGGGCGGGATGTTGTTGAGCCCGCGGGCGGCGCGGTTGTTGACCAACAGGTTGGGATGGGCCTGGTACATGGCCTTGAACAGGTTCTCGATCGTGAACTGGCTCCAGTCGCCAAAGGCGTGATCGAACCACATGACATCCACGGGCCCGTAGTGTGTGAGCAGCTCCTGCACCTGGGCCTCGTAGTAGGCGTTGTAGACGCGGTTGTCGCCCTGGAGGTACTCCGGGTGCGTCCAGTCGCGGGTGGAGTAATACCAGCCGAGCCGGAGTCCGTGCTTGTGGGCGGCCTGGGCGATCTCCCGGCAGATGTCGCGACGGAACGGCGTCTCGGCGATGCTGTAATGCCGGGGCTTCGTGGGGTCGGTCCACCGCACCTGCTCGGTGGGCCACATGCAGAACCCGTCGTGGTGCTTGGTGATGAAGACGACGTAGCGGCACCCGGCGGCCTTGGCCAGGGCCATCCACGCGTCGGCGTCGAATTTCACGGGATTGAACTGCTTGTAGAGCTCGTCGTAGACCCGGCCCGGGACAGTCTGGTGTTCCTGTCCGCCCTCGATGCGGTCCATGCGGCCCCAACTGATCTCGGCCCCGGCGATGCTGGCGGGCCCCCAGTGGATGAACAGTCCGAACTTGGCATCCCGGAACCACTGCATCTGCTCGGGCGAGGCCGGGCAGGGGTTCACGCCCCGATCGCCGGGCCGGGGCACGGACGGCTCCACGTCGTGATGGCTTTTGTCTTTGGATGGCATGCCGCCTTTATATCCGATCTCGGGTTGGGTTTGTCCAGCCCAGCCGCCAAATTCCCACCGGTCGGCCGGACATGTCCGCCCGGACCCTGGTACGCATAGAATTCTTTGTCTGGCCGACCATTGGAATTCCCCGGGCCAACGACGAGTAGTGTGAAAAAGCGGGGGCCGGTTCCGATTTTTTCAAGAACCGATGAACGTCTCAAGCGTCTAGTTAATAGCACCCGCGGCGGGGTATCGGTGTTTGCCGCGGCACGGCGGATGAACCGTTTCGAGGCCCTGTTGGGAGATCGGCGCATGACCACCAATCAACTTCGGCGTCTGGGGACATCTATTGTCGTGGCGATCATGGGCGGGCTGGCGCCGCTGGCGGCCTGCGGGGCGGACACGGCGGCCTCGGCCCCGGCGCCCGAGAAGGTCTACGTGCCCTACGAGAAGATGAAGGGGCTGATGGACGCCGAGAACCAGGGCGTGTTCCTGCCCTACAAGGAATTCCAGCGGCTGTGGCAGGCGGCGCAGGGGTCGCCCGCGGAGGCCGGCCCGGCCGCCGCGGCGCCGGGGGGCTATCTCATCAGCGTCGCCCGCTTCGACGGCGCCGTCGGGGCCGAACTGGCCACGTTGAAGATGGAATTGACCGTCGACGTGCTGGCCGACGGGTGGGTCAGCGTGCCGCTGGGGCTGGGCGAGGTCGCCGTCGCCAAGGCCTCCGTCGCTCGGGGAGACGAGAAGGCAGCCCCCCCGCTGCTTCGGGTGGCCGGCGGACAGTATGTGTTGCTGACCAAAGGCGCCGGGCGAAAGGTCGTCAGCGTCGAGTTCGTCCGTCAGTTGCAGACCCAGCCGGGGCTCAACGTGCTGGAGTTCGCCCTGCCCAAGGCCGCCATCACCACGCTGGAGCTGGTCATCCCCGAGCAGGACATGAAGGTGGACGTCGAGCCGATGCTGGCGGCAACCACGACGACGCAGGCGGCCGCCGGCGGGGCCGGGACGACGAAACTCCAGGCCTTCCTGGGCGCCGCCGACCGCGTGAAACTCTCCTGGAAGCCCAAGACGCAGGCGGCGGCCGAGCTGCAGCCCGTCGTCATCAGCAGCCAGCTCGAGCACATCCACGTCGCCGAGGCGTTGATCTCGCACGACCTGAAGTTCACGTACGACATCCGCCGGCGCGGGGTGGACACGTTCACGATCCAGTTGCCCGGCGACTTCCGGGTCACCAACGTCGAGGGGGCCAACATCGCCAAGTGGGACGTCAGCGAGTTCAAGGACCCCGCCGGGCCGGCCGGTCAACTGCTGAAGGTCAAGCTCTTCTCCCCGGTGGAGGACGCCTACAACCTCACCGTCAAGATGGAGCGATTCCTGAAGGAGGCCCAGGTGGAGTTGGCCCTCACGCCGGCGATCACGCAGGAAGTGCTCCGCCGCACCGGGCTGGTCGCCGTCACTCACGCCCCGCGGCGGTCGGTGGAATTGCGGAACCTGAAGGGCCTGGCCCGCGTGGATACCGGGCGCCTTCCGAGCGACCTGAGCGGCCAGGCGGGCGTGACGGCCTACGAGTTCACGACGGCCGACCACTCGGCCACCCTCGCCATCGGCAGCGTCGAGCCCCGCATCGAGGTCTCGCAGGCCTGGTCGCTCGGGGTGGCCGATGCCTGGCAGCACCTCGAGGGGCGGTTGAGCTACACGATCGAACGCGCGGGCGTGTTCCGCGTGAGCATGAGCCTGCCCGAGCCGTGGGAGTTGCTCTCGGTCGGGCCCGCCGACGTCGTCGACGAATTCCAGTTCTCCGGCGCGGGGGCCGACCGCCAGTTGAACATCCTGCTCAAACGCGAGGTGCTCGGGGCCATGACGCTCTCGCTGAAGGCCCGGCGCCCCCGCGCGCGGAGCGACGAGCCCGTCCGCTTCCCCCTCCCCCTGCCCGACAAGGCCAACCTGAGGCACTACACCGGGCGGCTGGTGCTGCACGTGCCGGCGAACCTGACGGCCCAGGTGGAATCCTCCGACCAGATGCAGCCGCAGTCGCTGGCGGGGATCGGCGCCGAGCCCTCCTGGCCCGCCCTGTCGCCGCAGATGTGCTTCCAGTTCAGCGCGGTCGACCGCGACAAGCCCGCCGGCGCGTCCTTCCGAATCGCGGCCAAGCCCTCGCAGGTCTCCGCGGTCGTCCACCGCCTGGTGAACATCCAGCCCGGCGCGATCGCCGACTCGGCGGCCGTCCAGTTCAACGTGCTCTACGCCCCCGTCGACGTGTTCTATCTCCAGGTGCCGACGGAACTCGCCGACGCGGGAGTGCAGATCACCGGGGAGAACGTGAAGGAATGGCCGCGGGTGGATTCGCCGCCGGCGGGCTCGACGGCGCCGGCGGAGGCAACCACCAGGCCCGCCAGCGCCCCGGCGACGGGGGCAGCCTACTACAAGGTCGTGCTCCAGTCGCCGGTGACGGGGGTGCATTGGCTGTTCGTCACGTCGCGGAGGCCCTTCAAGGCCGGCACGGTCGGAGCGGCCACCGTGGTGAAGGTCGAGCCTATCCTCGCCGCCGGGACGCTGTCCGACCAGAGCGGGCACCTGGCCGTCGCCAAGGCCGACACGCTCGCCATCGGGCAGCCGACCATCGCGAACCTGACCCCCTGCGACCCCGGCAGCGAGATCGACCTGCCCTACGCCCCCCACCGCCAGGCCGCCTCGCTGGCGTTCAAGTACACGCGTCCCCCGTTCGAGCTGTCGCTGCCTGTGGTGACGCAGGAAGAGGCCGCCGTGATTTCCACGATGGCCACCGGCACGCTCGTCGAGCAGGTTCTCACGCGGGACGGGCGGCTCAACGGGCGGGTGGTGTACCTGATCACCAGCAGCAAGGGCGACCGCCTGCCGATTACCATGCCGCCGGGAGCGAAGCTCTACGGCGTGCTGCTCAACGGGGCCGAGGCCCCCGTCGAGGTCTCCCCCGACAAGGACCAGCGGATCGTCCGCCTGCCCCCCTCGGCCGGACAGGTGACCCGGGTCGTGCTGGACATTCGCTACGGTCAGGAGAACGCCTCGGCCGCCGCCCTGCTCGTGCCCTCGCTGCCCAAGGAGGTCGCCTTCCAGGTGACGCTCTGGCGGTTGTGGATTCCGACGGAGGATCTGCTGCTGAGCCACGACCGGCTGTTTTCGCAGACGGATTCGGACGAGGCCCGCGGCCTGCTGAGCGAGATGGGGGCGAATCAGCCGGCCCCGCTGGCGTTCGTGCTGGCCGGGCAAGGGCGGGAAGTGTGCTTCCAGCGACAGGGCGCCCCGGGGCGGTTGTCGCTGACGCTGATGGGCAAGGAATGGTTCGCCGTGCTGACGTGGGCGGTCATCCTGGCCGCCGGCGCGGCGATGCTCCTGGCGCCGGGCTTCACCCGCCTGCTGATCGTGCTGGCCGGCGTGGTGGTTCTGGCGGGGGCGAACCTGTGGGCGCCGCGGCTGGCCGGGTTGCTGGCCGTCCACGGCGTGCTCGCCGTGTTGGTCGTGCTGGCGATGTGGGCGGGCCAGTGGCTCTTGTGCCGGCGGCGGAAACGCCCGGGCGGCGACCCCTCGCCCCTGCCGCCCCCCCCTGCCGCCCCGTCCGCCGACGCCGCCAACAAGGAGTGAGGTCATGAACTACCGCACGATGAGCCGAGTCGCCCTCGCGTGCCTGTTGGGCGCGCCGGTCCTGGCCGCCTCCGCCCGGGCCGCCACCCCGGGTGAGGACGAAAACCCCCCGAAGGTCTACGTGCCCTATCGCGATCTGGCGGCCGTCATCGACGACGGCGCCAAGGCCGTCCTGATGGATCGCACGGAGTTCGCCAAGCTGCTCGATCAGGCCAGGGGCAACGCCCGCGCCGCCGACAGCCAGCGACTGGCCCAGATTACCGACGCGCAATACCAGGCCGTCGTCACCGGACAGAATCTGGCCCTGACGGGGCGGTTGAAGGTCGTCTCGCTGAGCGACTCGCCGGTGGCCGTGCCGATGGCCTTCGGGCGGCTGGGACTGCTGGAAGTCAAACTCGATGGCAAAGGCGCCCCGCTGGGCTACGACGGCGGAGTGCTCGTGCTGCTGGTGACGGGCAAGGGCGAGCACGAGGTGACCGTGTCGGCCTCGGCGGTTCTGGCCGAGGTGCCCCTGGCGAAGTTCCCCGCCGGCGGGCTGCAACTGGGCATCGCGATTCCGCCGGCGGTGGCGGGCACGATGACGCTGTCGGCCCCGGGCGACCTGGACATCAGCACGACGGCCGCGGCCGCCAAGGGACGCTACGACCGGGCGACCGACCGCACCACGGTCGACCTGACGATCGGCGGTCGCGACGCCGTAACCGCCGTGCTCCTGGGCAACGGGCGGCAGGAAGCCGCCAGGCCCATCCTCGTCGGCGAGAGTACCACCAGCGTCGAGCTGGGCCGAAACGATCAGACGCTTTACTGCCTGTTTACCGTGGACGTGCTCGGGCGCAGCGTCCGCGAGCTGGAGTTCGTGCTGGACAAGAGCTGGACGGTCACGAGCGTCTCCTGCCCGGACCTGGTCCGGTGGTCGGCGGCCTCGCCCGGCGAGGGCGGGCAGCAGACGCTGACGGTGAGGCTGCGGTCGGCCTGCCGGGGCCTGCTGGCCATCCAGATCAAGGCCACCTCCGTCGTCCCCGCCAGAGAGGAATGGCGGAGTCCGAGAATCTCCCTCGCCGAGGCGGCCTTCCAACGCGGCTATCTCCTCGTCAACGCCGGCAAGGAGCTTCGCGTCCGCGGGCAGGAACTCGTCGACGCCCGGCGTGAGGACGTTCGCTCGGCCCGGATGCCCGAGGCGTTCGGCCTGCTGGCCGGGCGGCTGTATTACCACTGGGGCGACCAATGGTCCGTGAAACTCCGCACCGCCGGCGTGGCCCTTCGCCGGGAAAGCCAGGACCGCCAGAGCCTCACCGTCAGCGAGAAGAACCTGACGCTGAGGGGACAGTTCCAGGTGACGGCCGTCGGAGCGGAAATGTTCGACCTGTCGCTGGCCCTGCCGCCGGCGGCGGAGCGGTGGGAACTCGTCGGCGTGACGGTCAACGGGCGGGCCGACGGATTCGAGTACCACCTGGCCGACTCCCCCGCCGCAGGTTCAACCCCCGCGGGCCGGACCCTCCAGATCGAGCTGGCGCGCCCGGTGGCCCCCGAGGCCGTCGCCGACGTGAGCGTCACCCTCCAGCACGTGCCGGCCGGGTGGGCCTGGCCGGCGGGCGCCCCGCCCCGGGAGATCGCCGTCCCCATGCTCCGGTGCCTCGCCGACGCCGTTTCGGGCGTGGTGTCCGTGACGACCGCGGGCGACCTGGACGCTGCCGCCGTCTCCGTCGCCCAGGTCCTCAAGCCCGTTACCGTCGGGCGGATGACCTCGATGGGGCTCACCGGCCAGGTGCAACTGGCCTATACGTACGATCGCGACGGGGCCGGGTCGGCCACGTTGTCGATCAGCCGGCGGAAGGCAAGGCTGGCGGCCGATTCGGTCGGCCTGGTCTCCCTCCGCCCCGAGGGCCTCACCGCCTCCTGGACGATCCGCTACAATGTCAGCCGCGCCCGGACGGCCCAACTGTCGCTGCTGGCCGATGTGTCGCTGGGCGAACAGATCACCATTCGCGTGCCGGGCCGGCAGATCGCCTCGCGCCAGCGCGTGCCCGCCGAGGGCTCGCCGGCGGACAAGGGGCCCCGGTACGACCTTTGGAAGATCGCCCTGGACTCCGAGGCCGACGGCGTCGTCCCCGTCGAGGTCGAGTATACCCGCCCGATGCCCGCCGGGGCGTTCGCCCTGCCTCTGGTGCGACCGGCCGGGGCCGAGCAGGTCTCCGAAGTGCTCGCCGTCCAGGCCGGCGAGGAACTGGCCGTCGAGGCCTCCGCCGCCGACGCCCGCTGGGTGGACTCGGCGGACCTGTCCCTGCCCCCCGGCGCCAACCGCGTGCTGGCGGCCTGGCGGTTCGAGGGCGGCGGCGCGCCCGTCGTCACGCTGACGACCACCGTCCACAAGCCGATGGCGATCCCCCCGGCCCTGGCGGCCTCGGCGACGCTGACGACCTACCTGGAGGCCCAGGGCGACCAGCGGACCGAGGCCCGGTTCGATCTGGTCAACGCCGGGCTGCAGTTCCTGAGCATCCACCTGGACGAGCGGGCCAGTCTCTGGTCCATCAGCGTCGACGGCAATCAGGCCAAGCCCCAACGCGACACCCGCGGCGACTACATGGTCCCCCTGCCTCGCGGGGACAGGAAGTGCACCGTCAAGGTCGTCTATGCCGCCAAGAGCCCCTCGACCGATCCGATCACCCTCGCCGCGGCCACTCTGCCCGGGGTCAAGGTCAACCTGGTCACCTGGCACGTGCTGACGCCCGGCGGACACTACGTCACCGGGCAGAACACCCACATGATGAGCGACGAACCCAAGCCCCAGACGCCGGCGTATCAGCAGCTGGCCGAAGTGCTGTCTGAATCGGCCGCCAGGCCCAAAGCGGCCGCCACCGGCCTCAAGCAACAACTGCCTGCGCGGGCCACGGGCGTCCAGTTCGAGACCGAGTCTGACGTGCCCGCGGATGCCATCCAAGAGTCAGCCGTCGACAGGACCCGGACGATCCACGGATGGTCGGAGAACCGTCCTGCCACTCGGCCGGCGGCCGCCGTGAACAAGTCGGAACGAGCCGACAAGACCCCCCCCGGCTTGGACACCACGGTGGGCCTGGCGACCGGGCGATACACCTTGCCGGTGGAACTGGTGGCCGGGGGTTGGCGCGGGCGGGAGACGACCTTCACCGCTCTCGATCAGGGCAACCTGACCGTCTCGCTGAGTGACGAACGCTCCCTCGATCGGCGGGCCCTGCTGGGCTTCACCGTCGCGGGAATCGTCGGGCTGTTGTGCATCCGCCGCAAGGCCCGCGCCAAGGCCCGGGGCGTCCTCGCGCTGCTGGTGGCGACGAGCCTGGCGGCGACGTGGTGGCCGGCGACGACGGCGATCATGAACGGCATGTTCTACGCCGGATTGACGCTGACGGGGCTGTATCTGACGGGCGGTCTGGCGCGATGGATCGCCGCCCAGGCCCGCCGGGTGAACAAGCTCGCCCCGACGGTCGGGGCGGCGATGCTGGTCGTCGCGATGTCCTGGTCGCCGGCACGGGCTCAGGCGCCCGTGCAGGCCCCCCCTGCCCCGCCGACGCCCGCCCCCGCCGCCCTGGTCGTGCCCTACGAGGGCGATCCGACGAAGGCCGACCAGGCCGCCAAGGTCCTCGTGCCCTATGCCCGCTATCTCGAGCTGTGGAACCGGGCGCACCCCGAGCAGGCGAACGAGCCCCCGCCCGCCGGAGGTCGCGTCTGGCTGGCCGACGTGCGATACGCCGCCGCCGTCGAAGGCGACAAATTCCACCTGACCCTCTCGGCCCAGGTCCAGGTCCTGGGCAAGGGCCTGGCGGTCGTGCCCATGCCGCTGGAGCGCCTGGCCGTCGTCGCCGCGTCGCTGAACGAGACGCCGGTGGTCGTCCCGGCCGGCGCCGACGGCATCGACGGCCGCCACCACGCCCAAGACCGTCGCCGGTCGGCCCACCGTCGCCATGACCTTGCCCCCGCTTCCGGCGGGCGTGATGACCGTGACCTTGCCCGGCGACGATCTGCTGCTCGAGGCCCCCGAGGCCGAGGGCACCCTCACCAGCCGCAAAACCCCCGCCGGCGCCGAGTGGACCGTCCCGCTGGGAATCGCCCGGCGGCTGTCGCTGCGGTGGTCGCCCAAGGCCCTGGGCGGGACGCTGGACCGCACGCTGTCGGGGCAGGCCGACCACGACGTCGTCTTCCAGCACTGGGGGCTCGTCGGCGAAACGCACCTGACCTACACCTTCAGCGCCACCGATTACGATCAGTTCCGCCTGCTCCTGCCGGCCGGGCTGAAACTCACGGGCGTGAGCGGCGCGAACCTGCGAGACTTCGCCGTAACGGGCACGGCCCAGGTGCAGGGCCGCCCCCACGACGTCGTGCTGGTGCGCCTGCACCGCTCGGCCGCCAAGACCTACGTAGTGACCGCCCGCTGGGCCGCTGAGTTGCCCAAGCTCGACTCGCCCTTCGAGCTGGCCCTGCCCCAGGCCGCCGACGTCGGGCGCGAGACGGGCACAGTGAACCTGCACGCGGCCGGGGGAATGACGCTGACGGAGATTTCCGCCGAGGGCGGGCGGCGGCAGAGCGGCGCTCTGGGCGCCGATCAGGCCGACCTGCCCGCCGACAGTTCCCGCCCGCTCGCGTCGTACTACTGGCCCTACCGCCCGTTCGCCCTGACGCTGTCGCTTCACCGCGCGCAGGCGGAGGTCTGGGCGGCCCTGCAGCAGTTGGTGCGCCTGGACGGGCGGCGGTGTCAGTTGCTCGTGCAGGCGGACCTGGAGGCCAAGCGCGGGCGGATCTTCGAGGCCGCCTTCGCCCTGCCCGACGGTTACGAAGTCCTCAGCGCCGTCGGCGGCGCGGTGGACGATCACTACGTCGAGGCCACCCCCGCCGGGCGGCGGTTGTACGTGAACCTGCGAGCCGGCGTGACGAGCACGCGGCTGGCCCTGGTGCTGGTTCGCACCGGCGCGGCCACGGGCGCCCTGGCCGTGCCGAAGGTAACGGCCCTGGACGCCGCGGGGGCCCCGCTGGCCCACCAGAGCGGACGCCTGGCCGTCCAGTTGGCCGGCGCGCTCCAGGGCCATACCGTCGGCAGCGAAAACCTCCAGAGCGTCCCGCCCAAGTCCCTCGCCGGCTGGCTCAACGCCGACGACATCCGGGCCGTCCAGTTCGCCTACGAGTACCAGCGCCCCGCGACGGCCCTGACGCTGGAGGTCAGCCCGCGCCCCACGCGAACCGGCGTGGAGATCGTCGCCGGGGTGAGCATCGCCCCGACGTCGGCCTGGTACACCTACCGCCTGCGATACACGATCACCGGCTCGCCGATCGACCAGGTGAGTTTCACCTTGCCCCAGGAGTACGCCCCGCTGGCGGCGGTGACGTCGGCGGCCATGCGAAGCGTCAAGGTTGACGACGCCGAGGGCGGCCGCAAACGCTGGAGGGTCTCGCTGGTGAACGAAGTCACCGGCGTGCTGGACGTGGCGGTGAACTTCGCCCTTCCGATCGGCCCGAAGACCGATTCGCTGGCCGTCCCCCGACTGCTGACGGACGTGTCGGAGGGCTGCCAGACCGTGCTGGCCGTGCAGAACCTGTCCCGGCACGAGCTGACGGCGGAGGCCTCGGGCGAACTGGCCGGCGTGCCCGTCAGCCAGCAGCAGGCCCTGCTGGGCGGCCAGCCCCCCTCGCTGCAATACGTCTTCCAGTCCTTCGCGACCGACTGGTCGCTGAGCCTCAAGCTCAAGCAGGCCAAGCAGGCCCAGCGGGTCACCGCCATCGTCGACCTGATGACCGTCACCACGGTTATCGACAAGGACGGCAACGGGCGATACCTCGTCGAACTGCTGCTTCAGAACCGCAGCAAGCAGTACCTGCGGATGAAGGTGCCCCAGGCCCTGACGGTCTGGAGCGCGTACGTGGACGGCCAGGCCGTCAAGCCCGTTCGTCCGACCGACGCGGCCTACGCGGCCGACGAGGTGCTGATCCCCCTGGTCAAGACCTCCGCCACCGGGCTGCCCTACACGGTGAAGGCGTACCTGGCCGGTCGGGCGAGCGGCCCGCTGGGCGTGGCGACGAAGATCGAGCCGCCGGCGATCCGCCTGGCCGATATCGACGTCGTGCGGACGATCTGGACGCTTCGGCTGCCCCCGGGCTTCCGCTACGCGGATCCGGGCGTCACGATGGACGAGGCCCGCACGGAGGTCCTCGCCAAGGCCTACCAGATCGAGAGCAACCTGAGGGCCCTGACCAGTCGGGGGGAGCGGTACTCTGTGGAGAGCGAGATCCTTGGGCAAGCTCGGAACAACACCGGGATGCTGAAGAATTGGCAGACCCTCAACGCCCGGCAGGCCGCCGCACGCGAGGAACTGGGGAAGTACGCCCGGAGCAATATCGACCGCCTGGGCGCGGAGGAATTTCGGAAGTTCCAGCAGGCCATCGAAAGCAACAAGGCTCAGCAGGAAGCGATCCAGGAGGCCTGGGGCAAGCGCCAGGGACAGGCCGACGCCGGCGCGAGCATCAACGACAGCATCAACGGCATGAACGTCAACCCCGGGCTGGCCGAGGGCGAGCGAGACAAGGCC
>JAPLNA010000392.1:13703-21045 GCA_026693065.1 Planctomycetota bacterium
AAGGCCCTCAACCGGACGACCGAGTTCTTTGTTTCGGCCAACCGCGCCCAGCAGGAGGCCATCGGGGCCGACCTGACCCGGGGGCGCGAAGGGACACCCCTCGGCAAGAAAGAAGCCACCGGAAAGCCAAAGGGCAAAGACCGGAGCGGGCTCGGGCAAATTTCCGAACGCCGCGCCGACGAAGAAAAGGCCCTCCGCACCCTGACCGATCAACTGGAGAAGGACAGCAAGAGCCAGGTCGCCCGGCAGCAGGCCGACCTGTCGGACAAACTCTCCCAGCTCCAGGAGAACCGCTACGCCAGGGGCCTCGGCGTCGCCGCGAAGGCGGACGCTCGACGGGTTCAGCCGCCCCGCGTGGGCGACATGGGAGTCTACGGGGGGGGCATTGGCGCCGGGGGCAACGACGATTTCGGCATGCCCGGCGGCGGCAGCGGCGGCGGGGGTGAAGGTGGCTACTTTGCTGGCGAGGGCTCCGGACAAGCGGCGGCGCCCGCGGCCCCTCCGCCGGGCGGCCCAGCCAATCGCCCTGCCGCCGAGCCGCGAGCGGGCGACACCAAAGAATACGGCCTCGAAGACGTGGGTTCACCGGGCGGGGCGGTCAGGGCCGGCGCCGCGGCCGCCATGGGAACCTTCTCCCTCCCGATCGACCTGCCCGACATCGGCATCCGCAAGGACTTCACCAGCCCCGGCGGGGAGGGCACGGTGACGATCTGGGCCTTCCAGGACCGCCCCCTCGCCGCCGCCCGTTCCACCACGGGCATCCTGACGGGGCTGCTCCTGCTCCAGTGCCTGCTGTGGATCGCCCGGAGCGTCCGCAAGCTCCGCCCGCCCGCCGGCGCGTGGCGGCGAGGCCTCTGCTATGCCCTGCTGGCCGTCGGAGGCTGGGTGCTCTGGGGCGCGACCGCCGCCGTCCCCGTGACGCTGCTGGCCGCCGCCCTCACCGAGGCCGCCCGCTACATCCCGCGGCGCCAAACGCCCTGATCGCCCATCACCACCCCGCGATCACGGCCGGGTGGCAGGTTTCGCCTGCGGCCGGTTGCCGTTCAGGAAGTACACCAGGTCCGGTGCGTCATGGGCGCCCCCTTTGTCGTCGAGGGTGAACTTCCCGCCGTCATCGCGGCCGTCCTCGCCGACGCTGTAGAGCCGCGGCTGCTGCGGATCGGCCTTGTACTGGATCTTTCCGCCGGCGCCGCTGAACGGGTCCTCTGGCACGCGGGCCAGGATTCCGCCGGCGACCAGGTCCTCCAGCGTCGCCGGGCCTTTGCCCCGCTCGACCTCATACAGCCGCATTGCCAGCGCCGTCCCCGCCATCCGACTTCGGGCGAATACCCCGAAACTCGAGGGAAGGTGGACGCCCTCCATCATGTCGAAGCCGGAGTGAAGCAGCCAAAGTATCGGGTGGCGATCGCTAAGCCCCCCCTCTTCTCTCAATGCCTCGAAGTTGTCAGGGCATTGTTCCCGTTTCGCCATCGCCGCCGGGTAGGTCTTCTCCTTCGCCACGTCGATATTGACCGCGAAGACCCGGAGAATCTGGAGGCATTCCGATGACAGAACCTCGGGACGAAGCCAAGCCTTCTTCATCTCCGCATGTATCGGGTTCTCGCCCTTGCCCAAGCGATGAACTATCTCAAAGGCCACGCATCGGTCGGCCATCTGGCCTCGGACCCTTTGGCTCTGCATGGAGTCCGTGTCCAGCAGTTCGGCCATCAGGTCTCGCGCCTGTTGAGGCGAGGCGAAGGGTGGCTTTCCGATCCGTAACGTCGGCAGAATCTGCTCGATGGCGGAAATGACCGCCTGTTGGCATGCCATCCGGTACTGAATCGAAAAGCCCCCGGGAAACCGGCCGATGGCCCGGCCCAGGGCCATCGCTTCGGCCAATCGCTGGACGGCTTCCTCGTCATCGCCGGCGTCATGGGCCTCTAGCGCCGCCAGCGCGGCCGCCCGGCTCAGGTCAATACTGCGCCAGATTTCAGGAAAACGCCCTTCCGTCGCCGGTCTACTGAAATCCAGCCCCCAGTCCACCCCGGGGCGGGCGTGCCCTTCCCGCAGAAGGGCCAGCGACTCCCGAGACAGGTCCAATACCTTCTTGACCTCGGCACGATGGCTTCGGCGGAACTGGCGATTCATGACCAGATCGTGGATCGGTCGCTCTATCTGGTCTACCTGTTCCGAGGAAAGTCCCGGCCCTTCCTTCAGGAACCCCTTGGCGGCCTTTTCGTACAGCGGGGCGGCGTTCTGGTCGGCGGGGACGGGGGGCTCGGCGAAGTCCTTCCAGTCCAGCGGCTCGCCCCGCCCGCGAATCTCGGCGGCCAGGGCGTCGACCCGCATCTGGGCGATCTTGCCCCTCGCCAGCCACGCCGCCACCACCAGGCAGACCAGCACGCCCACGACCGCCAACGCCAAAACCCACCGCCTCGCCCGCGGCCGGGGCGGAGAAGGTTCTTTGTCTGGGGTTTCAGCGGCCGCGTTCGACGTGTCTTGAGTCATCGTTCAACCCGTCCTTCTTCCGGTAGTTTTCCGCCGACAAGCAACGGCGTCAATCGCTCCGGTCCATCCGCCGTGTCGCCCTGCGCCGCGCCTGCTCCATCGCATCGATCACGCCCTGGTTTTCCCGGGGCGGCTTGACCTCCTCCACCGGTTCCTCTTTCTTCTGCGTCCCCGGGCTCGCGGCGGCGGGGCTCGCGGCGATACCCTCCGCACGCTTGCGTTTTGGCGTCTTCTCTTTCTTCTTCGCCTTCGCGACCCTCTCTTCGACAACGCGTCGGAACACCCACCCGCCCCCGCTCAGGGCGCCCGACAGGAGCGACATCCGCCGTTCGAGCACCTCGGCGAGCAGAACCACGATCGCCGCGATCGCCAGCCAGGGCGCCATCGCCAGCGGGCGGCTGGCGCGGGGCATGTCGTCCCACAGGCCCGCGACGCTGAGCCGCTCGCTCCCGCCGGTGGCCCGCGCGATGTGGCGAAGTTCGGCCCCGCCGTCGCGCCGGGCCGCGGGAGAGTATTCCGGCGAGTACGGCAGGCACACCGGCGGCAGCGAGACCTCGCCCGCCCCGGGCACGCTCAGCCGCGACAGGGCCGTCTGCCCGCCGGCCAGCGGGAGCGTCGCCTCGATCCGGTCGGGGGCGACCCACCGCAACGCCGCCTGCCTGGCCTCCGGGGGCGAGCCGGGCTGGCCGACGAGACAATCCAGCACGGCCGTCCCCACGCCCGCGGGCACGGGCCGCTCCGGGTCCAGGTGCAGCACGACCCGGCAGACGCCCTCGCGGACGTCCTGGGTGACCATCATGTCGCCCGGCAGCGTGCCCTCCTTGCCGGCCGTCCATCGAGCCAGGGACGTGAAGAACTCTCCCGCGTCCGGCCAGGCGGCCAGGGGGCCCGTGAAGGGCCCGTCGGCCTGCCCGGTGTAGCAGAGGGCCCGCCCGACGCCGGCCTGCCAGGCCGCCACGATCGGGGCCTTGTACTCATCCTGCGAGAGGGCCGCCAGCGACGCCCCCGGGCGAATGTAGCAGAGGTTGTAGCCGCCGATCGCCGGCATGTCCGGGAAAGGCCGGGCCGTCAGCGTCGCCAGCGACCCGGTCGTGCGAACGGCGGTCTTCTGCTCGAGGAAACTGCTCCGCGCGACGACGAACGTGTCCTGCGCGAACAGCCTGGGCAGGTCGGAAACCTTGTCCGAGAAGAAGCACCGTCCCCCGCCCCGTTTGGCGATGTCCTCCAGCAGGGCCGCGTCGCAGTCGGTCTTCGTGCCCATGCCGATCACGCTGACGGTGATGCCCGCCTTCTTCATCGCCGCCAGCAGCGTGCGGTAGTCGCCGGGTTGTTCCGAGTCGCCGGCGTCGGCGAAGAGGATGATGTGCTTCGTGCCCGCGACGGCCGGGGCGATCATCTTTCCGGCCGCCTGGAGGGCCTCGTAAATGAAGATCCCTCCGCCCTCCGACCCGATCGTGCCGATCGTGCTCTTGGCCTTGGCGCGGGCGGCCTCGTCCATCTCCCGGAGCGACACGATCTCGTGCGGGCTCGAGTCCACCGCGATGCAGCCGAACTGATCCATGCCGGTCAGCAGGTCGGCCACCTGCATGGCCCCGAGGTTGGCCAGGTCCATCTTGATCCGCCCGCCGCCGGCGGACATCGACATGCTGCCGCTGCGGTCCAATGCCACCACGATCGCCAGCGAGAGCTTCCGGTGCTCGCGACGAAGTTCCATGGAGACGGGCATGACGGGTTCGAGCGGCGAGCGGAAGTACCCGCCCGGGCCGTACGAGTTCCGCCCGCCCGTGAACATCAGCCCGCCCCCGCCCTTGCTGACCCAGGCGGCGAGATTAGCCATGCCGTCCGGGCCGATCTCCCCGGCCGGGGTGTCTTCCAGAATCACGCCCGAGAATCCGGCGAGGTCTTCCAGCCCCCAGCGGCACTGAGCGGCGAGGCGTGGTTGGACGGGCAATTTGCCGGCCGCCAGCAGGCGTGCCAGCGCGACGTTGCCCTCGGGCGCCACGTGCAGGATGGGCTTGGGGCCGCGAACTTGCGCCATCGCCTTGGCGGCGTTGTTCTCGGGGACGGGGTCGGCGGCGGGGCCCGTGACCTTCAGACGGTAGCTGGCCACGCCGGGTTCGGCCGCGGTGTCTCGGAAGACCAGGGGGGTCAGGCCCGCCCGCACCTGAGCCTTGCCTGTGGCCAGCACGGTCTGGCCGCCAGTGAGTTCGTAGGCGACCTCCTGCGAGACGGGCGAGGCCACCGTGCCCGTCAGCATGAACGACTCGCCGGGGGCCAGCGCCGGCGGGCAGTCCAGGGCGGCCACGGCGACGTCGTCGGCCCGGGGGCGTTCCATGCAGCGGTAGTCGACGGCGACGCCGCGAGCGGCGGCGTGCCCGGACGCCGTCGCCGGATCGGCATGCGTCCACTGCCCGTCGCTGACGACCACGACCCGCCCCGGCTCTTGGGGGAGGATCAGCGACAGGGCCGTCTCGATCCCCTCGGCGAGGTTCGAGCCCTCGGGCGAGACGTCGGCGGAGAAGGCGTCGAACCGCCCGGCCTGGGGCGGATGGTCCACGGCGGCGGCGGCCCCGAAGCACACGACCGCCAGGCGGTCCCCGCCGGCCATCCGACGCCAGAGGGTGTCGATGATTTCCTTTTGCTCCTCGGCGGCCCTGGCGGGCATGGACAGACTGCGGTCGGCCACTACCACGACCGTGCCCCCACGGGCCGGGGCCTTCACGCTCAGTCCCGCCAGCGCCAGCACGATCATCGTCAACACCGCCCCCCGCAGCGCCGCCAGTAGCCGCGAGGGCATGGGCCACATCCACATCGACAGCCCCAGGGGCAGCGCCAGGAGCAGCCAGGCGGGGTTCTGGAAGGTCATGGCTGGCTCCTCGGGGCCCGGGCGGCCAGGACGGCGTGCACGACCAGCACACCCAGGACGGCGAGCAAGGCCAGGTAACTCACGTCGACCAGTTCGTGCCCGAAGAGCTTCACCTGGTCCCACGCGCCCCACCGCCCGGGGCGGCAGGCGCGAAGGTCGGACTCCCCCTCGGCCAGGGCGTTGCAGGCGAAGGTCCAGCGGGAAGCTCCGGCCGAGGCGGTGTACTCGCCCGCGCGGTCGGCCTCGAAGGCCACCTGGCGGTCGTGCGCCGCGAGGGTTCGAGGCGGGCGGCCGGGCGATGTCAACTGGACCGCCGCCACGTCGTCGCCCAGCGTAAGCTGCCCCTGCACGCCCAGGGCCAGGTTGGCCCGGGCCGGGCCGGGCAAGGCCCGCGCACGCCAGGCCGCCACGTTGCTCACCAACACCGGCCAGGCCGGCGACTCCAGCACGGTCGACAGCGACCCATCGAGGGCCAACTGCACCTCGTGCCGCCCCGGCGCCCATTCATGATCGGCCAGCAGGACGTTCTCCCCGACGGTGACGAGGGCCCGCCCGGCGGGCCTGGCGTCCTTGCCCGCCGCCCAGATCACGCCGGCCAGGTCCAACCCGTCGGCCAGGGGATGGGCCTTGTCGACCACGAAGGGGCCGGTGAAGGCCTTGGCGTCTTTGCCGGACAGGATTCTCACTCGCCAGGCCCGCTCGTCGCCCGCAACGGCGGCGTCGGTGAAAATGACGTCAGGTCGGTCCTGGGCGACGATCACACCGCGGCAGGCGCCCAGCGCCCGCAGGGCGGCCTTCTTGAGCGGCTCGTCGGCGATCCGCACCGCCGCCCGCACCGGCGAGGCCGACTCCGACACCAGCGTGACGGCGTTGTCGGCGGCCAATGCGTCGTCGCCGATCCGGGCCGACAACGGCCCCGCCCCCGGCGGCAGGTCGGCCAGCACTCGCCCCCTGCCCCCCGCGGGCAAATCGAGCGCCCACTGACGGGTGATAGCCCCGCTGGCCTGGAGCGAGACGGATCGTCCGGCGTCGGAGAAGTTCGCGACCTCCAGCAGCACCTTGCCCCCGGTTAGCCCGTCGCTGCGCTGGGCGGCGGTGAAGGCCGCGTTGGGCTGCTCGCGCCCGAACGACCAGTGTCGCACCCGCGAGCCATCCAGCGGCGCCGCCGGGGCGTGGTCGGTCACGACGAGCACGCGGGCGTTTCGCCCGCCGATCTCGCCGGCCAGCCCCACCGCCCGGGCCAGGTCCGCCCCGGGCGACTGGCAGGTCCAGTCGGCCAGGAGGGTGCGGGCGTCGGGGGCGGATCGGACGGCCTGGCCCATGAGGCTGACCGTCGCCCCGGCCCGGATGAACCGCACGGCGTATTGGTCGGTCCCGATCTCCTCGAGCAGGGCCTCGACGGCCAGGTCGCGGGCGGATCGGGCGCCGCCGGCCTGCATGGAGAGCGAATCGTCCAGGACGACGAAGAGGGGGCTTCGCGTGTCGGCCCGTCGCAGGGCGGGGGCGGCCGCCGCCACCGCCAGCAGGGCCGCCGCCGCCAGTTCCAGCAGCAGAAGCAGCGGCGTCTGCATGCGGTCCAGCACCCGCCCGCCCGCGCGGACCTGGCGGTGGTCCTGCCAGAACATCAGGCTGGAGACGATCTGCTTTCGCGAGCGGCGGCGGAACCAGTAGATGGCCCCCAGGGCCGGCAGGGCCGTCAGTGCCAGCAACGCCCACGGCATCGTCAGCATGGGGGGCCTACACTTCCAGGACCTGGGCCGCCACGAGCGGCTGGAGGTCCCACTGTTGGACGAGCGGTTCGGCCACCAGGGCCACGAAGGCGCCGCCGGCTTGGCGGGCGGCGCGATACCAGTTCTGTTGATGGTCGCCCATCGCCCGCAGATACCGCCGCCGGGCCAGGGCGTCCACGAGCAGGTCGGTCTCCTGCGAGGTCTCCGAATCGACGAGTCGGACATTCCCGGGGCGCCCCGGGTCGGCGTCGGCGGCGGC
>JAPLNA010000393.1 GCA_026693065.1 Planctomycetota bacterium
CGTCGTCACGTTACCCAAGACCATCGACAACGACGTCGCTGAGACGGACTTCTCGTTCGGGTTCGACACGGCCATGACGATTGCCACCGAGGCCATCGACCGCCTGCACACAACGGCGACCAGCCACCACCGCATCATCGTGTGCGAGGTGATGGGGCACCGGACGGGCTGGCTGACGCTGGCGTCGGGGATCGCGGGCGGGGCGGACGTGATCCTGATCCCGGAGATTCCCTACGACCTGGACGCGGTGGCGGCGTATTTGCAGGAGCGGCGGCGGACGGGCAAGCGGTTCAGCATTATCGCGGTGGCCGAGGGGGCCCGGTCGGTGGAGGAAGCCCAGCACGACCGGAAGGCCGCCGCGGGCAAGAAGGCCAAAGCCGCCCGGGGCGATCGAGCGCCCACCCCCGTCGGCGAATTGTCCACCGACGAAGAACGCGACAGCCTGCCCACGGTCGTCCGCCGCGTCAACGGACAGATGCGGGCGTATCACGTCGTCCAGGAGCCGATGGCCAGCCGGATCGCCCGGCAGCTCCAGGAACTCACCGGCACGGAGGCCCGGGTGACCAGCCTGGGTCACGTGCAGCGTGGCGGGGGTCCCTCGGCCTTCGACCGCATGCTCTGCACCCTCCTGGGCACCAAGGCCGTCCAACTCATGGCCAAGGGCGTCACCAACGTCATGGTCGCCTACCGGGGTGAGCGGGCCGTCCCCGTGCCGCTCGAGAAAGTCGCCGGCCATCGCCGCGTCGTGCCGCCGGACCACCCGTTGATCGAGACGGCCCGGCTGGTGGGCACGTGCATGGGCGACCGGTGAGGACACCCCGATGCCCCAGGCCTGCGATACCGCCTACTGCGCCCTGTGCGCCCGCGCGATCCGGGATCGCGCCGCGGCCGCCCGCGCCCTGATTGCGCCCGTCCGCGAGGCCGCCGACACCGAGGCCGTCCACGACATGCGGGTGGCCACGCGCCGCCTTCGCTCGGCCCTGACGCTGTTCGAGCCCTGTCTGCCCCGCCGCGCCCGCACGTGGCGGAAGGCCGTCCGCCGCATCACGCGAGCCCTGGGGCGCGCCCGCGACCTCGACGTGCAGATCGAGACCCTCCAGGCCGCCATCGCCGCCCACCCCGCCTGGCGCGAGGGCCTGACGGGGCTTCTGGCGACCTTGACGATCCGCCGCCGCGCCGCCCAGCGCGAGGTCGTGTCCGCGCTGGCCCGCAGCCGCCGCCGCGGCGTGCTGGAAGAGATCGATTCGGCGCTGGCCCGGATCGCCCAGGCCCTGCCCCCCCGCGGGGCCGCCTGGGAAAAGGCCTTTCGCCGCGCCCAGAAAGCCGTCCTGGGCCTCCTGGACGACCTGATGTCCTACCAGGGCGACCTCAAACGCCCCCGCGCCGGGGCGCGGCATCACCGGATGCGCATCGCCGCCAAATGGCTGCGATATTCGCTGGAGGTCTTCGAGCCGATGTACGGGCGATCCGTCGCTCGCGCCCTCCGGGCCGCCAAGGGCATGCAGTCGCTCCTGGGCGACATGCACGACAGCGACGTCTGGGAGGAGTTGCTGGGGGAACTTCCACCGGCCCCGAGTGACTCGGCCCGGACGCTGGAGGCCTTCGCCCGCGACCGCCGCCGGCGCCGCCGCGCCCTGTACGAACAAGCCTTGACCTACTGGCGGAAATGCCAAAAGGAACACGTATGGCCACAACTGCGCCACACTCTCGCCGCCGCGGGCGTCCCCAAACCCCCGCGCCGACGACGGGCGCCCGGCGCCGCCAAACCCCGCGCCGCACGATCGCGCTGATCGGCGACGTTCACGCCAACCTCCAGGCCCTGACGGCCGTCCTGGCCGACGTCGATCGCCGCGGGGCGGACGAAATCCATCACGTGGGCGACCTGGTGGGCTTTGGCCCCTCGCCTAACGAAGTGGTCGACTTGATTCGCCGGAGGGGCATCACCGGCGTGCTGGGCAACATCGATCGGGATTGCCTCCGTCTGGCCGCCGCCGACAAGGATGCATCCACGCTGAGCCTCAAGCAGGCGATGTACGCCTGGACGTGGCGGCAGCTCTCGCCGGCGAATCGGCGGCACCTCCAGGCCCTGCCCGAGCAGTTCCGCCTGGACGCCGCGGGCAAAAGCGTGCTGCTGGTGCACGGCAGCCCGGACTCCCTCGACGAGTACATCGAAGAGGGCATCAGCGACGAACGCCTGGGCGAGTTGGCCCGGCAGGCGCGGGCCGATGTCGTCGTCGCCGGGCATTCCCACAAGCCCTTCGTCGCCCGGGCCGGGGGAACGTTCTTCGTCAACGCCGGCAGCGTCGGCAGGCCCGACGCCGGCGGCGGACGCTCCTGCTACGCCCTGCTGACGGCCGGGCCCGCGGGCGTCCGCGTCAAATACTACAAACCGCGGTACGACATCGAAGCGACGATCGCCGCCGTCCGCCAGGCCGGGCTGAGCGAGGCCTTCGCCCGCATGATCCGCACCGGCGAGAAGCTCAAGCAGGCCCAGGCCGCCCTCTTTCCCCAAACCGCCCCTGCCACCGCCGTCCCGCCGGAGGTCCACCGGTTCGCGGGGGCGTTCGGCGACGTCGCCCACAGCCGTCACGTGACGGCCCTGGCGCTGAACCTGTTCGACCAACTGGCCCCCGCGTTGGACCTGAACGCCCACGATCGCTTCCTGCTGGAATGCGGCTCGCTAGTGCACGACGTGGGCTGGCGGGGCGGGCAGGCGGGGCATCACAAGGAGTCGATGCGGATGATCCTGGCGGAGGGCGAGCTGGGGCTGTCGGAGGCGGATCGGCTCGTGGTGGCCAACATCGCCCGCTACCACCGCCGGGCGTTGCCCACGCTGGCCCACGCCCACTTCCGCTGGCTGGACGAGCCCGGGCGCAAACGCGTGCGGCTGTTGGGCGGGCTGCTCCGCCTGGCCGACGCGTTGGACTGCCAGCATGGCCAGCACGTCCGCCAGGTGGCCCTGACGCTGACGGGCAAGCGGCTGCTGGTGGCCTGCCGGTCCGTCGGGGAGGCCGCCCCGGAGCGTCTGGCCGCCCACCACAAAAGCGACCTGCTGGCCGAGGCTCTGGGGCGGCGAATAGACCTTGACTGGAACACGATATCCGGTTAGGATTTACGTATCGTTCGGCGACAAGCGTATCATGTTATAGATTCTTCCGAGCTCTAACCGGGATACGGGATCATGCAGGACGCATTCGCCTCAAGAGTATCGCGGAGTCGGCCCATGAAGGCTCGTCGCAAGCCCAACGTCAATCACGTCGCGGAAGGCTCTTACGTGGGCCAGTCGTTCCACGACGCCCCCGCCGCCGGGGAACCGGCGCCGGCCTCCGACGCGGTGAGCCTGACCAACTACTTCAACCGCGATCTCAGTTGGCTGGAGTTCAACTCCCGCGTCCTCCGCCAGGCCGAGGACGACCGAACCCCCCTGCTCGAACGCGTGAATTTCCTGTCGATCTGCAACTCGAACCTCGACGAGTTCTACATGAAACGCGTCGGTCTGCTGCTTCGCCAGGCCGCCGCCGGGCGGGGCGCCCGCAAGCCCGACGGGCTCACCCCGCGCCAGCAGCTCCGCGCCATTCGTCGGATGGTCGAGGACATGCACGCCCGGGCCGCGGCCGCCTGGGGCGGCGTCATTCAACCCGCCCTGGCCGCCAAGGGGGTGTTCCTCCACACCTACGAGGACCTCACCGACGCCCAGCGGCAGTGGTGCGATCAATACTTCCACAGCAAGGTCTTCCCCGTGCTGACCCCGCTGGCCGTGGACCCGGGGCACCCGTTCCCGTTCATCTCGAATCTCTCGACCTCGCTGGGCGTGGTGCTTCGCTACGAGCCCGAGGGGGCCCCGCTGTTCGCCCGCGTGAAGATCCCGGAGGTCCTGCCCCCCCTCGTCCGCATCAACGGGCACAACGAGACGACCTACGACTTCATCCCGCTCGTCGAGCTGATCCGCCACAACCTCGCCGACCTGTTTCCCGGCATGATCATCGCCAGCACGATGCTCTTCCGCGTCACGCGTAACGCCGACGTCGAGCAGGACCCCGAAGACGTCGAGGACCTTTGCGAGCTGGTGGAAGAGGAACTCCGCCAGCGGCGGTTCGAGCCGGTGGTGCGGCTGGAAACCCCCGCCCAGACCGACCCGTGGATCTGTTCGCTCCTCATGCAGGAACTCGAACTCGCCGACGAGCAGGTCTACCCCATGCCCGCCCTGCTGGACTACACTGCCCTGAAGGCCATCGCCTCCCTCCGCCTGCCCGGGCTCCGGTTCGAGCCCTGGACCCCGGTAACCCCCAAGGCCCTCGCCGAGCCCGACACCGACATCTTCAGCGTCATCCGCCAGAACGACGTGTTGCTGCACCACCCGTACGAGAGCTTCAACGCGAGCATCGAGCGGTTCGTCCGCTCGGCCGCCGAAGACCCGGCGGTGCTCGCCATCAAGATCACCCTCTACCGCACGGGGATGGACAGCCCGTTCATTCCCGCGTTGATCGGGGCGGCGGAGGCGGGCAAGCAGGTGGTGGCCCTGGTGGAGGTGAAGGCCCGCTTCGACGAGGCTCGCAACATCGAGCTGGGCCAGGCCCTCGAGAAGGCCGGCGTCCACGTCGTCTACGGCATGGTCGGGCTCAAGACGCACACCAAGACCACCCTCGTCGTCCGCCAGGAAAGCGACGGGCTGGTCTGCTACAGCCACATCGGCACGGGCAATTACCACGTCGTCACCGCCCAGCTCTACACCGACGTGAGCCTCCTGACCTGCCGCGAACCCATCAACAGCGACCTGATCGACCTGTTCCACTTCCTCACCGGGCGCAGCCAGAAGCGGCAATACAAGCAGTTGCTGGTGGCCCCGGTGAACATGACCGAACGGTTCCTGGAGATGATCGAGCGGGAGATCGCCAACCAGAAGGCCGGTCGCCCCGCGCGGATCGTCGCCAAGATGAACAGCCTCGAGGCCGAGTCGATCATCGAGGCCCTCTACCGCGCCAGCCAGGCCGGCGTGAGCATCGACCTGATCGTCCGCGGCTTCTGCTGCCTCCGCCCGGGGGTAAAGGGGCTCAGCGAGACGATCCGCGTCACGTCGATCATCGGGCGGTTCCTCGAGCACGCCCGGATCTTCCACTTCGCCGCCGGGCAGGCCGATCCGCTGGCCGGGGAGTTCTACATCGGCTCGGCCGACTGGATGCACCGCAACCTGGAAGCCCGGGTGGAAGTCATCACGCCGGTGGACGAGGCCTCCGCCCGCCGACGGCTGTGGGAGATCCTCCAGGTCCAACTGGCCGACCAGCGTCAGGTGTGGGAGCTTGGGCCCGACGGCACGTACGTGCAGCGTCGCCCCGCCGAGGGGGCCACGCCCGCCCAGGCCGCCGGCACGCACGCGACGCTCATGCAACTGGCCCGGCAGGCCAACCAGGTCTGATCCGGGCGAATCCCCGCGACGCGGAACCGCCAGTCAACGCAGACTCCCCCCCCACTATCGGGTGCCATGCTTCCGGCATCTTCTCGCCAGAAGCATGCTCGTGCGGGGGACCGTCCCGGCATGCTTCTCCGCTGCGCGTAGAAGCATGGCACCCGGCGCGTGAGGCGCCCTCATTCGGGTGGCGGGGTCTTTTCCGAGCCGCCCGTGTCGGTGGGCACTTCGCTGACGATCGACCAGCCCATGCGGTTCATCAGCGCGAAGAGGACGACCGCGCAGGCCGCCGCCCCGGCCAGCAGGCCCAGCGCCTTCAGGTAGTGCCCGAAGATGATCGCCCCCACGCCGGGCAAGATCAGGAAGATCATCGCGCTGGAGACGACGACGGCCACCAGGCTCAGCCCCAGCGTCCCGTCATGCTTGACGTCCGGGCAGAGCTTGGCGATGGGCCCCCACCCCGGGCCGCCCGGGCGGACCTTGCGGTAGAAGGACACCAGGATTTCGGTCTTCTCCGGTTTCGTCAGCATCATGGTAACCACCCACGCCACCGTGGTCAGCCCGGCGATGATGAGCATCTTGTACTCATCCACGGCGATGACCTTGTCCATGAAGCCGCCCATCCACGCGGGCAGGACTTTGCCGTCCTGCAGCCACAGCAGGTACTGCAGCGTGCTGAAGATCGCCAGCGAGGTGATCATGGTGGCGAACTCCACCCACACGTTGATGCGCCACCAGAACCACCGCAGTACAGACACCACGCCCGCGCCGGCGGCCACCGCGGCGGCGATGTTCCACAGCGTGGCGATCGGAACGCTCTTGAGCCAGAACGCCACCACCCCGCCGATGGCCAGCAGCACCGCCGAGGATACCTGCGAGGCCCGGGCGTAATGCTTCTCGGTGTGCTCCTTGACGAGGAATCGCTTGTAGAAGTCGTTGATGAAGTAGGAGGCGTTGAGGTTGATGAACGTGCTCATGGTGGACATGAATGCGGCCATNGCCCGGCCAGCCCGGGCACGAGGGGGCCGATCCATCGCATGACCATCGCGTAGCCCTGCCCCGGGTCGGGGCTGCCGGGGGTGTTCGCCCAAACGCGGACTTCCGGGAATTTCACCAGGGCGACGAACCCGACCATGATCCACGGCCAGGGCCTCAGGCAGTAGTGGGCGATCTGGAACCACAGGGTCGCCAGCAGGGACTGCTTTTCGTCCCTGCAACTGGCCGGTCGCTGGACGATGTACCCGCCGCCGGCGGGGTCGGCGTAACTGCCCGCCCACCACTGCACCAGCACCATGATCAGGAAGATGTGCAGCGGCAGCCAGGGGTTGGCGGCGCTGAAGTCAGGGATGAACTGGAAGATCTCCCTGCCCTCGGCCTTTCCGTACAACTGGACCATCTTCTCCTGCAGGCCCGACACCCCGCCGATATCCGAATGCCCGACCGCCACGACGGCCAGCACGATGCAGCCGCTGAGTTTGAGCCAGAACTGGAAGAAGTCCGTCAGCGCCAGCCCCCACATGCCCGACAGGACCGAATAGATCCCCGTCATGCCCAGCAGGACGGCGATGAGGAGCCCATCGAGGGCGCCCTGCGGACTGGCGCCGAACGATTGGACGAAGAACTCGATGGTGGCGGCCAGGAACCCGGCGGTGTTGGGGTCGCCCACGATGCCCCCCGGCTGGAACGCGGCGAAGTTGATGCCGTAGAAGACCGTCTGGTTGAGCACCTTGAGAATCGCCCCCACCACCCAGGCCGCCGGAATCATCCCCAGGATCAGCACGATGTACAGGGCGCGGAAGCCCCGGAGAAACGCCGCCGGGCGCCCGCCGTACCGCATCTCGGTCAGTTGCAGGTCGGTCATCACCTCGCTGCGGCGCCACAGCCGCGCGAAGACGAATACCGTCACCATGCCCCCCATCGCCAGCGACCACCAGAACCAGTTGCCCGCCAGCCCGTTCTTGGCCACCAGCCCCGAAACGGCCAGGGGGGTGTCGGAGGCGAACGTGGTGGCCACCATGCCCGTGCCGGCCAGCCACCAGCTGAATGAGCGGCCGGAGAGGAAGAACTCGCTCATGCTGCCCGAGGCCCGCTTGGTGAAGTACAGCCCGATCACCAGGCAGATCACGAAGTACGCTCCGACGATGCTCCAGTCCAGTGCCTTGAGTTCCATGCCGGTCTCACTTGTCCGTCAGGTTAGAGGAACGACCTGTGCCACGTGACGCCAAACGTGCCCATTAGATACCGCCCCGCCCGGCCGGGGTAAACGGCAAACTCCAAATTCGCCCGACAGCCTTGACCGCCCCCCCCGGCCGCGGGAATTTTTTACAGATTCCGACCGGCCGAACGGTACGATGATACCGTAGTAGAATCACGGCAACCGTTGCCCGGAAGAATCACCTTGTGACCGCATTGGAGGCCCTGCGATGTCTGAGAAGAACTACCCGCGGATGGAAGGACTCGAGGATCGTTGTCTGTTGTCCGCCCACGCGGTTCACCCGGCCCCGGTTCTGCATCGCGCCACCGTGATCCAGGCCGTCGTCACTCCCCTGATCCAGGGCGGCGCCGGTTCGCTGTGGGGCAAGGGACACGGCCACGCCCAGCACGCCCCCACCACCGTCGTCACCGTCGACGCGGTGGCCAACACCGTCACCGTGTCGGTCACCGGGCGCAAGGGCGCCGTCACCCAGACCACCTACAACGTATCCCCCACGGCCACGCTGACCATCGACGGGACGACGGCCACCCTCGATCAGTTCATCACCGGGCTGAGCGTCAAGCTCCAGACCGACCCGGCCGACCCGACCACCATCACGTCCATGGCCGCCGTCGGGCAACACGTCGACGGGCAGGTCTCCGCCGTGGACGCCGCGGCCGGCACGATCACCCTGACGAACCGCAAGGGCGTCGCCACCACCTACACCCTCGGCGCCGGCGCCCTCGTCACCGTCAACGGGCAGGCCGGGGCGCTGGGCGGGATCGCGGTGGGGTTCTTCGCCCAGATCACCGTCTCGGCCCTGGACGCCACGGTCGCCGTCGGCGTGAAGGCCATCGGCGAGTGCGCCCCCGCCACCGTCGACAGCGTCGACACCGGCGCGGGCACGATCACCGTCACCCGGACGGCCCACGACGGCACGACGAGCCAGACCACGTACAGCGTTTCGCCCACGGCCGTCATTACCATCGACGGGCAGGCCGGCACGCTGGACCAGCTTCTCGCCGGCGTGAACGTGCGTCTCCAGACCGACCCCACGGACGCCACAACCATCGTCTCAATCACCGCCCGGGGGGCGGAGGTGTGCGGGCAGGTTTCCGCCGTGGATACGACGGCCGGGACCATCACCCTCACCGACCGCGCGGGAACGGCCACCACCTACACCCTCAGCCCCACCGCGACGATCGAGGTTAACGGCGCGACGGCCACCCTGGCCGACGTGGTGGTGGGCTACGGTGCGGAGTTGCGTCTCTCGGCCCTGGACGGCACGGTGAGCGTGGCGGTGGAGGCGCGGGCGCCGATGCAACACGGCGGGCACGGCGGCCCCGGGATGGCGCCCCAGGGCCCGATGGGGCCTCGGGGCCCGATGGGCCCCCGTCGCTAAGCGGCAAGCCGTTTGCGCTACTCGAACGAGCAGAGGTACTCGGCGATCCCCGAGTCCACGGCGATCTCGAACGACGAGTGGCCCGGCACGCGGAAGAACGTGCCGGCGGCGAACGTCTTCCACTCCGTCTGGCCCGCCAGTCGCATACGGCTGACGCCCGCGATGATGTCCATCCGCTCCGGCGCGCCGGTGTTGAAGGTATAGCTGCCCGGGTAAATCAGCCCCAGCGTCCGCTTCTGCTGACCGCTCAGGATCGTGTGGCTGACGACCTTCCCGTCAAAGTACACATTCGCCTTGCAGACGGCCGTTACGTTCTCGATCTTCTCCGGCGCGGTGGACATCGTCACTGCCTTTCCTTCTGGTGCAGGCCTCCTGCCCGCTGACGTCCCCAACGATACCTCACCCCGCCGCGTGCGGCAACCGGAAACCTCTTGCTCGCCCGCCAACAAGCCCTAAGACCCCGCTCACTGGGCCGCGTCGGGAAGGGTGAAGCAGAACGTCGAGCCCTGCCCGGGCTCCGACTCCACCCAGATCCGCCCGCCGTGCCGCTCGACGATCTTCTTGCAGATCGCCAGCCCGATGCCCGTGCCGGCGTACTCCTGGCGAGTGTGAAGCCTCTCGAACATCTTGAACACCCGGTCGAAGGAGTCCTTCGAGATGCCGATGCCGTTGTCGCGGACGGAGAACTGCCAGTGCCCGTCCTGGCGTTGGGCACTGACATGCACCCGGCACGGCCGGTCGGGCGCGCGGAACTTGACGGCGTTGCCGACCAGTTTCAGGAACGACTCGCTGGCATAGATATTCCGGCCTTGGGGGTCGCAGACCCAGACGCCGTAGTCGATCGACTCGCCGATGGCGCGGTAGAGCCGCTCGCTGGCCCGCAGGGCTTCCTCCGCCCCCTTGCGGTCGGTGATGTCCTCGAACACCGTGTAGACTTCCGATGGAGCCGTCCGCCCGGGCATGCACACGGGGACGGCGTCGACGCGGATCCACCGGTAATCGCCGATCTTCGGATTGAACACGCCCATCGTCACGCCGTGTACCGGTTGGCCCGTCCGCAACGCCACCCTGGCCGGGTGCTCGACGCCGGGGAAGGGATCCCCGTTCTCGCGAACGGTGTCGCGTTCCTCCCGCGCCGACGTGCTGCCCAGGAACTGCTCGCGGGTCTTGCCGAGGATCCGCTCGGCCGCCGGGTTCATCGCAATGATCGCGCCGTCGGCGTCCTGATGGACCACCCCCTGCAACATGGTTTCCGCCAGCAACCGATACCGTTCTTCGCTCTGGCGGAGAGCCAACGCCAGAGCCATGCCCCCGCCCGAGGATTCGCGGACGGACGCGACGGCCGCCACGAGCATGTACGCGCCGCCCAGAAACTGCGCCGCGCGTCCGGCCCAACTCAACGCGCTGCCGTGCACCGATTCCAGCATGATACCGAACAGGCCCGTGGCCACCAGCAACAAGGCGGCCCCGTACCAATGGACGAACGCGGAGGGCGACGGGCGGCTCGTTCGCCAGAGCACCGCCGCACTGAGGGCGAACAGGACGACCGCCGAGCCCAGAACAAAGGTGCGAAGAGGCGTGCCGCCCTCCCCCTGCACGAAGAACACGGGCATCCAGCCCTCGACCGCCACGACCACAACCAGCCACACCAGGCACGCCACGCCGGCATACGCCCCCGCCAGCGTGAGCCCGGCCTGGCGGGGTCGAGCCCAGGGCCGAAGGGCGAGAAACACGCCCGCCAGATGACACAGCCCCGAGCACCAGACCAGGCTGTTGTGCCCGCTGATCAGGGCGTTGGTTCCATACGGGAACAACACCGGAACCAGGGTTCCCGCGGCGCCACAGAGGGCCACTCCGCACCCAAGCAGCAGCAGCCCGGGCGAACCGCGAACCAGGTAGCTGCGCCCGACCAACGCCGCCACAAAGAGCGACGCCACCGTCGAGAACACGAAGTTGAGTGCCGTCAGCACGGCCGACGATTCATACACCCCGACCAGGTCCAAACCCCGCAACGTCACGATGGCCGTCAGAAGCATGGGGATGGGTAGCCATACCAGCACGGCAACGCCCTTGCTGGCCTTCGGTGATACCCCCGGCAGGGACGCCTCGGGGTCCAGCCTTCCTGGCGCCTTCAGAACCACATCTCCCCTCTTCATGATCGGGCGGTGTCGACCGCACGAAATACTATGCCGCCTCCCCTGCGTTTCCAAAACATAACGGCGAGTATCGCGGCCCCCGCGACAGCCGCAAAGGGGGCCAGGTCCCGGCGGAAACGCCCTGCCTTGACGCCGCTGGCTTCGGCCGGGCGGGACTGGGCCGCCGGCGCCGCGAAGATCGCCAGGCTCGAACCCACCGGCCGGAGCGTGCCCGCCGCGTCGCCCAGGCCCACCGGAACGTTCGCCACGCGGGCGTTCGGGTCAGCCATCGCCAGCGTGGTCGAACCCCCGCCGTCGAGGTTCAACGCGTCCGTCACGCCGTAGTCCCGCACGAGCAGGTCGGCGACTTCGCGGCTGGTCATGCCCTCGCTGCGACCGCTCTGTCGCCCGTCCACCACGAAGATCACCAGCCGCTCGCCCTTGGCGATTCCGATCGCCGTCCGCGGGCTGAGTTTCTTGTTCCAGTCCGAATCGGCCACCGTCGCCCTGCCGCCCGTGACGATCTGCTCGTTGCCGGCCAGGGTGTTGTACAGCGTCACCGGCTCGACGACGGTCCGCCCGGAAGCGTTGGCCCCGTTGCGGTGGACGATGCTCGCGTGGTTGTTGGCGTCGATGTTGAGCCCGGGGGCGTTGGCTCGGATGGCGTAGGACTTGGGCGGGTTGGCCTCGAAGGGGGAGAACACCTTGCCGTCAGAGGCCGCGATGCCTACCAGGTCGGCCGACCCGTCGTCGCCCTTGGGCACAGGCCAGGGCTCGAAGAAGTGCGCGTTGACGGCGATCTGCGCTTTCTGCTCCGTAAGAAACGCCAGCACGGTCTGCTTTCGGGTTTCCCTGGGCCCGGCCGGGGGAGTGAGGCGGAACCGCAGCCCCGGGGCCTTCAGGTCGATCTCCACCACATGCATCGCCAGCGGTCGGGGGCGGCTCTCGCGGCGGACGGAGTACGTAACGCCCCGGAAGGGCCTGATCGTCGTGCGTTCGCCCGGCAGGGCCTGCGCCCAGGCCGCCCCGGCGGCCAACCACCAGGCCAGGGCTAGCCAGCCAATCTGTCGCCTTCGCCTCGCCATGCCCGCCCATAATACCCACCCGTTCTTTCCTCCGCCAGATCGCCAGGGCGGGTCGGGGGTGTTATTGGGTCGGGCGGCGTGTATAATTCGGCGGTCGTGCACTTCGACCGATTCGGTGGCGAAAGGATTTCGATCATGGCAGGAGCGAGGCGTGGCGGAAAACAGGCCCAGGCCGGCGGCGGGAGACAACCTAAGGCCAACCCCGGGTCATTCCCTGTTGTCGGGATGGGCGCCTCGGCCGGGGGGTTGGAGGTCTTCGAGCGGTTCTTTCGGCTCATGCCGCCGGCGAGCGGGATGGCGTTCGTGTTGGTGAGCCACCTGGACCCAACTCACGCGAGCATGCTGACGGAGATTCTGGCCCGGGCGACGAAGATGCCGGTGACGGAGATCAAGGACGGGATGCCCGTGGCGCCGAATCACGTGTACGTCATCCCGCCCAACCGGGACATGACCCTCTTTCACGGCAAGTTACGCCTGAGCACGCCGGCTACCCCCCACGGGCAGCGGATGCCGATCGATTCGTTCTTCCGGTCGCTGGCCGACGACATGGGCGAGAAGGCCGTCGCGGTGATCTTCTCGGGCACGGGCACCGACGGCACGCAGGGGCTGCGCGCCGTTGCCGGGGGCGGCGGGGTCTGCCTGGTGCAGGATCCGGCCACCGCCAAGTACGAAGGCATGCCCGCCAGCGCCGTCCAGAGCGGTATGGCCACCTACGTGCTGCCTGTGGAGAAGATGCCCTCCCAACTGGCCGCGTGCATGAAGCTGGAGCGTTCGGCGCCCGGGCCGGCGGCGCCCCCGCCGGCGATCATGAACGCCTTCGGACGCATTACCCAGGTGCTCCGCGCCCGCACGGGGCACGACTTCTCGCTCTACAAGAAGAACACCGTCTGCCGGCGCGTCGAGCGGCGGATGGCCGTTCACGGCATCGAGAAGGTCGCCGACTACGCCCAGTACCTCCACGAGCACGCCGAGGAGGCCCAGTTGCTCTTCAAGGAACTGCTCATCAACGTGACGAACTTCTTCCGCGACGCCGAGGCCTTCGCCGCCCTGGCCACCGACATCCTGCCGGACACGCTCGCGGGCAAGGGGGGGAATTACGTCTTCCGCGTCTGGGTGCCCGGCTGCGCCACCGGCGAGGAGGCCTACTCCCTGGCCATCCTGCTCCGCGAGGGCCTGGAGAAGGCCAAGCGGGACTTTAAGGTGCAGATCTACGCCACGGACCTGGACGAAGAAGCCATCGCGACGGCCCGGTCGGGGCACTACCCGCCCAACATCGCCGCCGACGTGGACGCCGAGCGGCTGCGGCGGTTCTTCACGAAGGAGGACGGGGGCTATCGCGTCAAGCGAGACCTGCGGGAGATGATCGTCTTCGCCGTCCAGGACGTCCTCAAGGACCCGCCCTTTACCAAACTCGACATGGTCAGTTGCCGCAACCTCCTGATTTACCTCGAACCCGAACTCCAGGAGAGGCTGCTACTGACGTTCCACTACGCCCTTCGCCCCGGCGGAGTGCTGTTCCTGAGCCCCTCCGAGAGCATCGGGCCCCACACGGCGGCGTTCGCCCCGCTGGACCGCAAGCACAAGCTCTACCAGGTCAAACCGACCGGCGCCCCGTCCCGGACGTTGGGGGCCGCGGGGGCCGCGCGGTCGGGCGGGCAGGCCCTGGCCCCCGTCGACGAACCCGCCGCCAAGTGCTCCGCCGCCAACGTCGCCGACCTGGCCAGGCGAATGCTCCTCCAGTCCTTCGCCCCGCCTTCCGTCGTCACCGACGCCAAGGGCGACATCCTCTACGTCCACGGCGACACCGGGCGGTATCTCCGCCCCGCCCCCGGTCAGGCGAGCCTGAACGTGATCGACATGGCCCGCCCGGGGCTGCAACTGGAACTTCGCACCGCCCTGCACGCGGCCTCGGCGAAGAAGAAGCCCATCCTCCTGAAGAACCTGCACGTCAAGACCAACGGGGGGATTCACGGCGTGGATGTGTGGGTTCGCCCTCTCTCGGAGGCCCCCTCGCCCTGGGAGGGCCTGATCGTCAGTTTCCAGGAGGCCCCGCCCGCCCCGGCGGGCAAGGCCCTCAAGGCCCCCAAGCCCGGAAAGGCCGGCCGCGTCGCCGCCGCCAAGGAAGCCCGACGGCTCCAGGAGCTCGAAGACCTCCTCCTGCACACCAAGGAAACCCTCCAGGCCAACAACGAGGAACTCCAGGCCTCCAACGAGGAGCTCAAGAGCGCCAACGAGGAGCTTCAGAGCACCAACGAGGAACTCCAGTCCACCAATGAAGAGCTCGAGACGTCCAAGGAAGAGCTCCAGTCGGTGAATGAGGAGCTCGTGACGCTCAACGCCGAGCTGCAGTCCAAGAACGACCAGCTCACCGGGATCCAGAACGACCTGCGGAACCTGCTGGACAACACCGACGCGGGCACGATCTTTCTCGACGAGGGCCTGGCCATCAAGCGGTTCACCCGCCATGCCGCCGCGGCCTATCGCCTGGCCGCCTCGGACGTCGGGCGCCCGCTGGGCGACATCAAGTGCAACGTCGTCGGCGAGGATCTCCTGACCGACGCCCAGCGCGTGCTGGACACGCTCGTGCCGGTGGAGAAGCAGGTTCGCACGCTCGCGGGGGAGTATTACCGCGTCCGCCTCCTGCCCTACCGCACGCTCGATAACGTGATCGAGGGTGTCGTGCTGACGTTCACCGACATCAGCGAGCTCAAGAAGGCCGAGGCTCTCGCCCTGGCCGGCGGCGAGGCCACGCCCAACGCCGCGGACCCGCGCGCGGGGGAGAAATAGCCATGGCCAAGGCGAAGAAGCCGGCCAGGGCCGCCGCCCGCGACCGCGTGTTGCGCGCCGCCGCCGAGAAGAAACTCCCCCGCGTCAAGGCCCCGGGCAAGACCGCCGCGGCTCGCAAGGCCCAGGAAACGCTCCAC
>JAPLNA010000394.1 GCA_026693065.1 Planctomycetota bacterium
GCCGACGATGACGAGGGCGTCGATGCCCGTCCCCGGGCCGATGAGCCGCAGACCCTCCGGGCCCAGAACGCTCAGACACTTGGTCCAGCCTTCGCAGGTGATGGCGGCCGGGGCCACCACCGTCGCCGACGGCACCAGGTCCGCCGGCCAGCCCGTCCGCGGATCGACGACGTGATTGAACCGCCGTCCGTCGATCTCGATGTACCGTTCGTAGTTGCCGCTGGTGCAGACGCCCCCCGCCGTCATCGTCAGCGTGCAGAGGGCCTTGTCGGCGTCGAAGGGATCGCGGACGTCGATGCGCCACGGCCCGCCGCCGGGGGGACGGCCGAAGAAGCGGATGTGTCCGCCCAGGTCGACCAGTCCGCTGACGATTCCCGGGCCGCGAAGGACGTCCACGGCCCGGTCGACGGCGTATCCCTTGCCGATCCCGCCCAGCCCGATAGCCGCCCCCTCGTCCAGTCGCCTGGCGCCCTCTTCCTCGATCGCCCAGTGCTTCCAGCCGCAGTGGTCCAGCGCCTGTTTGACCTCCTCCCGCGTCGGGGCGCGTTTCCGCAGACCGGCCTGTTTCCACAGATCGAACAGAGGCCCGCAGGTGGGATCGAAGGTGTTCCGGGTCTGTTGGGTCAGCGTCCGGGCGGCCCGCAAGACCTCCAGAACCTGAGGCGAAAGCGGCACGGGCTCGCCGACCTTCGCACGGTTGAGTCGCGAGAGTTCCGACAGGGGGATCGTGACGCTCATCTTGAGCTCGAGGTCTCGCAATTCCTGTTCCGCGCGGCCAAGGGCTTCCCGCGCCAGAGCGGCGTCCATCGTGCGGGCCGTCACCGTCAGATGGGTCTGCGTGTTCATGATGCCCGGCGGCTGGGCATCGAAACTCGCGGGCCTCACCGCCTCGCGATACAACCCCGCGCCCAGCAGGGCCAGGCCGACGAGGACGGCCGCCAGTTTGATCGCTCGCGCCTTGGTCATGGGCGGGTGCCTCGCGGAAGGGTTTCCGGATCGCCCGGGGCCCAGGCGTCCCAGACGTCCTGGCGGATGAAGACGGACCGGGGCACGCCCGGGCGGGGTTGGAGGCCGCCGGCGGCGGGCCAGGACCCAACGGCGTCGTACCAGCCGACGCGGCCGAGCCGGCGGAGATACCAGGGCAGCGGCCAGTAGTCGCGCCCGGGGCGTATGACCTGCACGAGCAGGCGATCGCCGGGGGGCAACGAAGCGGCCAGGCCTTCGACGTGGCGGGCCAGGACCGGCACGTCGGCGGTGGTCTGGGCATAGGCGTACGGGTTGCCCGGGGCCGAGGGGAAGAGGAAGGCCCCCTGCCAGGCCTGTACGCCCAGCGGGATGGCCGCCAGGCAGAGCGCGCCCGCGACGGCGGCCTTCAGGGCCCTCGAGCGGACCTGGTTGACCAGGGCCCCCGCGCCCACGCCGGCCAGCAGGATCAGGCCGTGAAGGAAACTCAGCATGCTCCAGGGCGTCTTGTAGGGAATGAGGCAATACACGACGGCAAGAATGATGGTATAGAGGGTCAGGAAGCGGAGCAGGGGCAGGCGCATTCCGCCGGCGCCGCGGCCGGTGAGGGCCGCCAGCATGCCGACGAGGGCAAGGGCGGCGATCAGCCCTTCCGACCACGTCGCCCCGCCCGGGCCGGGCGACCAGAAGAGCACTTGCAGGTAATAGTACCACGGGTGCACATGCCAAGCCGCCTGGCCGGCCCCGGCGGCCCGGTGGAAGTAATTGGCGTAGGCGGTGAAGGAATCGCCCAGGCCGCGGGGATTGGCGCCGAAGGAAGAGAAGAAGGCCCCTGAGACCGCCGCCGCGACCACCAGAGCCGTCAGACAGGCCAGAAGGAGCGGACCTTTCCGCAGGCCGGGCGCGCGGCCGGGCCCACGCCGCGACCAGAGGGCGACGAGGCCGGCCGATCCGATCGCGGCCAGGAGGGCCAGCGAGAAGGTTTCCTTGGTGGCGTGGGCGGCCCCGGCGGCCAGCCCGGCGAGGGCGGCCCAGAACAGGCGGCCCGGTCGGCGCGCGGGGGGTTCACCGGCGTAGCAGGTCTGGAGGCATCGCCACCCGGAGGCCAGGAAGAGAAACGTGAAGAAGACCAGCGGGATCTCGTGAATGTAGTAGCGACTGTAGAAGACCATGGCCGGTGATATGGCGGTCAGGACGGCGGCCGCGACGGTCGCCGGCAGGCCCAGCCCGCCGCGGAGCAGCCAGAGGCCCGCCACCAGGGCGACGCCCAAGACCGCCGGCAGGAAGCGAAGCGTCACCTCGTCCAGGTCCGCCAGCCGCCTGGCCCCGGACGCCCGGGCCGCCGGAAGCGTCAGATACGCCAGGGCCGGCCCGTGGAACTCGGCCGGGTCGTACGCCAACCGGCCCCGCTCAAGCCATTGTCCGAACCGCACGGCGTTGACGGCCTCATCGGCGTGCATGGGGCGATTGTCCAATTGCGGGGACCGCAACAGGCCCGCCCCGGCCGTGATCGCCGCCAGCACGCACAAAAGAATCGCCGCGCGTCTCATGGGGCCCGTTTACCGTAGACTTCCACTTCGATGTAATGGTTGGCGTCGTTGGCGGTGTTGCCGTTGCTGTAGAGCCGCACGAACTGACCGGTGGCCCCGCCGGCGTCCATGAGCCGGCCCTCGTGGGTGTCGACGTAGTCCTTGTCCTTGCCGACCCCGAGGCCCAGGGTGTTGTCGCGGTCGCTGTTGTAGATCGTCCGAATGTTCGAGAGCATGTCCTGGTCGGCGGCGATCTGCACGACCACGCGCCGATACGCCCGGGCCTGTTTATGGTAGTGCCAGACCGCCACCGCATAAATCGTGCAGGGCGAGCCCAGGTCGATCTGCACCCACTGCTTCCCGCCGCCCAACTCCACGAAACCCCCGTCCGTGCCTTCCTTCTTGCCGTCGGTGATCTGCTCCAGGTCGCCGATGACCGGCGCGCTGTCGCTGCTGGTAACCGCCCGCCCGAGGGCGAGGTTGACCGTGCCGGGCGGGGCCAGGAACGGCGGCCTCCGCTTGCCCAAAGGCTTCTCGATCTGCGGATCGTCGACGGGCTTGGGCGTGCCCTCAAACAGCGGCGCGGGCAAGGAGATCTCGACGGGCACGAGCCCCCCCGCCGCCGCCGGCGCCGGCTCGCCGGCGACAGGTTGCCTTGCGGCCGGCTGACTGGCCGGCTGGGACTCGGGCTTCTTCTGACATCCAGCGGCTAGAAGCCCGGCCGCCGCCATCGCCACCAACGTTCCGATTACGTGGGATTTCATCATTCCTTCCTCTCTTCTGTTCGCGACGTTCGCGGCATCTTCTTTCCTTCACGGCCCCTGGTTGCCGTACACGGCAATCTCCACATAGCAATTGCCCTTGTCTCCGGTGCTTCCGTTGGTCTGCACGCGGACGTACCGCGCCCTCGTGCCGGCCCCGCCGTCCCGGGCGTCGATGACCTCCCCCCACCACCGCGCGAAGAACGCCGGGTCTTTGCCGGTCCCCAGACCGCTGCTGTTGTCGTGGTCGTTATTGAAGAGCACCCGCACGTTCCGCGTGAAGTCCGGATCGTCGGCCACGCGAACGATCACGTCGCTGTAGATGATCGGGTTCTTGTAGTAGAACCAGATCGCCACCGCGTGGATCGCCCGGGCCTCGCCCAGGTCGATCTGCACCCACTGGGGCCCGTTGCCCAGTTCGACGAAGTCGCCCTCGTTGCAGGTCATCACGCCGTCGGTGATCTGCGGCAGCTCGCCTATGACGGGCATCGGGTCGCTGCTGGTCACCGGCTTGCCGCGGGCGAGATTGACCAGCCCCTCGGGCACGAGGAAGCTGCGCCCCCTGGCCTCGGGGCGGAGGTTGGGGGGCTTGACCCAGTCGCGGGGGTATCCCGGGGTGGCCCGCGTCACCGCGTTGGGTTTGTTGATGCCCAGGTCCAGCTCGACCATCTTCTTCCCACCCGACAGGAACTGCGCGATGCTCTCGTTGAGCATCAGACAGACCGACCGCGACGTCTCCGACGCCCCCGTCACGAGCGGGAACGCGCTGGGGCTCGAGCCGGTGCGGTCGAGGGTGAACCCGTACGTCGAGCCGCTGCGGACGGGGCGGCCCTCGAACTTCCGCTGCCAGGCGAGCGAGGTGATCTCCGTGCCCAGCCCTTCCGACTCGCTCTGGCGGCGGACCCGCAGCCCGAGGATGCGTTCGCCGGCGGCGTCAAGGGCGAGGACGGCCTTGATCTGCCCCCCGTGCCCCCGCCCGGCGACCTCGAAGGCGTACCCCAGCACGTGCCCATCGACGCGGGCCTCGTAGACGTCCATCGGCCCCCGCCGCGCCGGCGTCACGTGCCGGTCGTAGGCGGCGACGATCTCCCGCGCCGGCTCGGACCCGGAAACCAGGCCCAGCGACTCGACGATCGGGCGGACCTCCTCGACCCGCTCGAGGTCCCGGACCCGCCCGCCCAGCCTGCCGTGCGCGTACGTGACGCCCATCACGGCGGCTGACCCCAGCACGCACGCGAACGCCGCGGCGTAGATTCGGCTGTCGGTGATCCTCGGCATGCCTCAGGCCTTGAACTGCTCGGGCTTGAACTGGACCTTCGCGCCGCTCTCGACGGCGTCGTTGACGGCCAGTACCGCCGCCGCGGTCGCGTAGGCTGTCTCCGGCGGGCAGGTGAGGAGTTTGACGTCGCCGGCCCGCACGGCGGCGAAGAAGTTCTCCAGGTGCAGCCGGTGGATATTCTTCTTCAACTGGGCCTCGGCGTCCGGGCCGCCCCGCTTCTTGAAAGCCTCCACCAGCGAAAACGGCGTCTGCCCGTCGGCCGCGACGGTGGCCACGTCCGTCATCCACTCGGGAACCTTACCGGCCGGCTCGAAGGCCAGGTGGCACCGCGCGGGGTCCTCGGAGATCGAGATCGTGCCCGCCTCGCCCATGAACCGCTCGAAGTAGTTGCCGTAGCCGTTGCTGTTGAGCACCTGATAGAACGCCCGGGCCGATCCGCCCTTCGTGTTGTATTCGTACACGGCCAGGATGTCCTGGCACCACTGGCGCGAGGGGTTGAAATCCCGCCCGCCGGAAGCCAGGACCGCCGCGGGCTCGGCCCCGAGGAACCAGTTGAAGATGTCGATCTGGTGGCTGCCCAGGTCGGCGATCGGCCCGGCGGAGTACTTGCGATACCATCGCCAGTTACGGAACTCGTGCATCGAGGGCTTGCCGTCGGCGTCGGCGTAGCCGTACTTCTTCAGGGTCTCATCCGGGATGACGAACTTCTCCGGCCAGGTGCTGGCCGGGCTGACCGGGCGGTTCCACTGCCCATAGCAGGTCGTCACCCGCCCGCAGATTTTGTCCCGGGCGATCAGGTCCAGGGCGAAACGGTACAGGGGGTTGCTCCGCCGCTGATGCCCGATCTGGCAGAGCCGCCCCGTCTGCCGGGCCGTCTGAACCATCTGCCCCGCCCCGGCCAGCGACTGCGACATCTCCTTCTCGCAATACACGTGCAGCCCCGCCTTCATCGCCGCGACCGCCTGCTCGGCGTGCATCCAATCGGGCGTGGCGATGATGACGGCCTGCAGGTCCATCTTGCCGGCGCCCGCCAGCATCTCCCGGTAGTCCTCGAACACCGCCGGGGCGTCCTGGCCGGCCTTACGGATCGTGCCCGAGGCGTACTTCTGGCTGTAGGCCCAGATATCGCAGACGGCCTTGAACCGCACGCCCGGAATCGCCAGGGCGTCCCGCAGGAGCACCATGCCCTGCGTTCCCGCGCCGAGGATGGCCGCGTTGATCGCCCCGCCGCCGGCCGCCGCCGTCGCCGCTTGCGCCAGGCCATGCAGCGGTCTGGTAATCACCGCCCCGGCCCCAACGGCCGCCGCCGCCAGAAAGGTCCGCCGATTCATCTTCCCATCCGTCATCGTGTTCTCCTCCATCGCCGTACGTCTCCGGTAACGCGGGGCGGGCAGATCCGCGAAGACTACTTTCCTGGTGCGGGCTTGTCGAGCTTGCGGATCTTTTCGGCCGCCACCTTCGCCTCGGCGGCCACCGCGGGGTCGGTCGCCGCCGACTCGGCCAGCTTGAGCGCCTCGGGGCAGGCGAACTTCGGCAGGATGGCGAGGACGGCCTTCTTTTCGTCCGGCTGGCGGGCGAGTTTCATCGCCTCCTCCAGCATGGTCGCGGTGGCGGGGGCGCCTTGCCCGGCGGCCGCCGCCTGGCCGACGTACCCCCGCAGCGCCAACGTCCGATTGCCCTCGTCCGTCTCGGTTCGGGCCAGAGCCTGCACGTCCGCCAGGGCGGCCGCGTCGGGCCAGTCCGCCAACGCACGGACCGCGGCCTTTCGCGCCGCCGCCTCGCCGCCCAGTTGCCCGCGAACGGCGGCCAGCGCCGCCGGGCCCCCCAGCCGCCCCAGCACGCCCACCAGTTCGACCCGCGCCGCGGCGGGCGCTTTGGCCAGGGCCGCTATGATCGGCCCCGTCCGGGCCGATTCGTCCTGGACGCCCTTGGCGACGATCGCCAGGGCCTGTGCGGCGGCCGTCCGCTCGGGGGCGCCCTCGGCCGCCACCGCTCGTTCCACCAACAGGGGCAAGGCCTCCGCCCCGCCCAGCACGCCCAGGGCCTTGCAGGCCGCCGTACGAACCGAGGCGTCGGAATCCTTCAGCCAGGTCGTGATCGCCGGGGCCGCCGCCCGATCTCCGCGAGAGGCCAGAACGCCGATGAGTTTCACGCGTTCGGGCGCCTTGCCCTCTCCCGCGGCCTTCATCATCGCCTCGTTGACTCCGGGCCCGGATATACGGTTCAGGCTCGCGACCGCCGCGCTACCCACGTCGCCCTCCCGGGCCGCCAACGCCGCCAGCGGCACTATGTTCCCGGCGTCTCCCAGGCTGCCCATGGCCCGGATGGCCGCCCGTTGAACGGAAGGCTCGTCCGAATCGGCCGCCTTCCGGATCGCGGGGAGGGCTTCCTTGTCGCCGCGGCCGGCCAGCCCGGCCAGCACCCCCGCCTGCGCCTCGGGCCCAAGCGCCGGCAGGGCCGCCGCGAAGGCCTTGGTCGCCTCCGGGCCGGGCATGTCCGCCATCATCGCCCCGATCATCTGCAGGATCGCCGGGTCCTTGGTCTTCAGCAGGTCAATGTACGTAAGCCGGGCGGCCCCGGAGCCAGCACAGGTCAATCCCCGCAGCGCCGCCGCACGGATCCGCGGGGGCTGATCGGCGGCCATCATCTTCTTATAGATCCGCGACGCCTCGTCCCGTTCGCCCCGAGCCAACACGGCTTGGGCCGACCGCAGCATCGAATCCATGTCGACGATCTCCAGAGCCGTCGGCCCGTGGATCCGCGAGGCCTCGTCGGGCTCGCCCCGCGTCAGCATCGTGTCGGCCACGCAGAGAATCGAATCCGCCTTGACGGCCGCCAGGGGCGGGGGGACGGGACGTCGGCCCTGTACAGGGCGCCCAGCGCCTCGGGGGTCGCGATACGGCCCAGGGCTTTGAGCGCCGCCTCGACCGTCGCGGCGTCCTTGTCCGTCAGCAGGTCCGCCAATAGGCCGGCGGCCTTGGCGTCTTTTCGGACGCCGACGGAACCGATCATGCCGATCCGCAGCGCCCCGGTCGTCTTACCCAAGGCGTCACGTAGGGCGGCCGACGCTTTCTCACCGGCCATCCGCTCCAGCGCGTGGCGGGCCATGTGCGACGTCGTCGGATCCGTCAGCCACTTCGCCAGGGCCGGCACGCTCCGATCCGTGCCGATCTGCCGAAGCACGCGGCAGATGAATTGCCGGGCGTCGAACGTGGCATTCGGGGCCTCCAGGGCCGCCACCAACTTGCCCTCGATCGCCGTCAGGGGCGTCCGGCTCTGCCCGACCTTGTACGCGGGCAACTGCTCGAACTCGTCGGCGGCCGAAACGGCCGTCCAGGCCAGCACTACGCAGGAAAGTATCTTCAGCCATGGTCTGGGCACGAGGTCATTCCTTTCCCGACGAGGCCGCGGGGGGCTCGACGATCCAGATGTTCCGGTACTCGACGGCGTTGCCGTGATCCTGGAGGTACAGCCCGCCGGTCTGGGCGATCTGCCCGGCCGGGGCCGCCGTCGTGGTGCGAGGCAACTCCACACTGTCGTGGACCTTCACCCCGTTGTGCAGCACGGTGATCCGGGCGGGAGAGACGACGCTATTGCCCTTCAGAACGGTTGGCTGGAACGTAATGTCGTACGTCTGCCACTGTCCCGGCGGGGCGCACATGTTCACGCGCGGCGCGGCGATGCCGTAGATCGCCCCGCACTCGTCCTTCTTGGCGGCCAGCCCATAGCTGTCCAGCACCTGCACCTCGTACAGCCCCTGCAGGTACACCCCGCTGTTGCCCCGCCCCTGCCCGCGATGCTCGGGCTCCAGCGGCGTGCGAAACTCCAGGTGAACCCGCTGGTCGCTGAAGGTCTTCTTCGTGATGATCGACCCGCTGCCGGGGACAACCCGCATCGCCCCGTCCGGCAGCAGCGTCCACCCGCACGCGGCGCCCCCATGCCGCATCCAGACGGCGTTGAGGTCCTTGGTGTCCGCCCCCAGCAGGACGACGGCCCCGGCCGGGGGCTTCGCCCCCAGCGTCGGAGACAGCCGAGCCACACGCGCCAACTCGAAGGTGCCGCTCTTGTCCTTACCGACCATCGCGACGGTCCCCGTAAGTTTCTGGGCCGACAGTTCCGCCGTCCATCGCGTGTCCTGCGTGTTGTGCGAACCGGTCTTGCCAAACTCCGCCGAGAACTCCACCCTCTTGTCCTTCTCCACCTCTTTACCGGTCAGGACGGCCTGCTCCCCCTGTTCCATGAACGCGGGCCGCAGGTTGACCTGATACTGCCCCTTCCCCATCGCGATGACCTCCGCAACGAAGGGCCCGGGCTTGCTGGTGGCGCCTTCCCAGTCGCCGATCAGGGGATGGGGCGTGGCGTCCTTGAGGTCGGCGGTCCAGGGGGTCGAAGCCAGCGTCTGGACCGGCGGGCACGGGTCGGCCAGCGAGGCCGCCGGGACCGACGTCGGAGCGGCGGTCGCCGCCACGGGGGCGTCGGGAACCTTCAGGTCGCCCAGGGCGTACTGGATCCCCGCCAGGTAGTGGGCCAAGACGGCCTTGTTCCAGAACACCTCGTTGTTGTGGCCGAGGGAACAGTAGAACACGCGCCCCTGCCCGAACGAGTGGACCCAACTGATGCCCACGTCGCTCTCGTCGGCGTTCTGGGGGTTGCGGGGCTTGGCCGTCGCGGGGTCGGAGAAGTCCAGGCTCGCCAACACGCGGACCTTCGCCCGCGAGAAGGAACCCTCGCGATACTTGTAGATCTCATCCCGGATCTGGAACCCTTTGCCGCCGAACGACGCCATGAGCGGATGGCCCGGTTCGTCGAGCTTGACGGCCCATGTGCCGCCTCCGCCCCAGGGATGCCCCGAGAACACGCCGCCGATCATCTCAACGGCCTCGGGGAAATCGTAGAAGTTGTCCGACGCCGCGTGCGCACCGACCACGCCCTTGCCGGCCTTGACGAATTCCAGCAGCGCCTGCCGGGCCTTGGGATCCTTGAAGCTCAACCGCGTGGTGTTGTTGAAGACAATGGCGTCATACGGTTTCAGGACCTCGCCCGTGAAGACCGACATGTCGTCGCTGACGGTCGCCTCGAACGCGCCGGTGGCCTTTCCCATGGCCTCGAAGGCGGCGTTGGCCAGCGGGATGGAGCCGTGGCGGAAGCCTTCGCAGCGACAGAAGACCAACACCTTGCGGGGCGCGGCGGGCTTGGCGGGGGCCGACGCCGGAAGGGCCGCCGTCATCTTCTTCACGTCGTCGGGGTTCGCCGCCCCCGCGGCTGCCCATCCCGCCGACACGCACGCCAGAAACGCCGCCAGGGCTAGAAACGTCCTCGCCGTCGTCATGCTGTCTTTCCTTTCCTCGTCGTCCGCTCGTTCAGAGGGTCCACGGCTCTCGGTAGGGCCGGCCCAGAAGGGCCGACGCGCCCGCGTCGCCGACGATCTCTTCGGTCTTCGGGTTCCACTTGATCTTCCGTCCCGTCAGCATGGCGATCTCCCCCAGCAGGGCCACGCTGATCGACCGGTGAGCCGTCTCCGCCGGCGTCACCGTCGCCTGGCGGCTCCGCACGCAATCCAGGAAGTTCTGGTGGTGGTTGTTGCTGACGTACAGCCTCACGCCGTCCGGGCCGATCTTCTCCTGAAGGATCTTCGGGTCGCTGGCCCACAACCCGCCTCGGTTGACGTGGATCCACCCCTTCTCGCCGAACCACTTGGCCCCGTCGGGCACTTTCCCCCCGTCGCCCACGATCAGCGGCAGGCCGTCGGCGTAGGTGCACGTGAAACGATACCCGTACGGCGCGTCGTACAGCCCGTCGGCGGGGTACTCGCCCTTGCCCGCGATCTCGACGGGCCCGTCGGCGTCCTTGCCCAGCCCCCAATGGGCGATGTCAATGTGATGGCCCGCCCAGTCGGTCAACTGCCCGCCCGAGTAATCCATGATCCATCGCCAGTGCCAATGGACGCTGCCCTGGCCCTGGAAGTGGCAATGCTCCCGCCACGGGGCCGGGCCCAGCCAGAAGTTGTAGTTCAGCCCCGGCGGAGGCGGGGACGGGGCGACCCGACCGGAACTCGAACCGCCCGGCAGGCCCACCTCGACGCGCTGGATCTTGCCCAGCACGCCGTTGCGGACGAGTTCGGCCGCCTGGCGGAAATGCCCCTGCGACCGCTGCCATGAACCCGTCTGCCAGATGCGCCCGTAGCGGCTGACGGCGTCGCAGATGGCGCGGCCTTCCCGGATCGAGCGGGCCAGCGGCTTTTCGCCGTAGATGTCCCAGCCGGCCTTCGCACAGGCCACCGCGATCAGCGCGTGCCAGTGGTCCGGAAGGGCCAGGCTGACGGCGTCGAGTTTCTCCTTGGCGATCATCTCGCGGAAGTCCTCGTACGCCCGGCAGTCCTGGTTATGGTACTGCCCGTTCACGCGGTTGCGGGCCCCGTCGACGTGCCCCTTATCCACGTCGCAGACGGCGACCACCTGTACCCGCCCGTCGCCCAGGAACCCGCCCAGGTTCCCCGACCCCATGCTGCCGACGCCGATGGCCCCCATGACGATCTTGTTGCTGGGGGCGTCGGCCCCGAACAGCCGCGAGGAGAGGATCGTGGGCGCCGCAACAAACGCCGCCGCCCCCGCCACGCTGGTCTTGAGAAGCCCTCGGCGCGTAATGCTCGGGTCATGTGTCATCTCGAACGTGCTCCCTTCTACTTCATATGAGGCCTTTCGCCGGCCGCCGACAGGTTCATTGTCGCAGAGTTGTCTCTACGTTCAACTGCCAGTATGCGATTCTTATTGCATCGGATCCGTCGTCGCACCGGACAAAGACCGGAGTTCGCCCTGGAGCGGGGGAACCGGTCATCCTTGGGGTCTCAGGGCACAGGGTTCATGCTCGCCGAAGGAGCGTCCGCAACACGGCACAGGCCAATCCGAAGCCGAACGGACCGGTCCCCTGTCAGCCGAGGGGCGACCGGGCCACCGCCATAATCGACGCGGCCTCCGATGCCTTGTACTGCGGCGGGCTGATGGATGGCAGGCGAATGGCGCCGGGAAAAAAGTTGCCGATCCCCGGAACCGGGATAGAATCACCGCAGCGGCCCACGACGGTCGTGGGCACGAGGCCAGGTCGGCGGGAAAGAGGTCGCATGGTCGCAGAGGGAGGCAGGCCAGATGGCATTTCAAGACGGCAAGATCGGCTGCGCGGTCGTCGGCTACGGGCCGACCTACAACTTCGGGCAGATGCACTGCCAATGGATCCAGGCGGTGCCCGACATGCATCTGGTGGCGATCTGCGATCGCGACGGCGAGCGGGCCGCCGTGGCGAGGAAGGATTGGCCGGGCGTCGACGTGGCCGAGGACCTGGATGAGATCCTTACGCGCGACGATATCGACATGGTCGCGGTCGTCACCGCGCACAACACCCACGCGCGCCTCGTCATCCGGTGCCTCGAGGCGGGCAAGCATGTGATCGTGGACAAGCCGATGTGCATCCGCATCGCCGAGGCGACGTCGATGATCGAGGCCTCCCGGCGCGCGGGCAGGTCGCTGGGCATCTTCCACAATCGCCGCCACGACGGGAACGTACGCGCGATCAAGGAGGCCCTCGAACAGGGCCTCATCGGTCAGGTCTTCGATATCGAGCTGTCGGGGTGCGGGTACGGTAAGCCCGGCGATTCGTGGCGCACGCGGAAGGACGTCGCCGGCGGGCTCCTGTACGACTGGGGTTCGCACGCGATCGACTGGGTGCTGAGCATGGTGCCCAGCCGCATGGCCGAGATCACCGGGTTCTTCCACAAGCTCGTGTGGCACGAG
>JAPLNA010000395.1 GCA_026693065.1 Planctomycetota bacterium
CCCAGCACCGACCCGACCGACAGGTCGATCCCGCCGACAATGATGATGACCGTCATGCCCAGGGCCGCAAAGCCCACCTGCGTGGTGGCCCGGACGATGCCCTCGAGCTTATCGCCGACGTTCTGGAAGCTCGTATCATCCCCGATGATCATGAACAGGATGTAGATCGCCACGAACGCCAGCAGGGCCCCGAAGGTGTTCAGCAGCGAGCCCCAACTGATCGAGGGGGTGCGGGGCGCGGGAAGGGGGGGCGGCAGGTTCGTCATGCGAGGGCCTCCTGGCCGAGGGCTTCCATCATTAAAGACCGTTCATCGAGCGCCCCCACGGCCCGGGCCGGGCCCAGCCGCCCGCGGCACATCACCGCGATCCGGTCGCACACCCCCAGCAGTTCGGGCAGGTAGCTGCTGACCATGAGCACCGCCTTGGGTCGCCGCCCGTCGATCCCCCGCGTGGGCTCGTCCAGCAGGAACACGTCCACGTCGTGGTGGAGCAGACGCGCGACAGCGATCTTCTGCTGGTTTCCGCCGGAAAGGTCCCCCGCCCGTTGCTCGGGCCCGCGGCAGCGGATGCCCAGTCGTTCGATCCACCTCTCGCTGGCTCGCCGCTGGCGCGAGGGCAGGACCAACCCTCCTGGGCCCAGGGGAGTGAGTTTCGAGAGCGTCATGTTGTCGGCGATGGAGAGCGAGGTGGCCAGCCCTTCGCCCTTTCGGTCTTCGCTCAGGAAGCCGGCCCCCTGGCGCCACCGGGCGGCGGGCGAGCCCGGGCCCACGTACGCCCCCAGGCGCACCGCCCCGCCGCGGACGGGGGCCAGGCCGAAGACCGCCCGGAGCAATTCGCTTCGCCCGGCCCCGACGAGCCCGGCGATGCCCAGGACCTCGCCGTAGTGCAGCGTCAGGTCGGCCGCCAGGGGCAGGGGGGCCCCGCTCAGGGCGGATATCTCCAGGGCCGGCTCACCCGGCGTGCGGGGCGAGCGGGGGTATAACTCGGTCACTTCGCGCCCGACCATCATGGCGACGATCTGCTCGGGGGCCAGGTCTCGCACGGGCCCGCCGCCGGCGACGCGGCCGTCGCGAAGCACGGTGACGCGGTCGGCGACCCGGGCGACTTCCTCCAGGAAATGCGAGATATACACGATCGCGATGCCGCGGGCCTTCAGCTTGTCGATCAGGGCGAAGAGCTGCCCGGCGTCGTGGCGGTTGAGGCTGCTGGTGGGCTCGTCGAAGACCAGCACGCGGGCGTCGGCGGCCAGGGCGCGACCGATCTCGACGAGCTGCTGTGCCCCCACGGACAGCCGGCGAACCAGGGCGCCCGGGCGGATCTCGGGGTGGTCGAAAACGGCCAGGGCCTCCATCGCCCGCTCCCGCATCGCGCGGCGGCGGACAACTCCCAGCCGCGTGGGCTCGACCCCCAGAACGATGTTCTCCTCCACGCTCAGATGCCCGGCCAGGGAGAGTTCCTGGTAGATCATCGCCACCCCCGCCCGCCGGGCCGACAGAGGGTCGCTCGGCCGATACGGCCGCCCGTCCAGCCACATCGCCCCGGCGTCGGGGGAATACGCCCCCGAGAGAATCTTCATCAGGGTGCTCTTGCCGGCCCCGTTCTCGCCGACGAGGGCGAGCACCTCGCCGGCCCGCACGTGCAGGTCCACGCCCTCCAGGGCCAGGGTGGCCCCGAACCGTTTGCACACGCCGGTCATCTCCAGGCGCGGGGGCGCCGCCGGGCTCGTCGGGGCGGGGGGCATCTATTTCCCGCCGGTCTTGTTGAAGGCCTCGATGCCGTCGATGAAGCCCTGCTCTCGCTGGGCCGTGCTGACGTGGCCCTCCAGATACCGCAGCACCACCAGTCGCCCGCCATGGGGCAGCAGGCGGATCATCTCCGCGGCGGCCATCTGCCCCCCCTTGTAACTGTCCGTCGCGACGAAGCTCACGTAGTCGTGGCCCTCCAGGGCCGAGTCGATCACCACCACCGGGATCCCCTTCTTCTTGGCGTTGGCCACCTGCTTGGCCAGGGCCGTGCTGTGTACCGGCGCCAGCACAATCCCGCTCACGCCCCGGGAGATCATCGCCTCGATGACGGTGACCTGGGCGTCGAGGTCGTCTTCCTTGACGCCGGCCTTCCAGATCATCTCGACGCCGCTCTCGGCGGCGGCCTTCCGGGCGCCGGCCTCCACCGACTGCCAGAACACGTGCGTCGTGCCCTTGGGGATCACCGCGATGAATTCCTTGCCCTGGGTGGCCGGGACGCCCTCCGGCGCGGAGGCCTTGACTTCGGGGACCAGCAGCCCCTTGACGGCCTCGGTGTTCATGTTGTCCGGCGTGGCCAGACGGCAGCCGGTGTCCACCGTCGGCGGGACGGTCTTGCCGCGAAGATGATCGATCAGCGTCTGCACGCCCAGGTAGCCCATCCGCACCGGATCCTGGAGGACCAGGGCGTCGATCTGCTTGCCAGCCAACCCATCGGCCAGGTTCTTGCCCCCGTCGAACCCGACAAAGCGGACCTTGCCCGCCAGCTTGAGGTTCTGCAACCCGCGCAGCATGCCGAACGTGGTCGGCTCGTTGGGCGCGTAGACGCCGTCGGCGTCGGCGAGGAGGGCCTTCATGTTCTCGACCTTGCTCATGGCCTCGTCGACGTCGCCGGCCCGCTGGTTGGTGCTCAGGAAGACGAACTTCCCGCCGGTGTCTCCCTTGCCGACGTTCTTGCCCTTGTGGCACCCGCCGGTTGACCACAGCACGGACACCGAGAGGACAAGGGCCCACGCCGACAACGCCTTCGATGAATGTCTCATGGTTCTCGCCTTTCCGCCCCGGCCGGATCGGCCGCGGCATCGCACCGCAGAAGATAATCGCATCGCCCGGGCAGGGGAAGCGATTTTCTCCGGCGACCGGGCCCGGGTACAATACGCTCATGCCTTTTTGCCGCGGTCAACCCATGCCCGTCAAGCACTGGTCTCGCGCCGGGCTGATGCTGACGGCCTGGTGCAACGCCCGGTGCGCCTCGTGTTACCTCTGCTGCGGCCCGGACCGGGCCGACGAGATGCCCGTCGCGACGGCGCTGCGAGTGTGGGAGGAGCTGATCGCCGCCAGCCCGCACGGGTGCCGGATTCACCTGACGGGGGGCGAACCGTTCGGGTCGTGGGAGCGGCTGATCGAGCTTTGCCTCGCCGCCCGGGCCGGGGGGTTGGGGCCCCTGGAGTCCGTCGAGACCAACGCCTTCTGGGCCTCCTCGCCCGCCCTGGTCGGCGAGCGCCTCCGCGCCCTCGACCAGGCGGGCATGGGCAAGCTGGTGATCTCCGCCGACCCGTATCACCAGCAGTTCGTGCCCATCGAACGCCCCCGCCTGCTGGCGCGGGTGGGGGAGGACGTGCTGGGCGCTCATCGCGTGCAGGTGCGTTGGCGCGACTGGCTCGAGACCGGCGGCGACACGGACTGCCTCGCCCCACCCGAGCGGGAGGCCCTCTTCGCCCGCTACGCCGCCGCCGGGCGGGAACGAGTCTCCGGACGAGCCGCTTTTTCGCTTTCTGCCAGTTTGCCTCAAAGGTCACCCTCCCAACTGGCCGATACCTCTTGCAGCGAGCCCTTGTTACGTGCCAAGCACGTTCACGTGGCCCCGGACGGCTCGGTGATGCCCGGCACCTGCGGCGGGCTTGTATTGGGCCGATGCGACCACGAGAGCGTAGCCGTCATGTGGCAGCGACTGGGCCAGGATTGGGCCGACAGGCCCGTGGTCGGCGCGTTGGCTCGCGGGGGCCCGGCGGCCCTGCTGGCGACGGCGACGGCGGCCGGGTTCGTCCCTGAGAAAACCTACGCCGGAAAGTGTCACCTGTGCTGGCACGTGCGGCGGTTCCTTCACCGGCACGGCGCCGGCGAGGGCGAACTGGGTCCGGACTGGTTGTACCAGGCCTGACGGGCGGCGGAAATTCCTTCCCCGGCGCGGGTCTGTGTTGTGATAGGATGTATGATGAAGGGTGCGGCTTTTTCCCTTGACGGCGAGTCGGACGGAACGTACCGTCGGCGAATTCATCTTCGGTTCGGGTTTCGCAGGGATGCGAACGGACGGCGGTGTGACTCCATTTCCGGTGTTGAGAGATGACGGAACACAACGGTAACAACAACAGCCGCGGCCAAGGCAACGGCGGCAACGGCGGCGGCACCCCTCCGGTGGACGGCGAGATCGCTCGCCTCATCCAGGAGTGGAAGCTGGCGACGGCGGAGGAGGTGGAGGCCGCCCGGACGGCCGCCGCGGCCTCCGGCGAGACCATGGGCGGCGTGCTCGTGGCCAACGGCGTGATCACGCCGTCGCAACTGGCGCGGATCAAGAAGCAGATCGAGGAGGCCCGCCACGGGCAGCAGTTGCCCGGGTATCAGATTCTCGCCAAGCTGGGCGCCGGGGCGATGGCGACGGTCTTCAAGGCCCGCCAGATCAGCCTCGACCGCCCCGTGGCCATCAAGGTCCTGCCTCGCCTGCTCTCGGAGAACCAGGACTACGTCGAGCGGTTCTACAAAGAGGGCAAGGCCGCCGCCAAGCTCAACCACCCCAACATCGTCCAGGCCATCGACGTCGGCGAGGCCGGCGGGTATCACTACTTCGTGATGGAGTACGTCGAAGGCCACACCCTCTGGGACGAACTCCAGGGGGGCAAGCGGTTCACCGAGAAGAAGGCCGTCGAGATCGTCCTCCAGGTCGCCCGCGCCCTCCACCACGCCCACTCGCAGGGGTTCATCCACCGCGACATCAAGCCCAAGAACATCATGATCACCCCGGCCGGGGCGGTGAAACTGGCCGACATGGGCCTGGCCCGCGCGGTCGCCGACGTCGAGGCCGCCCAGGCCGAGGCCGGTAAGGCCTTCGGCACCCCGTACTACATCAGCCCCGAGCAGATCCGCGGCGAACTGGACATCGACTTCCGCGCGGACATCTACTCGCTGGGCGCGACGCTCTACCACCTGCTGACGGGGCAGCTTCCCTTCGACGGCCCGACGCCGGCGGCGGTGATGCACAAGCACCTGAAAGAACCCCTCGTGCCCCCCGATCACGTCAACACCGCCCTCTCGACGGGGATCGGCGAGGTCGTCGAGGTCATGATGGCCAAGGACCGCAACCGCCGCTACGCCTCGACGGCCGACCTGCTGGTCGACCTGGAGGCCATCGCCGGCGGGCGGCCCCCCCTGCAGGCCCGCAAGCAGATCGACGCCGGCATGCTCAAGGGCCTGGCCGACGGACAGCAGATCGTCGAGGAGCCCCTGGACGACGCGCGGGAGCTCGGCGGAGGCGGCGGGTTCATGGTCGTCGTCATCGTCCTGGCCGCCGCCCTGGCCCTCAGCATCATCATTAACATCGTCCAGGCCGTGCATGCCTCACACTAGTTCGCTTGACAGCCCCTGCCTCCGTCCTTACGATCTGCCCAGAGACCGCTACTGCCCCAAAGGAGCGCGCCCATGCGTGAGCAAGACCCGCGATTGCGGCTGTCCGTCAACGGCAACGTGACGATCATCGAACTGTTGGATCGGAAGATCCTCGACGGGGTCAACATTCTCCAGATCGGAGAGCAGCTATCGGCTCTGGTCGCCCAGGCGAACGCGCCGAAGTTTGTCCTGGACTTCACCAACGTCGCCCACCTCTCCAGCAGCACGCTGGGCGTGCTGATCACCCTGTCCAAACGCGTGCGGGAGAAGGCCGGGCAACTGAGGCTGTGCGGCATCCAGCCGGCCATCCTCGAGATCTTCGTCATTACCCGCCTCAACGAGATCTTCCAGATCTGCTCCTCCCGAGAGGAAGCCGTGAAGTCCTTCGTTTGAGTTTTCGATGCCGACTCGCCAGGAAACACCCGTCGTGGCCAAGATGGTGCGGACAGTAACGGATTATGCATCGGCCCGGATCGTGCAGCGGGAACTGCTCGAGCAGGCCCGGCAGCGCGGCTACTCCGAGGAGACCGCCTTCGCGATTCGCCTGGCGTTCGAGGAGGCCACCAACAACGCCATCCGGCACGGCAACGCGATGGACCCGGCGAAGGGCGTCCGCATCGAGTACGAGGTCACGGCCCGGCGGACCACGATCTCCGTCGCCGACGAGGGGCGAGGCTTCGACCCCGACGGCCTCCCCGACCCCACCTGCGACGAGAACCTCGAGAAGCCCGGCGGGCGGGGCGTCATGCTCATGCGTGCCTACATGGACAAGGTAACCTTCAACCGCCGCGGCAACCGCGTCAGCATGGTCAAGCACAACCGGCCCTGACGCGGCCCGCGGAAATCGGAACCATCGATGGACCATCGCCGATCGCACCTCTGGGAAAAGTTGCACGTGGAGGCCGTCGCCCTGGCCGCTCTGGCGGGGGTGTACTACTGGCTCTGGCCCGCCCTGGCCGCCGGAGACCCCCAGACCGCCGTCGCCTTCCTGCCCCCGGGGCACCTCGGCGACGTCGCCGGGCTCCTCGTCGTCCTGCTGGCCTGCGCGGCCGTCTGCTCCGCCGTCACCATCGCCGCCCGCCCGCTGGGCAGCATGCTGGCCGCCCTCGTCGGCGTCGCCGGCATCTGCTGCCGCTCCCCCGGCGCGCGAACCCTGTTCTGGCAATCCCCCCAACTGAGCCCCGCGGGCATCATGCTCCTCCTGGCCGGCGAGGTCCTCCTCCTGGGCGTGTTGTTTTCCCTGGCCGCCTTCGTCGTCGAGTTCGTCCGCTCCCTCGTCGCCCGTCTGGCCGGCGGACTGACCTGGAAAGACCCCCTCGCCCAACTCACCGAACAGGAGCGGGAGGCCATGATCCCCGAATCCGCCGAAGGCCAGGGCGTCGCCGACGCCTTCCTCCCGGGCCCCCTCCAGGACCTGTTCGTCCACTTCGGGCGAAAGGGCTCCCGCGACGCCGGGCGACGCCACTGGGACGCCCGCATGCTCGGCCGCTGCCTCGCCTGTGCCGTCACCGGGTCGGTCCTGGCCGCCGTCGTCCTGCTGATCTTCATCCAGTCCTCCGAACGCGGGCAGGTGCTCTTCGCCCTGCTCATCAGCTTCCTCATCGGCGCCCTTGTCGCCCACCAGCGGTTTCCCGCCCCCTACAGCATGGTGGCCGTCCTGATGGCCGCCTGCACGGGCGCCCTGTTTTACCTGACGGCCGCCATCGCCAGCGTGGGCAGCGGGCCCAACGCCTGGATACTCGCCCCTGTCCACGCCGGGCCCGGAACGCTCCCCTACGCCGCCGCCCTGCCCATCGACTGGGTCGCCGCCGGCGGGGGCGGGGCCGTCATCGGTTTCTGGATCAGTGAACGGATCCACGAAGCCAGATATCTATCCGACGATGCCGGCATCCTGAAAGAAGGGCAGGTCTGATGCCCTCGCACGTCCTCGGCGCCCAGTTGTTCAGTTGCCGCCAGTTCTGCCAGACCCTCCCCGATATCGCCCAGACCCTCCAGAAGGTCCGGGCCATCGGTTACACCGCCGTCCAGATCTCCGGCTTCGGCCCCGTTGCCCCCAAGGACGTCGCCCGCCTCGTCGCCGACAGCGGCCTCTCCGTTGCGGGCACGCACATGGGTTGGGCGAGTTTCCTGACCGACCTGGACGCCGTCATCGAAACCCACCGGCTGTGGAACTGCTCCCACGCCGCCATCGGCGCCTTGCCGGAGGAATACCGCACCGCCGCGGGCCTGGAGAGATTCCTCCGCGAACTGCCCCCCGTCGCCGAGAAACTCCTCGCCTCCGGCATCGACTTCTCCTACCACAACCACGCCCACGAGTTCGCGAGGATCGAGGCCTCCCGTAACACGACCTGGCTGGCCGAACTCTACGCCCGCACCGACGGCCGCCTGCTCAAGGCCGAGTTGGATACCTACTGGATCGCCGCCGGCGGGGCAGACCCCGCCGCCTGGATCCGCCGCCTCGCCGGCCGCCAGCCGCTTCTGCACCTCAAGGACATGGCCATCCTCCCCGGGCACGGCCAACGCTTCGCCCCGATCGGCGAAGGCAACCTCAACTGGCCCGCCATCCTCTCGGCCGCCGCCGACTCCGGCGTGCAGTGGTGCCTCGTCGAGCAGGACGACTGCTACGGCGAGTCCTGCTTCGACGTGCTGGAGACGAGCTATCGCAATCTGCGGGCGATGGGACTGTCCTGAGAAACCAGGGCAAACCAGGGTAAAACTCCCGGCGGGTTCGTTTATTGTTTTTCGCCAGACGCCCCTGCGGGCGGGTTCGCGAGGAGACTTCCGAGGGACGACCGAGTTACATCGTGTCCCCGCCGGGGGTTTTTCCCGGTCGAAGGCGGGCAGACGCCCGGACTCGCTCTGGCGGATCGCGGCGACGTTCCGTCGTTGTCTAAACGAGGCGACGTTGCACCGCGTCGCGTCCGCATGCGCGCTCGAACCTGCCGCCTTTACGCCGACTTCACTTGAGCATGTCGAACGTTTCGCCGCCCTCGCCCGTCCAGTCGGTCAGGCGGTCGACGGGGATGGTGCGGAGGCCGGTCTCGCCGTTGCCCGTGTAGAAGACGTACGCCTTATTGCCGCGGATGAGCATGCGGGGCCAGCCGGTCCAGTTGCTGTCGAACTGGTCGGCCGACAGGCCCAGGCCCGGGAGGGCGGGGTTGCGGGGGTAATGCTCCCAATGGACCAGGTCTTTCGACCGCGCCAGCCCGACCGTGTCCCACCAGCCGTGATGCTTCACCCCCGGCGGCGGCCAGGTGTTGGCCCCCTCGTACCATAGGTACCACCACGCGCCGATCCGGTTCAGGGACCGCGGCCGGACGTGGACGGCGTCCCAGCCGGCGAGGGTCTGCGGGGCGAAGACGGGGTTGGAGGGGTGGGCCCGCCAATGGACAAGGTCGTCGCTGAAGAGCAGGTACCCGCGATCGCCGGCCGGGCCGGTGGGAGGATGTTCGGTGAAGCCGGAGAAGAAGAGGATGTAGCGGCCTTCAGGGACGTCGGCGCGGACCAGGTCGAACTCGTGAGCTGGGCCCGGGTACCGGTAGACCGGGTTGCCCGGATGCAGGCGGAAGGGGCCTTCCGGACGGTCGGCGGTGGCCAGGAAGAAGCCTTTCCAGTCGGGGAACTGTTGGGCGGAGAACATGAGGGCGACGCGGCCGTCGGGGGCCAGGACGGCGCCGTTGACGTAGATGTTGTCATAGGCCAGATCGGCGGTTCTGAGGACGGGGGCGGGCAGCGGCTGCCAGTGGCACAGGTCGTCGCTGGTGGCCAGGCCGATGCTGCGGCGGGCGGCGCCTTCCTGGTCGCCGTGCGCGCCGGCCATGAAGTACATGTAGTACCGCCCGCCCCGCTCGATGATCGCGCCCGGCAGGGCCTGGCACTCGAAGTGGGAACCGGCGGGTCCGTGCGCGAGGACGGGGCGCCCGGCCTGCTGGAGCCAAGGCAGGCTCGTCAGCGTGCAGATCTGCAGCGCGGCCCCCTCGGGCGGGAGCACGCCCACGAAGCTCTCGGCCGGCTCGTAATGGCCTTCCCACTCGCCCATGGGGCCGCGGATCCAGCCAGAGGCCGAGTTAGCGCTGAAGGTGTAGAAGTTGCCCTTTTTGAGCAGGCGGATGTTCCATGGTGGGGACCCCGGGCCGGGGAAGGTCCGCCACACCACGCGCCGCCCGTCCATCTGCCGCCCGACGGCGAGACTCTCGCGGGAGATCTCGACGAACGCGTGGCGGCCGCCGGCCTCGTCGCGGCTGTCGCTGGAGAAGAGGATGCGGCACGGGCCCGGGAACGTTCCGCCCAGTACGGCCTGCAGTTCGTAGTTGCCGCGGACGTTTCGCCAGAGAGGTCTCACGCCGGAAACCATACCCGCCGTCTCCGTGGAAGGCAAGGTGGCGGCATGCACGGGCGCCGGGCTGTCCTTGGCGGGGCTGGACGCCAAGAGCAGCAGCACGCAGAAAAGCCCGACGACGCACGAGAGAATCGCCGTCAGGGGTTGGCCGCCTGGAACCGCAGCGTCCATGTCACCTCCCGGCTGACCGGCGAGCGAAGGGTCGCTCGTAGCAGTCCGGATTCCTGCTTCGTCGCCACGCTGACTCCCGCGGCCCGGTCTTCCGCCGCCACCGCGGCCGAGGAGAGTTTCCACTCTCGTCCGCCCTCGCCCAGGCCCGCGATCCGCAACTCGTAGGCGTCGCCGCCGACGACACGGCTGACGCCCGAGAGCGTGCTTGTCGGGGCGTCCCACGACTCGGCTGTCACGTCCACCATGCCTTGGCTGACGTGTCGCGACGTGCTGAGCAACGCCGGACGCCCCTGGGCCGCACGGACCGCGATCACCCGGCAGGACTGGGCGGGCACGTCGAACCGGAATTCGTCGCGGAAGGGCGGCAGGGGGGCGTTGGCCCAGAAGTCGAAGGCGTAATAGGTCCGCCCCGCTTCCAGCCCCGCCCGGGCCGCCGTGCAGCCGATGGCCTGGTCCTTGTCCTGCCAGTTGAACAGCCCCAGCACGTCCCGCCGGCTCGGGCGGCGAGTGTCGCTCACCAGCCAGATCGACGGCATGGGCGAGTCGAAGTAATCGACCGGCCGGGCCGTCGCGCCGTGGGCGGGCATGGTGCGTTTCAGGACGTCCAGCCGTTCGGGGGCCAGGCCCGGAAGCCAGTCGCTGTTGAGGTAGAACGCCCCGCTCAGGGCCACCCACGAGGGCAGCAGCCGTGCGTGGTGGAGTCCAATGGCGTTGCGAACGTAGCACGGGTCCGGGTCGTTCCACCACACCCGCCCGTTGAGGAAGTACAGCCTGGCCCCGCGGATCGGGCCCGTCGTCAGGGCGCCCCAGTCCGCCCCGTTGTCCGGGCCGATCCGCATCGAGTCCACCAGCCCCATCGACGCCCCCAGGCTCCGCATGTTCTGGCTGACGTTGCAGCCGGAGAAGAACACTCCGCCCCCGGCGGCCTCGCGCACCAGCTTCAGCCCGTCGCGGTAGCCGTCGTTGACGTAGATCTGCTCCGTCGCCGTGCCCGTCCACAGCCCGTCCATCTTGAAATACTCGTACCCCCACGAGTGAATCGTTTTGACCAGCTTCGCGATGTGCTCCTTGACCTCCGGCTGCGTCAGGTCCAGCGACGTGCCGCCCCACTCGGTCTCGTAGGGCTTGCCGTCGGCCCGCTTCACGAACCAGTGCTGCCGGTCCTTGTACTCGCCGTCCTGATGGTTCCGCGCGAACGGCATGAACCAGATCCCCGCCGTCAGGCCCAGCCCTTTGATCTTCTCGGCCACCGGCTTCATCCCGTGCCGGTACGCCCCATCCGGCTGCACGCGATCGAACCCCCGCCGCGGGCCGTTGTAACTGCCCCCGTCCTGCCACTGATCGTCGATCTGCACGAACGAAAACCCGAACGGCTTCAACTCCCGCGCCGCCAACGCCGCCAGCTCCACGATGGACGTCTCATCCCCCGCCCCGCCATGCTGGTCGCTATACCACGTGCAATACCCCGCCACCTGTGGCCGCAGGCGAATCTCGTAGTGCTTCGCGATCACGTCGGCATATTGCTCCAGCCCCAGTCTCGCATCCTGGAACACTCCCACGGCCAGCGTCTCGAGCCTGGCCGACTCCCCGGCCCGCAGCCGGAGGTGCCCATAATCGAGCTGCGTCCGGAACTCCACCCGATCTTCTTTTACACTGGAGAAGACCACGCCGCTTCCGCGGTCTTGGCTCACCCAGCCGGCCACCACCCCTCGCCGCGTCGCCGGGTCAGCCAGCGTGAGAAACAGATAGCTCCCCGGGTGCTCCCCCGGCCCGGTCAGCCCGGCCGTGCCCATCGTCCTCAGTTCCCCGGCCTTTTTCCCCAGCTCCACCGTGAACACGGCCGGGGCTACCCTCGGCACGTCGATCGTTTCCTTGCCCCCGTTGCGAATCTCCCCTCCGATCATCACAAACGGCAGTCCCTCATACACCGCCAGCCAGCCTTTCCCGCCATCAGCCCTCTTCACCACGATCCTCTTGCCCGCCCCGAACGCGGCATCCTTCACTTCTTCAATCCCCGCCTTTATCGCCGTGCCCTCCAGCTTGCCTTCCTTCAGGAAGGCCGCGCCGGATGCTTTCTCCATGACGGCGAACGTGCCTCGCGTTCCGTCATACGTCACCGACACCACCCCATTCTCGATGGTGTGCGTGGCATTCTTGTCCGCTCCTTGCCCTTCCGCCCCGCCCAACGCGCCCAGGATCGTCACGGCCATGGCCATCACCTCTCTCTTCATCATCCACCCGCCTCTTCCCGCGCACGCTCACTCGCGGCACCAGCCACCCGGGAACCTACGCCCCGCCCGTCCCTCCGTCAAGAGATAAGCCCTGTGCCCCTCGGGCCAGCATTCTGGGAGTCGCCGCCTTGTCATTACCCACATCTGGTTCACGCAGGGCAAGAGCGAATCCCAGGCCAAACCGGAAACATGGGGAGCGCGTGCGGACGCTCTCCCCAAACCCCTCTGCCCGGCCCACAC
>JAPLNA010000396.1 GCA_026693065.1 Planctomycetota bacterium
GCGCGCACGACATGAACGGCAACGCGTGGGAGTGGACCGACGCCATCTACGGGACCGGCACCAGCAAGCGTGCCTACCGGGGCGGTGCGTTCGACAGTTCCATGACCTCCCTGGGCAACGCGTTCCGGACGGGAGGCAGCAAGACGTACGAGTCGTCGGACCTGGGCTTCCGGGTGGCCGGCCCGTTCGTCCCGGCCGTCATCCCCGAACCGGCCACGCTGACGCTGTTGGTTCTGGGGGGCGTGGCTGCACTGCGGAGGAAACGCAAGTAGCTTTAGCGGAACTGCTGTTCCGAGCGTGATCGGCGGGTGGCCTTGAGGGAGGCCGCCCGCCCTCCTTTTTTAACCCCTTCCCGCCAGGGAGTTGACTTGCCCGACGAAACCGGGGATCATCCCCGCGGTGCACGAGGTCTACCGGCATGGCTGAACCTTCCGACATACGTGACGTCCGCGGTCTGACGGAGCAACAGGCCCGCCAGCGCCTGGAGGCCGAGGGCTTCAACGAACTGCCCGCCGCCAACCGACGGACCACGCTGAAAATCGTCCTGGAGGTCTTCCGCGAGCCGATGTTCATGCTCCTGGTGGCCTGCGGGGCGATCTACCTGTCGACGGGTGAACTCAAAGAGGCGGCGATGCTGATGGGGTTCGTCGTCGTGGTGATGGGCATTACGATCTTCCAGGAACGCCGCAGTGAGCGGGCGCTGGAGGCCCTGCGGGACCTGTCCAGCCCCCGCGCGCTGGTGATCCGCGACGGCGCCCGCCGGCGAATCCCCGGGCGCGAGGTCGCACGGGGCGATATGGTCATCCTCGCCGAGGGCGACCGCGTGCCCGCCGACGCCGTCCTGCGATACTCGGTCAGCGTCGCCGCGGATGAATCGCTCCTGACGGGGGAGTCCGTGCCGGTCCGCAAGGTCGCCGTTGCGGGCGAGCCCCCCCCGTGCAGGCCCGGCGGCGACGACCTGCCCTTCGTCTACAGCGCCTCGCTCATCACCGCCGGCCAGGGCGTCGCCGAGGTCCTGGCCACCGGGGCGGCCACCGAACTGGGCAAGATCGGCAAGGCACTCCAGTCCGTCGAGCCCGAGCGGACCGGGCTGCAGAAGGAAACCGGCTCGCTCGTCCGCCGCCTGGCGGTGGCCGGACTCATCCTGTGCGCTATCGTCGTCGTGGTCTTTGCCCTCACCCGCGGGGGCGACTGGCGGGCCGGGCTGCTCGCGGGCATCACCATGGCCATGTCCATCCTGCCCGAAGAATTCCCGGTGATCCTGACGATCTTCCTCGCCCTGGGGGCGTGGCGGATCTCGCGGAAACACGTGCTGACGCGGCGGATCCCCGCCGTCGAGACCCTCGGGGCCGCCACCGTCCTCTGCGTGGACAAAACCGGAACCCTGACGCAAAACCGCATGTCCATCCGCCGGCTGCAAGTGGACGATCGGACGTTCGACGCCGCCGCCGAGGGCGGGCAGGCGCCGCTGCCGGATGAGTTCCACGCCCTGCTCGAATACGGCATCCTGGCCAGCAAGAAGGATCCGTTCGATCCGATGGAGAAGGCCCTTCGCGAGCTGGGCGGGCGTCAGTTGGCCCGGACCGAGCACCTGCACGACGACTGGGTGCTGGAGCACGAGTACGCGCTGTCGCCGCGGCTGCTGGCGCTGTCGCACGTGTGGCGGTCGCCCGACGGGTGTGAGCTGGTTGTGGCGGCCAAGGGGGCGCCGGAGGCCATTGTCGACCTGTGTCACATGCCCCAGGCGCGTACCGAGGAAATCGCCGCCCAGGTCAGCCAGATGGCTTCCCAGGGGCTGCGGGTGCTGGGCGTGGCCCGGGGCCTGCCGGCCGACGGCGCCAAACTGCCCCAGGACCAGCACGACTTCGAGTTCGAGTTCCAGGGGCTGGTCGCCCTGGCCGATCCGATCCGCCCGACGGTGCCCGAGGCGATCCGGCAATGCCGGACGGCGGGGATTCGGGTGGTGATGATCACGGGGGATTACGCCGGGACGGCCCAGAGCATCGCGAGGGAGATCGGGCTGGGGAGTCCCGAGAACGTCATCACCGGGCCCGAACTGGACGCGATGAGCGAGGAAGAGCTCTCGGGGCGGATCCGGACGACGAATATCATCGCCCGCGTCGTGCCGGAGCAGAAGCTGCGGATCGTGAACGCCCTGCGGGCCAACGGGGAGGTGGTGGCGATGACGGGCGACGGGGTGAACGACGCCCCGGCCCTGAAGGCCGCCCACATCGGCATCGCCATGGGCGGACGCGGCACGGACGTGGCGCGCGAATCCGCTGCCTTGGTGCTTCTCGACGACGACTTCTCATCAATCGTGCAGGCGATCAAGCTGGGCCGTCGGATTTTCGACAACATCCCATTCAGAAGGCCGTCGCGTTCACCATCGCCGTACACGTGCCGATCGCGGGGCTGTCGCTGATCCCGGTGTTCGCCGGGTGGGATCTGATCCTCCTGCCGGTGCACATCCTGTTCCTGGAGCTGATCATCGACCCGTCCTGCGCGATGATCTTCGAGGCCGAGGAGGCCGACCCCGACATCATGAGCCGTCCGCCCCGCGATCCGCGGGCCAAGCTGTTCGGGCGACGGGCGCTGGCGGTCAGCCTGGCACAGGGGCTGGCCGTGCTGGCGGTGGCCGTGGGGGTGTTCCTGGTGACGCGCGGGCACTGGCGGACGGGCACCCACGCCGGGCTTCCGCAGGACTTCGCCCGCGGGTTGACGTTCTCCGCCCTGGTGATCGCCAACCTCGGGTTGATCATGACGAACCGCTCGTGGTCGCGGACGATCCTGGGCATGATGAAGGTTCCCAACGCCGCCCTGTGGTGGGTGGTGGGCGGGGCCTGCGGATTCCTGAGCCTGGCGATCTGCGTGCCCGGGCTTCGCAACCTGTTCCACTTCGCCCCGCTGGAGATCAAGGATCTTCTGCTGTGCCTGCTGGCCGGGGCGGCGAGCATCGGGTGGTTCGAGGCCCTCAAGGTCGTCCGGGCCCTTCGCCGCCGGCGCGCCCGCGAGGGCGAGCGGGCCTAGGCCCGCGCCGCCGCCACCGGGTTTCGCAGCACGCCCACCCCGCCGATCTCCACCTCGACGACGTCCCCGGCCCGGAGGTACACCGCCGGCTCGCGGGCCACTCCCACGCCCGGGGGCGTCCCCGTCAGGATCACCGTGCCCGGCAGGAGCGTGAGGCAATGGCTGAGGTAACTGATCAACTGGGCGCAGGGGAAGATCATGTCCGACGTGCTCGAGTCCTGCATGGTGCGCCCATTGACGCGGCAGCGGACGGGGGCGTTCGTCGGGTCCAGGTCGGTCTCGATCCACGGGCCCAGGGGGCAGAACGTGTCGAAGCTCTTGGCCCGCGCCCACTGGCGGTCCAGGCGTTTCTGGCAGTCGCGGGCGGAAACGTCGTTGCCGCAGGTGTACCCCAGCACGTACGAGAGGGCGTCGTCGGGGGCGACGTCGCGGGCGGCGCGACCGATCACGACGGCCAGCTCGGCCTCGTAGTCCACCTCGTCGGGCGCCATCGCCGGCAGCACGATCGGGTCGCCCGCGGCGATGACGCTCGTGCTGGCCTTGATGAACAGCAACGGGCGATCAGGAATGGCGGCCTTGGTTTCCAGGGCGTGCTGGCGGTAGTTGAGCCCGATGGCCAGCACGTTGGGCGGGCTCACCGGGGCCAGCAGTTTCACCTCGCCCAAGGCCGCCGTTGTGCCGTCGGGGCGGATGGCCTCGAAGGGCTCGCCGGCCAGTACGTCGATCCGTTCACCATCGAGCAGCCCGTATCGGATCTGCCCGTCCTTCAGAAATCGCACGATCTTCACGCGTTCACACTCCCGGGCCGGGACAACTGCCCACGCCCAACAATCGATTGTCGCCGACCCAAGCCGAGTCCGTCAAGGTGGCGAGGGGGCACGCCGCCAAGGCCTCCGATGAAACCAGGGATGCGTCAGGGGGAGGGTGTGGGGGACTGCCGAATCGCGGCCTCGACGCTCCGGAGATTGCCCCGAAGGCCAGGCAGGTCGGGCTTGAGGGCCAGGGCGCGGCGGAAGTGCGCCGCCGCCTCGCGGAGTTGCCCCAGGCGGGCCAGCGTAATGCCCAGGTTGGCGTGGGCCTCGGGGTAGTCGGGCCAGATCTGCAGGGCCTGGCGGCATTGGGCGGCGGCCTCGTCGAAGCGTCCCAGGCACAGGAGGGCCTTGCCCCAGTTGCCGTACGCCGCGGCGTCGCGGGGGTTGAGTTCGACGGCCCGGCGATAGTGCCCGATCGCCTCGCCAAAGTGCTCCGTGCCCGTCAGGGCGTCGCCCCAGTTGCGTTGGAGGTCGGCGTCGTCGGGGTCGATCGCGGCGGCCCGCTGATAGTGCCAGATCGCCTCGGGCAAGTTCCCCTGGCCCGCCAGGGCGGCGCCCCAGTTGTTCTCGACGTCGGAGTAACCCGGCGCGATCCGCAAGGCCTCGCGATAGTGGTCGATCGCCTCATCGACGCGGCCTGAGCGAAGACGGATGTTGCCAATGCTGGTGTGTGCGCGAGGGTTGTCGGGCTTGCAATCGAGGACCTTCTGCCAGATCGTCTCGGGCGAGCGGTAGTCCTCGTTGCGGGCGAGGGTTCGCCAGCCCAGGGCCAGGGCGGCCAGGGCGGCCAGGACGCCCGGGGCGGCGTTGAGCCACGGCGGGCGTCCCTTGGCGAATCGCGCGGCCAGGACGGTCCAGAGCGACCAGGCGCCCAGGACCGTCAGTGTGACGACGGCGGCCAGAGGCAGGTACATTCGTTTCTCGGCGGCCACCTGCTGGGGCAGAGGCACGATGCTGGAACTGGGGGCCAGGATGGCGAAGAAGCAGATGCCCAGGAATGCCAGGCTTGCCCGCCGCCACATCGCCAGGACGGTGGCAGCCAGGATCGCCCCGACGACCGCCAGGTAGGGAAGGGCACGGGCCAGGTCCTGCGGGGGGCAGGGGCCATAGTCCAGGACCAACCGGGCCGGCCAAACGCCAGATACCGCACGACCGCCTCGCCCTGGGCGCGGGCGTACTGCGTTCGGGCCTGGGCGACACCGAAGATCTGCGTGCCCTCCTGCCCGTGCGGGACCAGTACCAACACGAGGCCCCACGTGGCGGCCAGGCCGGCGTAGAGACCCCAACGCCTGCCCCACACCTGGGCCCATCGCTCGCCCAGGAAGAGCCTGTCGTAGAGCAGCACGACCAGCGGGGCCGAGACGGCCGATTCCTTGCTCCCCATCGCCAGCAGGCAGGCGGCGACGGCCGCGGCGTACCAGCGGCGAGGGGTGGGGGAGTGGGCACCTCGGATCACCGCGTAGAGGGTCAGAAGGTAGAACAGCCCCGCCAGGACCTCCGTTCGCTGGATGACGTAGGTGACGGCCTCGGTCTGGAGCGGGTGGAGGACCCAGAGGCCCGCGACGGTCGTGGCGAGGCCCAGGCTGTGCCCGCCGAAGCGGACGCGCAGCCGCGGCGAGTCGAGGGTTCGGCGGACCACGCCCAGGAGCGTCAGGCCGGCCAGGAGGTGCACGGCCAGGTTCGTCGCGTGATAGCTCCAGACGTCCAGCCCGCTGATGGCGTAGTCGATCGCCAGGGACACGTTGGCCACGGGTCGCCGCTGGGCGGCCTGCCCCTGGGCGGGGGGCGTCAGCACGGGACCGATCGGCCAGAGGCGGCGGATCGTCGGGTTGGCGACAATGGCCCCCTCGTCGTCGAAGAGGAAGGGCCCCTGGAAGCTGTTGCACCATGCCCCCGCCCCGGCCGCGACGATCAGCGCGGCACACCACCAGACCCGCCGGCGGGCGGGAGCTCCCGCGCGGGGGCTGAGTGGCTTGACCGTACTGCCGACATGTCGTGGCATGGCAAACCCGGTTGATTGACGCCGTCCGAACGATCCCCGGATGATAACGCCGCCGGCGGTTCTGTCAAACGCCCTTGTCCGCCGGCGCCGGATTCAGCGAGGGGGGGCGGCAAAAAAAAGAGCGTGAACCCTGGCGGGCTACGCTCTCTATCTGCCAGTCGGGGCGACTGGACTCGAACCAGCGACCTCTTGACCCCCAGTCAAGCACTCTAGCCAAGCTGAGCTACGCCCCGTATGGGGTACTGGTGAGGCCATTGTACGCGCGGGGCGCGGGGGCGTCAAGCGCGGAATCTGGAGGCAATTCCAAAAGTGTGGCCGGGAGGTTTTCAGCGGGGCCGACGATTCGCCAGGAGCTTGTGCAGGGCCGGGAGGGTCTGTGTGTGGTTGCCCCGCACGTAGAAGCTCTGCCCCCCGTCGGCGACCGTGCGGACGAGGATGGTCTTGTACGGGCGGTAGTAATACTCGTGGGAATCCGGGGCGGGCTCAGCGTGCGGGTCGCCCTCGAGGGGCACCAGGTCGAAGACCGCCGACGTGAAATGGCGGATCTCTTTGCCCCGCGAGCCGGCGACGTTCCGGGCCATCGACAGGGCCTTGAGGTAGACCTCCGGGGCCATCACCGCCGAGCCGAAGCACAGCAGCACGCCGCCCTCGAGGTTTTCGACGGCGTTGGCGAAGACGAGGAAGTCGCGTCCGCTGGCGGCCCCGGTGGCGGCGGGGTTGAAGTTGGGGTGCTCGTGGATGATGTCGTACCCGATGCCGACGTGGATCGTCGCGGGGGTATTGTGCTCGTATGCGGCGGCCAGGACGGAGAGCCCCTTGTGCGGGCACTTTCCGCCGGTGGCGACGGCGCGCCCGAGCGCCTCGCCCAGGCCCAGGCCCTCGGCGGCGCCGGCGGTGACGACGTCGTTGATCTCGCCCGTCTCCTGCCAGAGCCCGAATCGCCCTTCCTTGATGTACCGCGCGACCGACTCGGAGGTCGCCCCCACGCGGGCCAGTTCGTAGTCGTGAATGGCCACCGCCCCGTTGCCCGCCAGGTGCGTCAGCCACCCCCGGTCGATCATGTCGATCAGGTATCGCGAGAGGCCCTTCTTGATGACGTGGGCGCCCATGGCGAGGATGACGGCGGCGCCCGCCCGCCGGGCCGAGGCGACCGCGTCGGCGATGGCCGGCAGGAGGGGATGCGTGAACGTCGCCGCCGACGGGTCGATGGGAAGAATGTCGGCAACCGTCACGTCGTGACGCCGCTGCGAGAGCGGGCAGAGCTTCAGGCGGCTGGTGTCGAAGGCGGTGTATTTGCTGGGCATGGGTTTCTCCACGGCGGCGGCTTGACGACAGGATAGCCGGTGCGCGGCGGTGGGGGCGAGGAGAAAAAATCCCCGCGCCGGGAGTTTTTCCTCAAGATTTTCAGAGGGCGGTTCCGATGAACAGATCACGAGCGATGATCCGCTGCAGTCCGAAAAATGATGCAGGTCTCCCTCCACCTGCATCGTGGACGCGGCAAGTAAACGACGTCTAGGTCTCCCTCCACCTGGGCGTCGTTCTTTTTTAACACCGGGAGGGAGCGGGGAGGGAAGAAGATCGCGAAGCCGCAAGCGGTTCGCTTCGACGGTTGCGGGTTCGCGATCCGTTCTTCACGCGATCGGGTCTTTGGGACGTTCCTTCACGATCTGATCTTGCACGAAAGGACGGGAAGTGATAGAGTTTCCTCTATGTCCAATCCCATTGTCATTGGATATCACCTGGTCTTCACCGGGTATGGGTGGTGGCTGCCGAACGATCCGCGGGGGAGCATGTCAAAGAGCATCCGCAACGACGTCATCGCGGACCTGGGCGAACTGCACTACGGGCGAAAGACCGTCCAACCCGCATCGAGAGTCATCGGATCGTTCTACGATCGTGCGGAGGATCTGTTGAAGCACACCTGCGAGAGTTTTCCCCGGGCGAGATCGCCGAAATCGCCGCGAGTTTCGGGACTCTCGTGCAGTCGCGCCCCTACACCTGTTACGCCTGCGCGATCATGTCCGACCACGTGCACCTGCTCCTCCGCAAACACCGCGACCTCGTGGAAGACATGATCGATCGCTTCCAATCCGTCAGCCGCTTGCGGCTTCGCGATCTCTCCCTCCGTCCCCCCGACCACCCCGTCTGGGGCGGACCGGGTTGGAAAGTCTTCCTCGATCACCCCGACGAAATCCGCCGCACGATCCGGTACATCGAGAACAATCCGGTGAAACTCGCTCTGCCGCGCCAGACGTGGGGGTTTGTGAAACCCTACGACGGCTGGCCCCTGCACGAGGGACACAGTCCGAATTCGCCGTATGTCAGGAGGATGAGGGGGGAGTGAAGAAGAGAAGAGAAGAAGAAGAGAAGAAGAAGAGAAGAA
>JAPLNA010000397.1 GCA_026693065.1 Planctomycetota bacterium
GGCGGGCGAGCCGGGGTTGTATCGCTTCATCCTGCCTCGCGGCGCGGGCGAGGACTACCTCACCGCCCCGGGCGAGCTGGCCGTCCCGTTCGTCGTGACGCGAGACGGGGCCGAGAGCCGCATCGAATATCTCACCAAGGCTGACTTCCAGATCGCCAAGAGGCACATCGAGTCGTTCTTCCCCGCCGCCACGCACGCGGAGGTGGCGGCGGCCCTGGCCGGCAACGTGCCGGGCGAGGAACTGTGGAAGGTCCTCTGCCTGAGCGGGCTGGGCGTGCTGCTGGCCGAGTTGGTCTTCACGCGATGGGTGGCCGCCCGTCGGACGGTTCGCCAGGCCCCCGAGGCCCCGGAGGCCGCGCCATGATCCTCGCCGTCACCAACCACTTCCTGCTTGACCCGTCGATCGCGACCGGGACGATCGCGGCGATGGCCCTGCTGGCCGTCGGGGCCTGGGTGCTGCTGCACATCCTGCCGCCGATGGCGTGGCGGCAGGGGGCGTGGCGGCGGGCGGCGTGGCTGGCGGGCGGGACGGGCGCGGGCGTGTTGGCCATGCTCGCGGCGTTCCAACTCGTGCAGCGCATCGTCACGCTCGCGACGAGTTGGCCTCTCTGGGCGCTGGCGGTGATGGGGGCCCTGCTGGCCGAGGCGATCGTCGCCCTCTACGACTATCGCCCGCGCGGGGCCACGCGCGGCGCCATGCGGGCGATGGCCGCCCTGCGAGTCACGCTGGCGATGACGATCGTCGCGATGCTCGCCCAGCCGGTGATCGTCTACCGCGGCTCGAAGCCGGCCAAGAAGCAGTTGACGATCCTGGTGGACACCTCCGGCTCGATGCAGTTGCCCGAGACGCAGTGGACGGCGGGTCAGAAGCTGCGGATGGCCGCCGTGTCGGACGGGGCCGGCCGTTCGGGTGGGTTGGGCGCGGGGCGGTGGGCGCTGGAGTCGGCCCGAGTCGAGCTGGCGCGGCGGAACGAATGGCTGGCCGAGCTGGATGGGACCGACCTGGACCAGCGGCGGGGCAAGTGGGCCTCCGGGTATCCACCGATGCGAAACGCCCTTGAGCAGGCGGAGAAAACCCTCGCCGAGCAGGAGCAGGCGGTGGGCCAGGCCGCCGGGGCCGCCAAACTCGACGCCGCGGGTACTGCCAAACTTACGAACGTCCGCTCGTATCTGGCGACCGCCCGGCGCGCGGTGACGGACGGGCGGAGGGCGACGGCGGGTCCGGAGGCCGCCGAACTGAGCGCCAACCACAATCGCCTGCGGAAAGCCCTCTCCGACGCGGCGGGCGGGCTCCGGCTGGCGTGTTCCGATCTGGAGGCGTTGCAGGATTCGCTGGACGAGGCGCAGTACAAGGCACTGCCGGCGGAGAAGAGAAAGCAGATCGACCGGACCTCCGGCAAGACGCGATTCGAGCTGGCGAAGGACGTGCTTCGGGCGCCGGCGCCGGGGGGTGTTGAAAAAGGCCTGCCGCTGCTGGAGGCCCTGTCGAACGAGTTCAAGCTGACGATCTACACCTTCAACGCCGCCTGCCAGGAAGCGTCGGTGGAGGAGTTTCTCCAGGACGCCCCCGCGGCCACCACGCGGATGCGACCGGGTGCGACCACTAACCCCGCCGAGTTTCCCGACGCCTTCGGGCGCACGGACCTGACCGGGGCGTTGCAGACGGCCGCCCGCGCCGGCGGGGCCGCCGAGTCGGCCGGGCTGGTCGTGCTGAGCGACTTCGTCCACAACGCCACCCCCATCCGCCCGCCGGGCGTTCTGCTGGCCGAGCGGAAGACGCCGATCTTCTCCGTGCTGATCGGCTCGACGAAGCCGCCGCGGGATGCGGCCGTGCTGGACGTGGAGGCCCCCGAGAGCATTCACGTGGGCGACAAGGTGCTCGCCAGGGCGCAACTGAAGTTCGACGGGCTCGCCGGGCGGACGGCGAAGGTGAAACTCCTGGACGGGCCGGAGGTCGTCGACACCCGCGACGTCCGCGTGCCGACCGACCGCTACCGCTGCACGGTGGAACTGGGCCACCAGCCCGAGGCCAAGGGGCGGCGAGACTACCGCGTGGAGATCGAGCCCTTCGAGGCCGAGCTGATCGAAACCAACAACCGCTTCGCCCTGTCGGTCAACGTCAGCGACGAGCGGACGAACCTGCTGATCGTGGAAGACCGCCCGCGGTGGGAGTTCCGATACCTCAAGAACCTCTTCACGGGTCGGGACAACGCGGTGGGGCTCCAGTACGTGCTGTTCCGCCCGGACCGGATCGACGCCGACGCGGCGCGGGCGTTGCCGGTGATTCCCGCGGCGGCGGGCCGGCCCGCCGGACAGTTCCAGGCCACCGCCCTGCCCGCCAACGCCCAGGAATGGAACAAATTCGACGTCGTCCTGCTGGGGGATGTGCCCCCGGAAGAGCTGGGCGCGCAGAACCTGGCCGTCCTGCGGAAGTTCATCGTCGACCGCGGCGGGACGCTGATCGTGATCGCCGGGCCCAGCTACATGCCCGGCTCGTACACCGACACCCCGCTGAAGGACCTCCTGCCCGTGACGTTCGCCCCGGACCCCCCCGCGCCCGGGCCCGAGAACGTCGGCGGGTTCACCTTCGCCCTGACGGCCGAGGGACTCGACAGCGCCGTCACCCACCAGCACGTGGACCCCGAGCGCAGCCGGGGGATCTGGCAGTCTTTCCCGCCGATGTACTGGCGTCGCGGCGGGGTGGCGGCCAGGCCGGCGGCGACCGTGCTGGCCTACGCCCGCCCCGTGCTGGCGGCCCCGCTGTTCCTCCAGGACGCCGCGATGGCCCAAGTGCTCGGCGACGAAGCGGCGGCCCTGCGGCAGGAGCAGGTCCGCGACTACCAGCGGAAGAATCCGCTGATCGCCGTGCACACCGTCGGGGCCGGGCGGGTGATGTTCCTGGCCACCGACCACCCCTGGCGGATGCGCTACGGCGTGGGCGACCGCTACCACCACCAGTTCTGGGGCCAGGTGCTCCGCTGGGCGGCGACGACCAAACTCTCGGGCGGCGGGCGGTTCGCGCGGATCGGCACGCCGCAGTCCCGCTACAGCCCCGGGCAGACCGTCCGCGTGACCGCGCGGCTGCTCAAGGCCGACTTCACGCCGATGGTGACCGACGCCGTCAAGGCCGACCTGTACCTGGGCGAGAAACTCATCGACAGCCGCAAGCTCACCGCCTCCGCCGACGGCCCCGACCTCTACCGCGGGCGGTTCGCCCCCCGGGGCGGGGGAACCTATCGCCTCGTGCTCAACGCCCCCGCGATGGACGCGTTGATCCGCCAGGACGGGCTCGACAAGGTGACGTGCGAGTTCTCGGTCGAATCGCCCGTGCCCCCCGAGCAGGCGGAACTGGCGGCCGACCGCTCCCTGGCGGCCTCGCTGGCCGACGAGACCGGCGGACAACTGCTGGAGGCCTCGCAGGCCTCGCTGCTGACCGAACTGCTCAAGCAGGAAAACGAGCAGGTCCGGCGGGAACGCCAGGTGGGCCTGTGGGACACCTGGCCGCTGCTGGCGGTGATGCTGGCGGCCGTCACCGCCGAGTGGCTGCTTCGCAAGAGAGCAGGGCTGGCTTAGACGGCAAAGGCTAAGACATGACCAACCACCCCGCGCCGGCCCGAGAGGTTCCGCAGGCGATCTCCGAGATGTTGGAGACCCTGATCTCGCGGGCGCGGACCGTGCTGCTGCTTCGCGGCCTGGGGGCGGTGGTCGGGGTGGGTGTGGCGGCCCTGCTGGCGGTGATGGCGTTCCACCGGTTTGCGGGGGTGGCCTCGCCCTGGCCTCGCGTGGCGCTGTCGGTGGCGGCGCTGGCGGGGACGGCCCTGGCGGCCGTCGTGTTCCTCATCCGCCCGCTGGCCAAGAGCTTCACCATGGTCGGGGCCGCCCGGATCATCGAAGTGCGACACCCCGAGTTGCACGAGCGAATCAGTTCGGCCGTCCAGCTTCTCTCGGGCGACGAGCCGGACGCCATTCGCGGCTCGGCGAGCCTGATCGCGGCCCTGGCGGGCCAGGCGACCGCCGACGCGGGGCTCGTCGTGCCTCGGCGGGAGGTCTCCGCCGGTCCGGCCCGCCCGTTCCTGCTGGGCGCCGGGGCGGGCCTGGCCGTGCTGGCGCTGCTGTTTGCCTTCTGGCCCCGGGCGACGGGGCAACTGTTCACCCAGGCCCTGGCCCCCCTGCGCGACACGGGCACCTTCGGCAGCTATGAGCTGACCGTCGAGCCCGGCGACAAGGTCGTCCGCGAGGGCTCGCCCCTGACGGTGAAGGCGGCCTCGGCCACCAACACCCCGCTCGAGTCGGCCCAACTGTGGATCCGCAACGGCGAGGGCAAGGAGACGCCCCTCCACATGACCGCCCAGCCGCCCGACGCGGACGGCCGCGTCTGGCTCGCCGGGGCGTGCACCCCGTCGGGGGAGAGTTTCCGCTATCGCGTCCAGGCCGGCAGCACGTATTCCAGGCACTACAACGTCACCGTCGTGGGCGTCCCGGCCGTCGAGGGCGTCGACCTGACGTACCAGTTCCCGGCCTACATGAAGGCCCCGCCCGCCCGCGTGGCCGGCGGAGAGGGCAACATCCGCGGCGTCGTCGGAACCACCGTGACCGTCGAGGTCCGCACCAACAAGCCCGTCTGTCAGGCCGAGATGGTGATCAACGGCAAGGCCCTCGCCGCCGAGGCTATCGCCCCGGGCAAGGGCGGGTCGATCTGCCGCTTCCGCGTGCCGCTGGCCAAGGGGCTGGCCGGCACGTACCGCCTGAAGGTCGCCGACGACGTGGGCGACGGGTACGTCGGCATGACGGAGGAGCGGACGATCCGCGCGGTGGACGACGCCCCGCCGGTGGTTCGCGTGACGGCCCCGCGCGAGATGCAGATCTCCCTACCCCCCAAGGACCGGCTCGAGGTCAGCTACCTGCTGGGCGACGATACGGGGCTGGCCTCGGCGGCGATGACGGTCGCCGTCGACGGCGGGGCCGAGCAGTCGCTGGCCCTGCCCACTCCGCCCGAGGGCGACCGTGCGCCCAAGGGCCTGGCCGGGCGCGTGGCGATCGACCTGGCCCAGCCCGCCTACGCCGCGGCCAAGGAGGTCGCCTTCACGATCGAGGCCACCGACGCCCTGCCCCAGACCACGCGGTCGGGGCGGTACGTGATCCGGCTGAACGAGAAGAGCGAGCCGTTCGGGCGGCAGATGCGGCTGGCGGAGGAGATGCTGGTGGCCCAGGCCCTTCGCAAGGCCCGCCAGGAGCTCGAGGCCGCCCAGAAGGTCGCCGCCCAGGTGCGAGAGAAACTCGACCAGGCCTCGGCGAAGGCCCAGCCGTTGACCGATCAGCAGAAGAAACAGCTCCAGGAGATTCGCGACCGGCTGGCGGGGGCGTACAAGGACGTTCGCGAGGCGGCCCCGGCGGTGGCGCAGGGGGCGTTCTCGCCGATGGCGGCGAAAATGACGGACCTGGCGGAGAATCAGATCGCCAAGGCCGAGAATACCGCCGCCGGCGTGGAGGCTGCCCCCGACGGCGCCGAGCGGGCCGAGCGGGCCAAGGACGCCCAGTTCCAGATCGCCCGCGCCCAGGAGGCCATCGACCGCATGCTGGGCGAGTTCTCGCAGATGAAGCAGGCGGTGATGGAGGCCCAGGAGCTCAAGGACCTGGCGGCGATGCAGGCGGCGGTGGCGGCTCGAGCGGCGTCGGAGCAGGCGGCGGGGGCCCCCTCGCCCGAGGTGCGGAAGCAGGAGCAGCAGGTCGCCGCCCAGGCCGCCGACGCCGCCCGGGCTTCGCCCCAGGCTCGCCAGGAGATGAACCGCCGCAATCAGGAACAGGCCGCCAATCTTGCCGAGCAGGCCGCCCAGTTGGCGATGAAGCAGGAGCAGCTCTCCAAAACGTCCGAGCAGTTGGCGCAACTGGCACAGGCCGGGGCCAATCAGCCCCAGGCCGCCGGGGCGCTCCAGGATGTCCAACGCGCCCAACTGCAACGCCAGCAAGCCGAGCTGGCCCGCAAGGCCGGCGACCTGGCCGACCAGGTCCAGCAGGCCTCACCTCAGCAGGACCGTGCGGACCTGCGAGCGGCCCGGTCGGCGCAGGAGGCGGCCGACCAACTCGCCGACGCCCGCAGCGCCCAGCAGGCGGTCGCCGCGGCCGAACAGGCCGCCCAACGCCTGGCCGAACTCGCCCAGCGCCTGGGCGCCTCCGAACAAAAAGGACAGGAAGGCCAGCAGGGGCAGCAACCCGGCCAGCAGGGCCAGAAGGAAGGCCAGCAGGGCCAACAGCCCGGCGAGAAGGGACAGGGCCAAGGCCAAGGTCAGGGCCAGGGCCAAGGTCAGGGGCAGGGAAAGGGCCAAGGCCAGGGACGAGGGCAAGGTCAGGGCGCCCAGGCGGGGGGGGATGTGATGGCGAAGGGGGCCTCGCAGCAGGAGCCCGGGCGGATGGGCCAAGGGGGCGAGGGCGGGGCCCCGGACGCGCAGGCGAAACTAGCCCAGGCCGCCGCGGACCTGGCCCGCCAGCAGCAGCGAGTGGCGAACCTGGCCAAGGACCTGGCCGGCGGGCGGGCGCAGGCGGTGGAGGCCGCCCGGCAGGCCAATGTCAGCGAGGACACCAAGCAGGTCGCCCAGGGCGTCGCCCTCGTCAAGGACCTCGTGGGCGACATGAGCAACGACGCGGCGATTGTGGGCCAGGGCCAGCAGGAAGGCGCAGCAGGCCCAGCAGCAGGCGGGAGCGGCGATTGCGGCCGCCTCGCCCGAGGCGCCGGCGGCGCAGCGTCAGGCGGCCACCGCCCTCCAACGGGCGGCTACGTCGTTGCAGGAGATGGGCAAGATGATCGCCCAGAAGGCCGCCGAGAATCCGCCCGAGCCGGGCGAGCCCAGCCGGCTGGACGACGCACTGGCCGCGGCGCAGCAGGCGGCCCAGGAGGCGCGGCGGCAAGACATCGACCAGGCGAGCCAGTTGCTGAACCAACTGGCCCAGCAGGCCGGCGCCGCCGCTCAGCAGATGGGGCTGGGGACCCCCGGCGAAGGCCCCGCCACCCCCGGCGCCCCCGGACAAGGCGCGCCCGGCCAGGGCCAGGGCGGCCAACCCGGCCAACCCGCTGGAAAGCCCGGGCCCGGTGGCGACGGAAAGGGCGTCGGCATCGCCCAGGCCGTGCCTCTCTCCGCCCAGCAACTCAAAGACCTCGGGCTGACGCAAATGGACTGGGAGAAACTCCACGGCCAACTCTCCGACCAGGTGCTCCAGGCCTCCCAGCAGCACGGGCCGGAAGAATACCGCGAGCTGATCAAGGACTACTCCGAGGCCATCACCAGCGAGAAGAATGCCCCAGGAAAGTAGGAAGCGGGGCCCGGATCGATTGCCGATCGCCAATTGCCGATTGCCGATTGAACGGCAAGAGGATCGCACAATCGCGGGGGTTTGGGGCGGGGCGTCAGCCTCTTTCAATCGGCAATCGGCAATTGGCAATTGGCAATTGTTTCTCTCTCCGATACACTCACTCGATCATGAACGCCACGGTTATTATTCCCGCGCGATTCGCCTCCACCCGCCTGCCGGGCAAGCCGCTGCTCGCCCAGACGGGCAAGCCGTTGATCCAGCACGTGGTGGAGGCCGTCAGGCCCGCCAAGAGGGTCGCCCAGATCGTCGTGGCCACCGACGACGAACGCATTGCCGCCGCGGTGAAGGCCTTCGGCGGCCGGGCCGTCATGACCCGTGCCGACCACGCCTGCGGCACCGACCGCCTCGCCGAGGCCGCCGGCATCCTGCGCCTGAGCGACGAGGACATCGTCCTCAACGTGCAAGGCGACGAGCCGGACATTCCCGCGGCCTGCCTGGACTCGCTGGTGGACCTTCTGACGGCCTCGGGCGCGCCGATGGCCACGCTGGCCACGCCCCTCTCGCCCGAGCGGGCGGGCGACCCCAATCGCGTGAAGGTCGTGCTGGCCGCCGACGGCACGGCGATGTACTTCTCCCGCGTGAGGATCCCGCACGACCGTGACGCCGCCGGGCGGACGAACTACCTCCTCCACCTGGGGGTGTACGCCTATCGCGTGGGTTTCCTCAAGTGGTTCGCCGCCTGCCCCCAAACCCCGGCCGAACTGTCCGAGAAGCTCGAGCAGTTGCGCGTGCTGGAGACCGGCCACAAGATCGCCGTCGCCGTCGTCTCCTACGACGGGGCCGGCATCGACACCCCCGAGGACTACGCCGCCTTCGTGCGGCGGCAAGGCAGATGAAAGGATCGAACATGGACATGGGCGTTGGCGGCTTTCTGGCGGGCACGATCGAGACGGCGCGCACGGTATCGAATGTCGGGATGCTGATCGGCTCGTTGCTGGTTCTGGGGGGCGGGTTGTTCGCTTTGGTGACAGGCAGGGGGATCAAGTTGCGAGGATCAGGCAAAGTCGTCGCCGCGGGGCCCACGCGGGTGTTGGGGCTGATCGCGACCGCCCTGGGGGCGGCGTTCCTGATCTACGCGATCGCGCAGTTCTCAAAGTAGCCGACGGGCCCCGTTGTGATGGGGCAGAGCCCCACCCTGGCGATTTCGTTTCACCACGCCTTCCGGAGGGATCGTGAAACTGGGGATGACTCAGGCCGGATTATGCTTGACATTAGGTTAGGTATTTGGTAGGGTATCGGGGAAAGGACTGGGAACGTTGAAAAAGCAAATCGAGGCGATGGTGATGGGAGACGGCCATGATGAAAAAACAGTTGGCGTATGACGACGATGAGTTGGTGGAGTTGATCGCCGAGGGGCAGTTGACGTATCGGGCGATTGGCCAACGGGTGGGGATCAGCGAGGGGCTGGTCAAGAAGATCGCGCAGGGCCGGCGGAGGAAGGACCTGGCCAGACGGCTGTGGGATACGGAGGAGGGCCTCCTGACGGAGGCCAGGCGGATCGGGTCGCGGTACGCACGGAGCCTGATTATGGAACAGGTCCGCCTGGGGCTCACCGGCGAGGGCGAACCGGCGAGGCGGGCGAGGGAGTTTGTGCTGAAGTTCACGATGGCGGCCCGGCCGAGAAAGGGCGACCTGCCCCAGGAACGCCAACGCCGGTCGGAGCAGGAACTCCAGGATTGCCGCGATATGGGCATCGTTCCGTGGGAGGACGAACTGGACGCTGAGATGGCCCGGGACGCCGCGGCGGAAGAGAAGGCAACAGGTAACGGGCAATCCTGCTTCGCCAAGGCTACGCAGGACACGCCCGGCGTAGCCACCGGCGAGGCAGGGCCGGCAAGAGGCGCGGGAAATGGCGGGAGGGAAATGGAGGCGGCGCCGGCGGTTGCGTCGATGGCGGCGGTGGCCGTGATGCCGCCCGGGCCTGGGAATCCGGCCCGGGCCAGTGCCCGTTAGGGGCCGGATCAGTACCCCATCAGTACCCGATCAGTCCCCCATCAGTACCCGATTAGTACCCGATCCGTGCCGGATCAGTACGCCGCCGGGGCCGGCCTACGAACGGCATCCCCCTGCGGTGCAGGGGGCTTGAAGCCACTTGAGCGTCAGGGGGCCTGGGGGGTTGTGGCGGCGAGGTAGTCGCCGGCGGCCAGGAGGAGGCTGGTGGTGGCCGCGGGGGCACGTTAGAGGAAACCTTGGAAGGATTGGAGTGTGCGACGGGCGAAGGCGAGGCGGGAGGGGTCGGCTGTAGCGGCGGACAGGCGGACCAGGACGCTGACGGCCACCGCGTTGCCGGAGGGGGTGGCCTGATCGAAGGGGTCTTTCAGGCGGTAGGGCGCGGGTGAGCCAGGCCTCCTCGCCGGTGGCGTCGTGCAGGTCAAGCAGGGCGGCGGCGAGGTAGGCGTAGTCGTCCAGGCAGGCGCCGGGTCGGGTGGCGCCGCGGCGCCAGGTGCGAAGGAGATGCCCGTCGTGGAGCATGGTGCGAAGGATGAATTCGGCGGCGCGTTCGGCGGCGGCGACGAGGGCCGGTTCGCCCAGGGCCTTGCCCGCGAAGGCCAGGCTCGAGATCATCAGGGCGTTCCATCCGGTGAGGACCTTGTCGTCGCAGCCGGGGCGGACGCGGAGGTTTCTTGCGGCCAGCAGTTTCTCGCGGGCGGAGGCCAGGCGGGCGGCGAGGGCGGGGCGGTCGGCGCCCAGTTGGGCGGCCGTCTCGTCCAGCGGGCGGGGCAGGTGCAGGATGTTCGTACCGGGTCGCGTGCCGGTGGCTTCGTCGAGGAAGTTGCCCTCGGGTGCGGCGCCGTAGGCGGCGGCGAATTCACCGGCGGGCTTGCGGCCCAGAACGGCGACGAGTTCCTGGTAGGGCCAGAGGTAGAAGAGGCCTTCACGGCCTTCGCTGTCGGCGTCGAGGGCGGAGTAGAGACCGCCGGCCGGGTCGGTGAGTTCGCTCAGCACCCAGCGGCTCGTTTGCAGGGCGACGTCGCGGTAGCCCGGTCGCCCGGTGAGGCGGTAGCCCTCGACGTAGGCGCGGAGGAGCTGGGCGTTGTCGTAGAGCATCTTCTCGAAGTGGGGCAGGAGCCACTGGGGGTCGGTGGCGTAGCGGTGGAAGCCACCGCCCAGGTGGTCGCGGAGGCCGCCGCGGGCCATCGCGTCGAGCGTGGCGTCGAGCATTTCGAGGAGCTGGTGGTGCCCGGTGCGGGCGTACTCGCGAGCCAGCAGGAGCAGGGCGCCGTGCGGGGGGAACTTGGGTGCGGGCCCGAAGCCGCCGTGGCGGGGGTCGAAGCTGGAGTGCAGGTCCAACGTGGCTTTTTCCAGCAGGGCGTAGGACAGCTCGCCCGAGGTCGCCGGGGCCGAGGCCGCGGCGTGTTGCTTCATCGCTTCGTCCACCTGCCGGGCCTGGGCGTCCACCTCCCCGCGGCGGTTTCGCCAGACGTCGGCGAGCAGTCGCAGGAGGGTCTTGAAGCCCGCGTGCCCGGCGGCGTCTTCGCTGGGGAAGTAGGTGCCGGCGTACCAGCAGTGTCGCTGCGGGGTCAGCCAAAGGGAATTGGGCCAACCCCCGCGCCCGCCGATCATCTGGGTGGCGAGCATGTAGAGGGCGTCGACGTCGGGGCGTTCCTCGCGGTCGACCTTGACGGCGACGTAGTGCTCGTTGAGGATGGCGGCCACGTCGGCGCGGGAGCAGGACTCTTCCTCCATGGCGTGGCACCAGTGGCAACTGGAATAGCCCACGGAAAGGAATATGGGCTTGTCCTCGCGGAGGGCCCTGGCGAAGGCCTCCTCGCCCCACGGATACCAGTCCACCGGGTTGCCGGCGTGCTGGAGCAGATAGGGGCTGACCTCACGGGCCAGGCGGTTGGCGCCGGCCGGGGGGCCCAGGACGGTCTGATTGGCGGCCACGGATTATCTTCCTTTCGTCGGCACGGAACGGCGCGTCGGGCGCCGCCGCACAGCCCATTGTAGGCCCGCGGTCGCGGACATACGATTCGGGCGTGGAACCGTCGGCGGCGCAGGAACGTATGGATAAGCAGGCCGCGGTCGGTTGAAATGATGAGCCCCCGCGCGGGAGTGTGCCGATGTCTGGAGCGTCAGAGATCGGGAAAGGACCAGCGGCATGAGATACGTAGCGGCGTTTCTGGCGAGTGTGTTGGTATGGGCGACGACGTGCCCGGGCCAGGCTGCCCCGCCCGCCGGCGCTGGGTTCTTCCCCACGGGCTCCGGGGCCCCCGAGGCCAGACTTCAGGGTAAACTCATCTCCTCTCACACGTCCGTCCGCCCGGGCGATTCGTTCCACGTCGCCGTCGCCCTGGATATCGCCGAAGGGTGGGTGTTCTACAGCCCCAGCCCGCTCAACAACGCCGGGCGGGTGAAGATCCAGCCGCCGGAACTGACGGTGAAGGCCCCGGGCCTGGAGGCCGGGGAGGCGCTCTGGCCGGCGGACAAACGGCATGAGAGCGACCTGGGCGACGGAACGCAGATCAACTACGCCTACGAGGGCCGGGCCGTCCTGTACCTGCCCCTCCACGTGCCCGCCGGCGCCGCCCCGGGCCCGCGGACGATCGAAGTCGCCCTCTCCGGTCAGTCCTGCAGCGCCAGCCAGTGCAGTTTCCCCGAGACCGGGCCGATGCAAGTGATGGTGACCGTGGCGCCCGCGGCGGCGGCGAACCCGGCCTGGACGAACGATCTGGCCACGGGGGTTTCCTCGGCCGTCCCGGCGGCGAAACTGCCGACCTGGCACACGACGACCCCCGCGAGGGCTGCTCTGGAGGTCCGCGCCGACACCGTCGAGCTGAGCGTCTGGGCGGGGCTGTCGCTGGCGCTGCTGGCCGGGCTGATCCTCAACGTCATGCCCTGCGTCCTGCCCGTGATCCCGCTGCACGTGCTGAGCCTGGTGCAGTTGGCCGGGGAGTCTCGCCGCCGCCTGGTGGTTCTGGGTCTGGCGTTCGCGGCCGGCACGGTGCTGTTCTTCGTCGCCCTGGCGGGGGTCAACGTCATCTTCCGCCTCGCCTGGCAGAGTTCCTTCAGCGTGGGCGGGCTGTTCCAACTGGGGGCGTTCCGCATCGGCATGGCGCTGGTGCTGGTGGCGCTGGCGGCGAATCTGTTCGGACTCTACAACGTGACCGTGCCGCGCCGGATCGCGGCGTTGCAGCGGGGGCACGGCGCCCACGGGGGGTTCCTGTCCTCCGTCGGCATGGGGCTGATGATGGCCGTCCTGGCCACCCCGTGCAGTTTCGCCATTCTCGCCCAGGCCGTCGCGTGGGCCCAGGTGGTGTCCCTGCCGCTGGGAACGGCGGCGATCGTTCTGATCGGCGTGGGGATGGCCGCCCCGCACGCCCTGATGGTGGCCTTCCCCAAGACGCTCAAGAAACTCCCGCGCCCGGGCAAGTGGATGGAACTGTTCAAGCATTCGATGGGCTTTCTGCTCCTGCCGGTGGCGGTGTGGCTGATCTTCGCCGGTAGCGAGGACTCCTACCCGCTCTGGGTGATCGACTTCGCGATCCTGCTGGCGGCCTGCCTGTGGATCTGGGGCACGTGGGTTCGCTACGACGCGAAGCTCCTCCGCAAGCTGCTCGTCCGCGGGCCGGCCGTGGCGCTGACGGTGGCGGGGGGGATCTGGATGCTCGCCCCGGCCAAGCCGCTGGCCGTCACGTTCGTGCCCTTCGACGAAGCGGTGATCGAGAAGGCCAACGCCGCCGGGCGGACCGTCCTGCTGAAGTTCACCTCCGACACCTGCACCAGTTGCCGGGTGATCGACTACAAGGTGTTCAACGATCCGGGCGTGGCGAGGGAGCTGGCGGCGCGGAAGGTGCTGGCGATGAAGGCGGACACGACGAATCGGTCGAGCTCGGCGGCCGTCATGTCGCGCCAGCGGTACGGCGGGGCCGTCCCGGTGACGGTCATCCTGCCCCCGGCGGGGGGGAAAGTCGTGGCGTTGGAAGGACTCTACGACGCGGCGAGGCTGTTGCAGGCGATCGATGAGAAGAAGTAATAGTCGGCGAAGGGATAGCCGCGAACAACGCGAACAAGACGAACACAAACGAACACAAACGAACAGAAACGAACACCAACGAGCGAGAAGAGGGGAGAAGAAGAGCGAATAGGAAGAAAACTGGTTCTTTCTTCTGTTCGTCTTGGTTCGCGTTGTTCGCGGCTTCCCCGTCTTTCGTTGGCTAGTTCGAAGCGGAGAAGTGCCCGATGAGGATACGGGCGCCGATGGCGATGAGGATGAGTCCGCCGACGGCGTCGCCCCAACGGCCTGCGCCCTTGCCCAGGCGGCTGCCGAAGCGGACGCCCAGCCAGGACATCGCCGCGGCGATGGCGCCGATGACGACGGCGGGCGCCCACACCGAGACGCCCTGAAGGGCCATGATGACCCCGACGGCCAGGGCGTCCAGGCTGGTGGCGACGGCGAAGGCCACCAGCGTCCACCCGCGTGTGGGGTCGCGGCCCAAGGCCTTGGATTCGTGGGAGCGGGCTTCCCAGAGCATCTTGCCCCCGACGAAGGTCAGCACGGCGAAGGCGATCCAGTGGTCGAACCGGCCAACGAGCCCCGCGAAGGCGCGCCCGCAGAGCCACCCGGCCACCGGCATGAGGAACTGGAAGAGCCCGAAATGAAACGCCAAACGGAACACGTGCCGCCCCGTCACCCGGGGCAGCGAGATA
>JAPLNA010000398.1:0-6639 GCA_026693065.1 Planctomycetota bacterium
GGTGGCGCCGAAGACCTCGGCCCGAAGTTCCGGCTCTCCGTGCGTTTCGCCGGACACCTCGCGGGAAACGGCCACCCGCGACTGGGCGGGCACGTGGATCTCTGTGTGGCTAAGGAGCCTTATTATGGTGCCGGCGGGTCGCCCGCGAATGTGCAAGGCGACATCCGCTGGGCTGTCCGTCTGGTTGCGCACCGCCACGAACATGCGCGTGCTGTTCTCGCCCCCCGGCACAGCCGTGACGGCGTCTATCGTCACCGGAGACAGGTGGGCCGCAAGCCGTATGACAGTAACACTTGGCCCGGCGGGGTCGGCGGCGCCGGCGGGGGTGAAGATCCACGTGTGCTGCGCGTCGGCGGAGGCGGGGGGCAGGAGCAGTTGCCCGGCCGGGGCCCACAGGAGTTCGAGATGATCGATTCGCTCGCGGGCAGCCGCGGGCGAAAGCCAGTCCCCGGCCCCCCCTGCCTCCGCGGGCAGGAGCAATTGTACGCGGTCATCGCCGTTCAGGCGGTCGAGCAAGGCCCCGGCGGCCCGGCGCAGTTCGCCCAGCCCGGGCGCCCCGCCCAGTTCCGCCGAGGGCCGCAACGCAATCGCCACGTGTCGGGCCGGGGCTTCCCGCCGCACCACGGGCCCGGCCAGGGCCACCACCCCCGCCGCCGCCCCGGCCAGCAGGAGCAGCCAGCTCCAGGAGAGCCTTCGCGCCCGCCGGGCCGCCGGGGGCACGCCCGCCAGGGCCTCCTGCCACAGCGACAGGGACGCCACGTCGGTACGCTTCCTCGCCGGGCGGAACATCGCCCACACCGCCGCCGCCGCGACGAGAAGCATCGCCCAGAACCACGCTGGAGTGGTGAAGGTCATATGGGGTATTTTAGGGGAGAGGGACGATGGGGGGAACTGCAAACCGGGAGGGCGACGTTCCGTCGCCCGCTAAACCAGGAAACGCAAGACCCGGGGACGCAAGACACGCAGGACGCAAGACCCGCGGGAAGACCCTCCGGCGGGGACACGAGGTAGGGTGATCGCGCCTCGAGACCGCCTTGACAATCCGAGTCGTCCCGTCGTGGGAGGAGGAAAACAGAAACGAAATCGAGAAGATGATTTCGTTTCTGTTTTGTGTCCCCGCCGGAGCGTTTTCCCTGACGCGATCAGAACCTGCCGAGCGGGAGAACCGGTTCAACGCTGTGGAGGATGATGAACTGGCGGCCGCGGTAGACGGTAATCTCGCCGGTGATGGCGAGGTCGGACTCCTGGTTGAGTTCGGCCTTTTTGAGCATGGCCGAGGGCAGCACGGTGAGCGGGGGCATCTGGAGGTTGTTGTCGTCGACGAAGCGGATTTCCTTCCAGGCCCCGTTGCCGGTGGCGATCAGTTGGGCGCGGCGGTTGACGACCATTTTGTTGGCGTGTTCGAGGAGGACGAGGGAGGGCTCGGCCCGGGAGGGCGCGGCGACGCGAGGTCGTTCGCCGGGGGTGGCCTTGCGGTCATCGACGACCATGGGCGTGCCGTGGCGGTCCCTGAGCAGGCCCTGGAGCACCTCGGCGGACGAGGGGCCCACGAAGGGCTTCTGGATCGACTTGACCGCGGTAGCGGCGGGCGCGGTCGCCGGGGGCGTCGTGCCGGGGGCCGGCGCGGTGGCCGGGGTCTGCGCCGCGGGTTCCGCCGGAGTCTGGGCCGCCGGCGCCGCCGGCAGCGGGGGCGGCGGGGAATCGGCGGGCAGTTCCATCGGGGCGCGGGCCACCCGAACGTTCCGCAGCAGCACGAAACACCGCGAGTCGTAGATGGTGTTGTCGCAACTGACCTCGAAGACAATCCTGCTTTCGCGTTCGGCCATCTGCTCCATCCGCTCCAGCAGCCGGCAGGGCAGGATCCAGCCGACGGGCAGCTTCTCGGCGCCTTCCTCGTTCTCGAAGTTCAGCATGCTCCAGCCGGTGGCGGCGTTTCGTTCGAGGCGGGCGCGGCGGAGGACCGTCTGCTTGCCCTCGGGGGGCAGCGGGTTGCGGACGGGTTCCGGCCTGGCGTTGCCAGCCCGGGTGACGGGCGTGTCGGGTTCCTCGTCCAGGGCCGTGCCGGCGGCCTCCGGGGGCCGACCGGGTACGAACGGGCCCTCTTCGCGGAAGGCCGGGCCCGGGCCCACCGAGCGGAGTGCGCCCGAATCGTCCGACGTCGCCGGGGCGCCCAGGGCCGGGGGTTCTTCCTCGCCCCCCGTCGCCCGCGAGGGCTCGCCGTAGACCGGCGCCGGCGCGGGCGCGGGTCGGTATGGCCGAGTCGGTTCGGCCGGGCGGGCCCTGCCTCCCGCCCCCGGGGGCGGCGGGTCTTCCGGCTCTTCGGGCACGACGACGATATCCCCCCGCCCCGGTGTGGGCGGCGAGGTCTGCGACAGGCCGGGGCGAGCCCAACCCGTCAGCATCACGGCCACGGCAAGGAATGTCCACGCGCGTGCGGGAATCGGCGTATCCTCTATGACGGTTTTCGAGGCGTCCTATGATACTCGCCAACCGGCCCCGAAATCAAGCCTTACCGCACCGGAAACCACTGCCCCAACTCCCCTGCCGACCCGGCGAGGGCGACCAACTCCGCGGCCCGGGGGCGTTGCGAGGCCATCATATTAACAAGCGGGCGCCAGAACTCGCCCACGCACACGATCGGTCGGACGGGCATGGCCTTCTTGCCCATGCGTTCCCAGACGGTGGCCAGTTCCTGCAGCGTGCCCGTGCCGCCGGGCAAGACGACGAACCCCGCTTGCCCAAAGTCGATCAGCCTCTCGAGCCGCTCGGGCAGGCGGCTGGTCTCGACGACCCGGGCGACGTAGGGGTTGGGGCAGCTTTTCCAATGGGCGCACGTGACGCCGATGGCCCCCCCGCCGGCCTCGACGGCGCCCCGCGCGGAGGCTTCCATCGTCCCGCCGTACCCGCCGTTGACGACCGTATACCCCAGCCCCGGCCGGGTCGGCCGAACCGAACACCGTGACCATCCTGTCGTCGCTGCCGTTCATGTCGCGTGGTTCCGGGTGTAGGGCAGCAGCCCACCGGCGGCCAGGATCGGCCTCTGCCGGGCGGAGAGCAATACCGTGCACGAGAAGTCGAACCCCTTCGTCACGTTGCGAACGGTGACGTGGGTGGCCGAGGCCACCGCCGCGGCGACGGCTTCGATCCGCAGCACGTCGCCGAGGGCGACGCGGTCGTAGTCGCCCGGGTCGGCGAACGTCAGAGGCCAGATGCCGAAGTTGACCAGGTTGGCCTGGCAGATGCGCTCGATGGCCTTGGCGATCACCGCACGGACGCCCAGGTACATCGGACACAGAGCGGCGTGCTCGCGGCTGGAGCCCTGCCCGTAGCTGTCGCCGGCGACGATGAACCCGGCCTGCCCGGCGGCCTTGGCGGTGAGGGCCCGCTGCGCGAACGTCGGCTCGCCCGGTTTGTTGAAGCACTGGAAGACGTGCTTGGCGTACTCGGGCACGTTGGAGCGGAACTTCAGGAGCGACCCGGCCGGCATGATGTGGTCGGTGGTGATCTTGTCGCCGGCGTGGATGAGCACGAGGCCCTCCAGCGGATCGGCCAGCGGCTCGCCCGAGGGCGGCTTGACGATGGTGGGGCCATGGATGATCTCGACGGCCCGGGCGGCCGCCGGGGGCGGCGGGGGCGAGAGCATCCCGTCGTCGATGGTGAAACTCGCCGGGGGGGCCACGTCCGGGTACGCGATGCCGCAGGCCTCCGGCAGCGTGCGGGGATCGGTGATCTTGCCCGTCAGGGCCGCCGCGACGGCCGTCTCGGGGCTGACCAGGTACACGCAGTCGCCCACCGTGCCGCTGCGCCCGGCGAAGTTGCGGTTGAACGTCCGCAGGCTGATGGTGTGGTCGGCGGGGCTGAAGCCCTGCCCGATGCAGGGCCCGCAGGCCGATTCCAGGATCCGCGCCCCCGCCCGCACCATCTGGGCCAGTGCGCCGTTGTCGGCCAGCATCATGAGCACCTGGCGGCTGCCGGGGGCAATGCCCAGCTCGACGTCCGGGTGCACCGTCCGCCCGGCCAGCACGGCCGCGCACCGCATCAGGTCCTGATAGCTCGAATTCGTGCACGAGCCGATGAGCACCTGGTTGACCTTCTTGCCCGCGTGCTCGGCCACCGAGACGATGTGGTCCGGGCTGGGCGTCAGGGCCGCCAGGGGCTCCAGTTCGTCCAGGTCCAACACGACCAGCCCGATCTCGATTCTCACCCGCCCGCCCTCCGTGGGGACCGCTCGTGCCGGCTTGCCGCTCGGCGACAGGCAGTACCGCTCGATGTTCGCGATCGTCGCGGCGTCGGCGTGCGGGTCGAGCGTCTTGACGATCGTGTCGTAGCGGCAGCCCGGGTCGGCGGCCAGCGGAACGTACTGATCGCCCCGGCCCTGGGCGATGAGGAACTGCCTCGTCGCCTCGTCGGAGGGGAACACGCTGCACGTGACGCCCAGCTCGGCCCCCATGTTCGTGATCGTCGCCCGGGCCGGCACCGGAAGCGACGACACTCCCGGGCCGAAGTATTCCACCATGCACCCGACGTTCCCGCGGGTGGAGAGCACGCTCAGCAGGCGGAGGATGATGTCCTTGGCCGTCACCCAGGGCTTGAGTTGCCCGCGGAGTTCGACGCCGATGACCTTGGGGCAGGCGATGTGGAAAGGCCCGCCGCCCATCGCGACGGCCACGTCCAGCCCGCCGGCGCCGATGGCGATCATGCCGATCCCGCCGCCGGTGGGCGTGTGGCTGTCGGCCCCGAGCAGCGTCCGCCCGGGGCGGCCGAACCGCTCCAGGTGAACCTGGTGGCAGATGCCGTTGCCCGGCCGCGAGAAATACGCCCCCACCTTCGCCGCGATCGTCTGGAGGTACAGGTGGTCGTTGGCGTTCTCCGGGCCGAACTGGGCGGTGTTGTGGTCCACGTAACTGACCGAGACCTCGGTCCGAACGTGCGGAATCCCCATGGCCTCCAGCAGCAGGAACGCCGTCGTGCCGGTGGCGTCCTGGGTGAGGGTCTGATCGATGCGAATGCCGATCGGCGAGCCGGGTTTGGGTTCGCCCTCGACAATGTGCGGTTCCAGTATCTTGTACACTAACGTCTGGGCCATCGTTGTTCCTTCCAGACTATCGTCTCGGGTCCCTGAGCATACCACACTCCCCCCCGACGTGGAATCCCGAACCCCCTGTCTCCCTCCCTCCCCAAGCCGCTTGCGGCTTCGCGGGTTGCCTCCCTCCCCTCCTCCCGAATTCTCTTGCGAATCCTTCCCCCGTCCCCACAATAGCACCCACTCTGAAAAGGAACAATCGCCCCATGGCAAACCTGCTCTATAAGGACGACTTCGACGCCGCCCGCGACCGCCTGAAGACCTGGTGGGACGGCGGGGACATCGGGCGACCGCCCATCCAACTGTCGACCCCCGTGCAGAGGAAGCGCGAGGACCTGCCCACGATGGAACGCCCCGAGGGCTGGATCACCGGCTACTCGACCAGCAACTTCGACTTCCGCGTGTACTGCATCCGTCACGGCTGCGCGTGGGCGGAGTATCTCGCCGAGGCCGTGCCGGCCGTGTCGGCCGACCTTGCCCCCAACACGCTGGCGCTGTTCCTGGGCTGCCGCGGAGTCGAGGCCCCGGACACCGTCTGGTGCGAGCCGTTCATCGACGACCCGGCGAAGGCGACGTTCGTCGTCAAACGCGACAACTTCTACTACGACTTCTGCTGGCGGCTGTCGCGGGAGGCGTTGCGGCTGGGGAAGGGCAAGTTCCTCGTCTGCTACCCCGACCTGATCGAGGGGCTGGACACCCTGGCGGCCATGCGCGGCACCGAGCCGCTGCTGATGGACATGATGGAGCGCCCCGAGTGGGTGCACGCGAGCCTCCGGCGGATCACGGACTGTTACTTCGAGGTCTACGACGAGATGTACGAGGCCTACAAGGACGACCGGGGCGGGAGCGTGTTCTGGGCCTGGGCGCCCGGGCGGATGGCCAAGCTCCAGTGCGACTTCTCGGCGATGATCTCGGCGGACATGTTCGGCGAGTTCATGATGCCCGTCCTGCGGGAGATGACCGGCAAGCTGGATTACTGCATGTACCATTGGGACGGCGTGAACGCGACGCAACACCACGACCACCTGCTTTCGCTGCCTCGCCTGACGATGCTCCAGTGGACCCCCGGCGCGGGCCAGCCGGGCCCCTCCGACCGCACGTGGTGGCCCATGCACCACAAGAGCCTGGACGCGGGCAAGAAGCTCATCCTGGGCGCCGACAAGAGCGAAATGCTGGCCCTGAAGAAGGAATTCGGCAAGCAGTTCAAGAACATCATGCTCAACATGTGGGCGGAGACCCCGCAACAGGCGGAGGAGATCCTCAAACTCGCCTCCGACTGACCGCGCGTCTCCGTCTTCCCCGTTTAGCGGTCCGCCGAAGGCGGACACCGCGTTCCTGGTCCTGGGGACGTCCTACCTGCCGTCCGTCCCCGTCTTCAGTCGTTTCGGCGGCGTCCCCGTCCGCACGGGCGATTCCTCACAGAACGCCAGCCCGCGGGAATACATCGCCCGCCGGAGGAGGATGCGGTCGGCCAGCACGGGATCGAGCGCCCGCGCCTGATCGGCGGCCTCGGTGGCCGTGACGATCGCCTGCTCGAAGAGCTTCTTCTGCGCGTA
>JAPLNA010000398.1:6658-16819 GCA_026693065.1 Planctomycetota bacterium
AGGGCCTGGGCGTCCTGACGGTTGCTGCGGCGGCAGAGATCTTCGGCCAGTTCGCGGGCCTTGTCCGGGTCGCGCACTTTCGGGTCGTAGCTGGTCGCCAGCGTCCAGGCCACCTTGTTCAGCAGCGCGCGGTCCCCGGGGTTCAGGGCCAGGGCCTTCTGGTATCCTTCGAGGGCCTCCTTGGCCCGCCCGGAGCGGTCGTAGGCCTTGGCCAGTTCGCACTGGAGCATCGCGTCGTCCGGGCGGACGTCCACCGCCGCCCGCAGGTGCTCGATGGCCTGCCTCGCCCCGCCCTTCACCAGCAGCACCTCGCCCAACTGCACCTGGGTGTTCACCCAGTCTTCCCCCGTCTGCGTCTTGAGCACTTCGCGAAGGCACGCGGCCGCGTCCTCGTACCGCTTCTGGTTCACCATCGCCTGCGCCAGCCACCGCTGGGCCGAGGGCTCACCCAACCGCACCGCCTCACGCAGGTGCGTCTCGGCCAGGGCGTCCTGCCCGCAGACCTTCAGCAGGTAGAGCCCGAACCGCTCCTGGAGCATCGGGTCGGCCGGGGTCAGGGCCAGGGCCTGTTCGCACATCGCCCGTTCCTTGGCGATGATGTCGCCGTCCTGGAGACGGTCTTTCAATTGCCGGATCAGGCCGGCCAGGCGGATGGCGGCGTCCCGCTCGTCGCTCTTGCCCCGCAGGGGCGCCCGCTCGAGCCGCGCGTTGGCCCACTCGGCCATCCGCATCTGGTCCAGGCTGGTCAGGCACAATTGGTGGGCGCAGACGAGTTCGTCGGGCATGCCCCCCGGCGCGGGTCGGCCCGCCCAGGCCGGCAGGGCCAGACCGACCGCCGGAAGCACCGCCGCGGCCAGCCGCCACGTACCCCGGAAGCTCATCCGCGTGCCGTCATAGAACCACTCGGCCCCCGGGATGCCGTCGTCGGCGCTCTGACGGAAGAACTCCTCGGCGTCGGCGAGAGTGACGCCCTCGCCCGCGGCGGAGGCGGCGGAGCGGATGGTGTCGTTGATCTTCGAGTCGGCCCGCAGCCGTAGCGTGTCCAGGTCGCGGGCGAGGAGGAATCGTTCGCGGGCGCCCGGGCGGCCCAGCTCGCGCAGGCACCGGGCCAGGCGGAACTGCAGGTCGGCGTATTCGTCGTCGATGCCCGCGGCGGCCTGGTAGCTCGCCAACGCCAGGTCATACTGTCGCTGGCTCTCGGGCCCGGCCCCGTGGAGCTTCGCCGAGGCCGCCGCGCCCTCGTGCGCCAGCCCGGCCTCCCACGCCCGCTGCCAGTCCTCCTTCTGCCGGGCCCCGAGGCTCTCGCGGTGCAGCGAGGCCAGGGGCGAGAAGTCCCGCAGGTTCACCGGGGCCGTCACCAGCACGATCGGCAGTTTCGCCTCCTGCCCCTTGCGGCAGATCGTCTCCAGGTTGGCGGCCAATCGCGAGTAGACGCCCTCGAGTTTCGGGTCGCTGGCGCGGAACTCGACATCGAGCAGTTCCTCGAACGGGCGGATCTTCGCCGCCGCCCCTCGCCGGGACTCGATCTCCCACATCACGTTGCTCACCAGTTGCCACGTCCGCGACCGGCGGAGCCACCTCTTGGCCTGGGTGACGGGCCCCGAGGCCGGCGGCGGCGAAACCGGGTTGCCGATCCCCCCCGGGCCGGCCACTTCGTCGTTGCCCACGCACACGATCAGCATGTCGGCATCCTGGCCCACCAGTTCGTCCACCATCGCCGCCACCACCTGCGAGTCGGCGTAGGGCATGGCGACGTTGATCACCTCGAACTTCGCCAGACTGTAGCGCTCCGCCAGCGCCACCTGGAGCATCCTCGCCAGGCCGAAGGCCGGGTCCGGCTCGCCCTTGGCCGCGGCCCCACCGGCGACGAAGATCCGCACGGTCCTCTCGGCCTTGTGCACCGGGTAGGAGAACGGGGCCGGCGAGGGGGCATACTCTCGCGGCATGAACTGCCAGCCGAACGTCGGGTTGGGCACATAGCGGTCGGCCCCGTCGACCGCCTGCATCAGCGTCAGGCTCGTGCGGTAGCCGTACCCACACACCCTCAACCCGCCCTCCACCGCGCCGGCCACCACGATCGCCACGAGCCCAGTCAGCACCAGCCTTCGCAGCCAGCGGCGGCGTGGGGGTTTGTTCTCCGGTTGGGCGGTTGGAGTCATGCCGTACATTATCGACCGCGCGGGGGGAGATAGGTTAGAGATGGCATGAGCAAAAAGGCGCTCCCCGGTCGGGTCGAACGGACTCGCCCGAATGAGAGCCAAATGGGCGGCCTGCAAAGGCGCGCGGAACGCCGAGGAGACCGCCGTGAACACCGGCGCCGTGTCAGAACGCCGGAGGCATCCTCGCCCATGGCGCGGAGGCTCATGAGGAACCGGACGGCCCCGGGGGGCAGGGCGGACCGGTCGGGGTGAGGCACGATGGACGGGTTGAACAGGGCGTCGCGGAGGTCTTTGGCGAACGTCGCGATCGCCTTTTCCCCCGCCATGAATCCGTGGAAAACCCCCGGGCCCGGCGGGCCGACGCCCTTGACTGGCGGGCGGGCCGGAGGGTATAATCCCGCGATCGGGGCACACACATCGCCCCGCGGGAGAATGGCTTAATGAGAAAACCCCTTGCGACGATCCCGGTGTTGTTGTTGCTCGCGGCCGCCGCCGGCTGCTCCGTGCCCCAGGACCAGAACACCCGCACCTGGGAACGAATGGAGACCGACCCGGTCACCGGGAAGGCGTATTGGCTGTTCGTGCCGGACACCTACAGCCACTCCCGCCCCATGCCCCTGATCGTCACCTGCCACGGCACGATCCCGTTCGACATGTCCAACGACCACATTCGCGAGTGGAAGAAGATCGCCGAGGACAGCGGCTGCCTCCTGCTGGCCCCGGCCATGAGCGGCACCGACGGCATTCTCGGCGACGGGCCCGTGCCGGCGATGAAGGAAGACGAGAACACCATCCTCAGCCTGATCAGCATGGTCGGCTACCGCTACAACGTGGACATGGCCAACATCATGCTCACGGGCTTCTCGGGCGGCGGGTTCCCGACGTACTGGGTCGGGGTACGGAACCCGGACGTCTTCAGCGTCGTCGTCCTGCGAAGCTGCGACTTCTGCGACTACAACCTCGACGGGTGGTTCAGCCCCGACGCGGCGGGCAAGCAGGCCATCAAGATCTACTGGGGCGAGTTCGACCCGGCCCCGATCAAGGTTCAGTCACAGAGCGGCATGGGGTTCCTGATCAGCCGCGGGTTCAACGTCGCCCCGGAAGAGATCGTCCCGGGCATCGGGCACGAACGGCGGCCGGAGGTGGCCATGGCGTTCTTCCGCGAGAACCTTCGCAAGCCCCGCCCCAGCCAGCCGGTCCCCGTCGCCGGGCGTCTCCCCCGTTAAGGCCGGGGGAGGACGCTCAGACATGCGCGCCGGCGGAGAGGTCGGGGGCGGGCGGCGGTCGGCGCCAAGAGAAGGGGATTAGGGGATTCAAGAGATTAGGGGGTTACAGATTCGGTATTTCAGATTTGAGATCTGAAATCTGAGATTTGAGATTTGAGATTTGAGATCTGAGATCTGAGATCTGAGATTTGAGATCTGAGATTTGAGATTCACACTGAACGATATGAGCCCCCCCGGTCCCGAGCCGTTTATCTCCTTCTTCTCCTTCCCCCCCAATCCTTTTTCTCTCCCATCCCTTAGAATCCCGTAATCCCCGTCTCTCTTACCCGCAGCCGCCGCGCGAGCAACGTCTGGCCACCGGACCGGGCCTGGCTTTTCCTTCCCCCCCCGCGCGTCAACGCTGACGATTGACCTGGCCGGCGTCCTCCGCTATGATCCCCGGCCCGGGAGTGTTCCGGGATCTCGATGGAAAGGACTCGTGATGGCGGCACACAAGATAACGTTGATTCGCGGCGACGGAGTAGGGCCTGACCTGGCGGAGGCGGCGCGTCGGTGCGTGGACGCGGCCCTGGCCAAGACGCCCGGGGCGGCCGGGGCAGTCTGGACGCTCGCCGAGGCCGGCGTGGACATCATGGCCCAGACGGGCACGCCGATGCCGGAGCAGACGCTGGCGGCCGTCCGCGCGGCGGATGCGACGCTGAAGGCCCCCCGTGACCGTCGCACTGCGTCAGACGCTGGACCTGTACGCCTGCCTTCGCCCCTGCAAGAGTTACGAGGGGGTGCGAAGCCCCTACCGCGACATCGACCTGGTGATCGTCCGCGAGAACTGCGAAGACCTGTACGCCGGCGTGGAGTTCGCCAAGGGCGTCCCGGCCACCGCGGAGCTCATCGAGACGATCAACCGGCTCTCGACGGACAAGAAGATCAAGACGGGGACGGCCACCACGGGGGTGTCCATCAAGCCCATCAGCGTGGAGAACACCTCGCGGATTTTCCACTTCGCCTTCCGCTACGCCCGCCAGAACGGGCGGAAGAAGGTCACCAGCGTTCACAAGGCCAACATCATGAAGCACACCGACGGGCTCTGGAAGGCCGTCGGCGAAGAGGTCGCCAGGCAGTATTCCGACGTGGAGTACGAAGACCGCCTGGTGGACAACATGTGCATGCAACTGGTGCAGAAGCCCGAGTTGTACGACGTGCTCGTGCTGCCCAACCTGTACGGGGACATCCTGAGCGACCTGGCTTGCGGGCTTGTCGGTGGGCTTGGCGTCGCCCCCGGTGCGAACATCGGCAACGGCATCGCCGTTTTCGAGCCGACGCACGGCAGCGCGCCCGGCGGTGATCTTGTCGGGTGTGCTGATGCTGAAGTACCTGAAGGAGACGGCCGCCGCGGATCGCCTGGAGAAGGCCGTCGCCGGCGTGATCGCACGGGGCAAGGACGTGACGTACGACCTGAAGCCCAACCGGGACGACCCGACCGCGGTCGGCACAAGCCAGATGGCCGACGCCATCATCGCCGCGATGTGACGGGGGGCGGCGCGGCCTGGAGTGGACTGGACTTGACTTCCCTCCCCGGCCGATATAACATATAGCTGGACGCGGGCGGGCTTGGCAGGGCCTGATGGCCGGTAAGTCGTTCGTGTCCAGGCAGGTTCGGCGGCACACGGCGCAGCCACGTCGGTTGCCGCCGGAGTAGGAATCAAGACACACATGGAGCGAAAGAGCCTGATCCGGGCCGGCATCATCGCGGGGGCGGCTCTGGTTGTCTCGCTGCTGCTCTGGGCCTTTTGGCCCTCGCCGTCCGTCGAGGGCGCCACCCCCACCGAGCGGGTCGCTTCGGTGATTCGTATGACGGATGAGAGGCCGATGGGCGCGGAGCGGACGCTGGGGAGGACGGCCGTGGCCTCGCAGGAACACGTCACGGTCCGCCAGGCGGCCCTGGTGGGTCTGGCACGATTCCCCCGCAACGACTCCCGCCCCTATGTCGAGCAGTCGCTGACCGACAAGGACCCGGAGATCCGGGCCGCCGCCGGCGTCGCCATGGGCGCCTATGACGACGTCGCCGCCGCCGACGCCCTGGGCGCCATCATCCTCGAAAGCCACGACAAGGACGACGTCCGCATCGGCGCCATTCAGGGGGTGGAGCGAGAGACCAACCCCACCGTCCACCGCCGCGCCCTGATCGAGGCCTATGCCAAACTCGGCATGCATTACTACTTCACCGACTCGGGCAGCGAGACCGAGGCCCAGCGTCTGGGCGCCGCCGAGTTCTTCAAGGCCAAGCTCGACGTGCAGGAAGCCTATCGGCAGGCCGGCTGGCCGCTCGATCGCCGGCCGGCGTTCCAGTTACCCTCCGTTCACAAGGCGAAGGCCCATGTTGACAACGAGTAACCCACCCACGCTTCGGACGCCGCCCCAGGCCGTGCCCCTCGCCCCCGCGGGCCGGGCGTTCACCATCGTCGAGTTGCTCGTCGTGGTGGCCATCCTGGTGATCCTCGTGTCGTTCCTGTCGCCGCTGTTCCTGGGCATGAGCAAGCGGGCCACCTCCACCCGGTGCGAGGCGAACCTGCACCAGATTTCCTTGGCTTTCGCCAAGAGGCGCGTGGAGGGCAATCAGGCGGCCACCCCCCGGGCCGGCGGGTCCACGTACTTCCCCACCAGCCAGGAATGGCCCTCCGTCCCCTACGGCAACTGCAAGGAGCCGGGCATCTTCGCCTGCCCCTCGCTGGGCGAGTCGATCGGCCAAGGGGATCTGCTCACTCCCGACAATGTCCTCAAGCAGATCGTCTACTACTGCCGCAACCGCGGATTCTACATCGTGCTCAATGACCCGAAAGTCCAAGGCTACGGGCACCAGCACGTCGCCGTACTCGTGGACGGAAAGACCATCCAGTTCGCCGTCGAGGACGTGGACCCCCCGGTAACGTCCATCATGAACCAGGGCGATGACGGGGCCGTCAGCATCACGCTGGACACCTTCCCCGCCGAAGCCAAGATGCTCGATTGCGGCTGCGGGGAGCACAACTGCCTCCTTTACGCCGGCAAACCGATGTTCCCGCAATGGGAGGGCAAGCCGGCCGACCCGCCGGCCTGGTACGACCCCACCAGCATCGGAGGCGATGGGTGGTACGGATATACCGGGACCCGGGCCGCCAAGCTGGGCCAGACGGTGCCCATGGACGGCCTCCGGTGCGACTACGGGATCAACAAGAGCGCCAACCTGATGCCCGCCGGCGAGAACAAGGCCGTCGTCATGGACTTCGACGAGAACAGCGTCGACTACGAAGGAGCGGACATTAACACCAAGCTCGCCAAGGCCGCCGAACGCCACGGCGGAACCCTCAACGTCCTCTGCGGCGGCGACGCCGTCATGAACGTGCGTCCCTCCGCCCTGAACCCCCAGATCACCGGCATCGCCAAAGACTGGTGGAAACCCTGACCGCGCGTCCCTCGCGCACCCCGTGTTTAGCGGGCGATCCGCCGCGGCGGATCGCCGTCCCCGCCGGGGGTTTTTCCCTTCTCCCCCAGCGCCTCGCGTAACGACCCTTCGCACGCCTTCAACCTCGCCCGCGCCTGGGTCTTCGTCAAGGCGGCGCGGTACATGAGGATCGCCGTCTTGGCCGCCCCCCCCGCCGCCCCCAGCAGGCGCCGGGCCCGCGCACGCCCCACGCCCGCCCCGGCCATCACGATCCGCTCGGCCCGGTCGCGGAGCTTGGCATTGCGCGCCTGCACGTCCACCATCAGGTTCCCGTACACCTTGCCCAGTCGCACCATCGCCGCCGTCGAGAGGGTGTTGAGCACGAGTTTGGTGGCCGTACCGGCTTTCATTCGCGTCGAGCCGGTCACCACCTCGGGCCCGACGACGGGGTTGATCACCACGTCGGCGCGCACGGCGCGGCGGGCCTGGGGAGAGCAGGTGAAGAACACGGTGGCGGCGCGGGCCTTCCGCGCCCGGTCCAGCGCCCCGCGGACGAAGGGGGTGACTCCGCTGGCGGCAATTCCCACGACGACGTCACCGGCCCGCACGCGGCGGGCCTCGATGGCCCGGGCGCCGCCGGCGGGGTCGTCCTCCGCCCCCTCCACCGACCGCACCAGCGCCCGCCGGGGGTGCCGAAGGTCGGCGGGCACTCGGAGGCGTCCAGCACGCCCAGCCGCCCGCTCGTGCCGGCCCCGACGTAGAACAGCCGCCCCCCGCCCCCCAGCGCCGCCACGATCATCTCCACGGCCTTGGCGATCGGGCGCCGTTCCGCGCTCACCGCGCGGGCCACCAGGGCGTCCTCGGCGTTGATCAGGTCCACGAGCCCCAGGGCGTCCAGGGTGTCCATCTCGGCGCTGCGGGGGTTGCGTTTTTCCGTGGTGAGTTTCGAACGGTCTTTGATCATTCCTGGCTCCGGGTGGGCGTTTCCAACGGGCGGGGGCTGTCCTGCAAGGCCCCTTCCCAGGTGCGGTATCGCGTGAGCAGAAGCAGGCTGGGCGCGGCGATCACGGTCGCGACGAGGAAGAACCCCGGCCAGCCGATCTGACGCGCCAGCCAGCCTGAGGGCACCTGAGCGCCGGTGCGACCCAGGGCCATCAGGCTCGTCAACAGCGCGAACTGCGTCGCGGTGAATCGCTTGTCGCACAGGCTCATGATGAAGCCGATAAAGGCCGCCGTCGCCATGCCCGCGCAGAGGTTCTCGACCAGGATGGCCGCGACCATCATACCCACGTTCCGCCCCGCCAAGGCCAGGGCGGTGAACGAAATGCCCGCCATCGCCTGCAACAGGCCGAACGACCAGAGGGCGCGGCGGATGCCCAGTCGGGTGATGACGGCCCCGCCGAGCGTCGCCCCGACGATCGTGGCGCCCAGCCCGAGCCCCTGGCTGACGAGTCCGATCTGATCTTCGAGGAATCCCAGGTCGAGCATGAAGCGCGTCATCATGCCGGCGACCATGGCCGCGTCGCACTTGTAGATCAGGATGAACGCGAGGATCTCCCCCGCCCCCCGCCGCCGCAGGAATTCCACCAGGGGCCGGACGACGGCCTCTCGCAGCGTCGCGGGCGGGCGGACCCCGACGGCCGGCTCGGGGGCCGACAGCGTCGTGACCACCCCCACCAGCATTCCCGCGGCCATCAGCATGTAGACGACCGGCCAGGGAATGTGCGCCGCCGCCACCATCGACAGCGAGGCTGAACAGAGCAGCCCGATGCGATACCCCGAGGTGGCCAGCCCGGCGCCCAGGCCCAGTTCGTGGGGCGCGAGGATTTCCGTACGGTACGCGTCGATGACGATGTCCTGGCTGGCGCTGAAGAAGGCCACCAGGCTCGCGGTGACCGCCAGCGCCCACAGGTTGCCCACGCCGACGGCGGCCATCGCGGCGATCGCCCCGGCCGCCGCGAACTGGCACAGGATCATCCACCCGCGCCGCCGGCCCAGCAGGGGCGGGACGAAACGGTCCATCAGGGGCGACCAGAGGAACTTCAGCGAATACGGCAACGTGACGGCCGCCATCGCCCCGATCACCGCCACGTCGATGCCCCCCCGGGTCATCCACGCTTGCATCGGGCCCGCGGTCAACGCAAACGGCAGGCCGCTGGAGAACCCCAGCAGGAATACCGCCGCCAACGCCCCGCCTCGCCCGGGGGAGGCCTTCGACACCGTCACCTTGTCCGCTCTGGCATCCACGTGCCGAGAGTCTGCCCCAAGCCCCCCCCCGCCGTCAAGCCGCTTGCGGCTTCGCGCGTCCCCGCCCTGCGTCCGTTCTCCTTGACAAATCCGGAATCCCCGGTACAATATCTGCAGTTTCACGCCTAACGGCGCGACCCACGACCGGAACGAACACCCAGGGTTCACGGGAGGAAATGAAGATGAGAACAAAGATGACCGTCCGACTCATTGTCGCCGCCACCGTTGCGATTCTCGGGACACAGGCCGCCCGGGCCAGTTCGATCATCCTGTCCCCCTACAACGGACCCGATCTGCTGGATATCTACACGGACACCGTCCTGAAGGGCCAGAGCGTCAGCGGCGGCATCAGCACGCCGGGGCTGGGCACGACGGGCGACCCGGCCGGCGTGACCTATTTGAAGTACGGCGGCGACCAGACCACCGTGGCGATGCTCGACGGGCAGTTCACCGGCGATAAGTTCTTCATGGGCGCGAATCTGCACCTCGGTAACCCGAAGAGCACGGCGCTAATGGACAGCAACGACCCTGCCGCCTTCAGCCCGGGCCTGAATTGGCTCTGGTGGGACGCGCACTTTACCAACGCCATGCAGATCGACCACTTCGTCATTCGCACGGCCGACGCGGCCTCGGCCCGAACGCCCGATCAGTTCCAACTCCGCGGGTCCAACGACGGCGGGGCTACCTGGACGGTGATCTACCGCCTGGACGCCAACGGCGACGGCACGGGCACCCCGTGGGGGCAGAATCCCCCCAACGTCACCGCGGTACAGTTTGACCGCGGCGTTGACGGCTTTGCGGCCGGGGCATTCAAGGAGATCCGGCTCGAAGTGTTCTCCGCCACCAACAACGGCGACGGCGTGGGCCTGACCGAGTGGCAGTTGGCCGGCACGGTCGCCAGCACCTGGGGCAACTACCTGGACGGCGACTTCAACAAGGACGGCGAGGTCGGCCCGGAGGATTTCGGCATCCTGAAGGACGGCTTCGGGCTCGACAACCTGCCCTTCGGAAACCATGAGAGCTGGACCCTGGGCGACGCCAACGACGACGGCGAGATCGGCCCGGAAGACTTCGGCCTGCTGAAGGACAACTTCGGCCTCGACGGCGGCCC
>JAPLNA010000399.1 GCA_026693065.1 Planctomycetota bacterium
GCGGGGCGGGGCGGCCGGACGGGGTGGCTGAGGGCCCATTGACGCCGACGCGCGCGGGGCCTATCCTTGGACGTATGAGTCAGCCGAGCGTCGCCACCGCATCCGCGAGCGTCTACCGCAAATGGCCCAGCATCGCCCTGAGCAACGGGCTGGTCGAGGCCCAGATCGTCCCCCAGGCCGGCGGACGCGTCATGCAGATGACTCTGGGCCCGTTCGAATACTTCTACGTGAACTCGCGGCTGGCGGGCAAGGCCCCGACGGCTGACGGGCTCGGGCCCAAGGGGGCGTGGCTTAATTACGGGGGGGAGAAACTCTGGCCCGCGCCGCAAGGGTGGGACGGCCCCGAGCAGTGGCCCGGCCCGCCCGATGCCGTGCTGGACGGTTCGCCCCACGAGGCCGCCATAGTTGACGCCCAGGGTGCCAAGGCCTCCGTCCGACTCGTCAGCGGGAAGGACCCGCGATGCGGCATCCAGTTCGCCCGCACCATCGAGATGATCCCCGGCCGCGCGGGGCTTACCGTCCGCGCCACCATGACCAATATCGACAGCAAGCCGCGCAAGTGGGGCATCTGGTCGGTGCTCCAGCACGACGCCTCGGCCCGGGGGGGCCAGGGGCATGAGGCGGACCTGTGGGTGTACTGCCCGATGAACCCCCGCAGCATCCACGCCGAGGGCTATCGCGTGATGTTCGGGCAGGTAAACAACCTGGCCTTCCAGCCCGACAAGGCCTCCAGGATGATGCGAATCCACTATCAGCGGCGTGTCGGCAAGGTCGGGCTGGACTGCTCGGGCGGCTGGGTCGCGACGGTGAACGGCTCGGCCGGGTATGTCTTCGTCCAGCGGTTCCCGTTCTTTCCCAGCAGCCCGTACCCGGACAACGCGTCGGTGGAGGTCTGGCTTCACGGGCCCGGGGAGTACATTGCGGCCGGCAAGTTGGAGAACATGCCGGATGACCCTAAAGCCTGCCCGTACTACATTGAGACGCAACTGCTGGGCCCGCTGGCCTCGCTCAAGCCGGGAGAGAGCTACTCGTTCCGGTACGACTGGTTGGCCGCCCGGATCGGCGGGTCGTACCCCGTGCTGGACTGCAACGACTCGGGCGTGGTTTGCGAAAAGCTCTCCGCCGTGCGGAAGGCGGGCAAGTTGGAACTGTCCGGCCGGTTCGGCGTCTTCCACACGGGGCTGGCCGGGCTGGTCTTCTTCAACTCCGCCGACGAAGCGGTCGGGCGCCTGCTGGACCTTTGGCACGTGAGCCCGCACGAGCCTCTGGTCCTGACGAGCGACAGCCAGGTCCCCCGCATTCCCGAAGGCGCCTGCTCCCTCAGCCTCGTCGTCCCCGACGCCGCGGGGCGTCCGACGGCGGGCCTGGCGAAGGCGGCGATCGGGTGAGGGGGCGGGGGCATTGGGGTAATTTCCGTTTTTCCTGTAACGTTGGGGGCCGGGGCGGAGAATGATGGGCGTATGGGAAGACCGGCGATTCGCCCGGGCGAGCGATAGTGCGAGTGCATCGAAGGGAGTAGCGAGACATGAAACCGGTCGTCGTAGCACTGGCAGGGCTGATCGTTTTGGGGTGCGGGCGTTCTGCCGGGGGCCAATCTGCCCCGAAGGGGCCGGACGTGTCCAGTCAGGAGCGGCATCATCTGGAGCACCCCGATCTGACAGGCCCGCTGTGCAAGAGTCTGAAGGTCCGGGAAGAGGCCGAGTCGTGGGCGCAACTGGTGGCCAAGGTGAAACCGACGTTCACCTGGACGGCCATCGACGAAATTGTGCCCGCCCAGGACCGCCCGGCCTGGGGCGGGCGGGACATGCTGTGGGTTGAAACCGGGGCCGACGGCCAGCCGGTGTTCCGGGCCGAGCGGGCCTTCACGTGGAAGCCTGCCGGGCAAATGCCGCGATGGGTGCTCCTGGACTACCACGACGAACGCCCCGATCCGGGTTACGAAGAGCAGACCATGGGCAAGCCGTGGGCCTTGCAGAAGTCCGTCATGAAGGCCAGGCCCGGAGGCGACACGGCGTCCAGTTACGTTATTCTGAAGGGTCGGCATGATCGTGGCGGCGCCGTCTACGAGATTTGCTGGGTACAGATGACGTACGCGGGGATGGGCCATGTTACGGATAGTCGGATTCTGTTCGTTTGGCGTGACCTGGGCGGCCAGTGGCGGTTCCTCGGTGAAGGCCCCGTGTCTATAGAAGAAAAGGGCGGCGGCACCAGTGTTGAATGTGGGCTTCAATGGCAGGGCGATCCCCCTGTCCCGGTTGTGATGTGCAAGGTGGCCTATTGTTCATGCGAGGTTTCCGATGGAGACGGGCCTTATCTGGCCATCCTTCGCGACGGCATTATCGATCCACC
>JAPLNA010000400.1 GCA_026693065.1 Planctomycetota bacterium
AAGGCGATAAACGCAGCCTGCGATGGCTGGCGGGTCCGATAGAGCCCCAGAACCCATCCACGGGAAACAGCCAGGAGCCCGCAAAACTTCTTCTCTACCATGGAAGCCAACAGTCGGCTGCGCGGAATGTATTGGCACTTGGGTGCGCGGGATGTTATGGCACTTGCCCGGTTACGGGTTACGACTCACGATTCACGACGCTTCGGGGCGACAGGGCGGGGAAAAACGGGTAGACTTACCGGGAGACGGATGAACGTGGTGAAAAGGAAAAGACACGTGAAGAGATGGGTTTGGACGGCGGCGGTCGTGATGATGACGGCGGCGGCGTGTAATGCCGCCGGGCCGCTTGCGGCTTCGCGGGCGGGTGTGGAAGTGGAGAGATACGTGCCGCCGGTGTGGACGGTCGGGCCGTTCGTCGGGCTGCTCCTGGCCATCGCGGTACTGCCGCTGGTGAAGCCGACGGCGAAGTTCTGGCACAAGAACCGCAACAAGCTGATCGTCGGACTGGCCCTGGCCGTGCCGGTGCTGGCGTACTACGGGTGGGTGCATCCGGCGATGGCGGGCGAGGGAGTGGGCGGGCGGATCGAGGCCGGCTGGCCGGTGCTGGGGCACGTGCTGGCCGGGGCGGTGCTCAAGGAATACGTGCCCTTCATGACGCTGCTGCTGGCGCTGTACGTCATCAGCGGGGGGATCCGCCTGCGGGGGGACCTGCCGGCCCACCCGGGGACGAACACGGCGTTCCTTGCCGTGGGCGGTCTGCTGGCGAGCCTGATCGGCACGACGGGGGCGGCGATGCTGCTGATCCGCCCGCTGCTGGCGACCAACAGCGAGCGGCGGCACGTGAAGCACACGGTGATCTTCTTCATCTTCATCGTCTGCAACATCGGCGGGTGCCTCCTGCCCATCGGCGACCCGCCGCTGTTCCTGGGCTACCTCCGCGGCGTACCGTTCCTGTGGACGCTCAAACTCGCCGCCCCGTGGGCGTTCTGCATGGCGATCCTGCTGGGGGTGTACTACGTGTGGGACCGCATCGCCTGGGGGAGCGAGCAGCCGCGGGACATCGTGCACGACGAGAAGGCCGTCGAGTCGCTCGGGGTGGACGGCAAGATCAACTTCGTGTACCTCGCCGGCGTGGTGCTGGCGGCGGGGCTGATCGTGCCGGGCAAACCGTTGGCGTGGTTGGGGCTGGCGGCGACGCCGGAGTTCCTGCGAGAGGCCGTCATGCTCGCCCTGGCCGGGGGAAGCCTGGCCACCTCCCCGCGCGGGCTGAGGAAGGCCGCCGGGTTCGACTTCGGGGCGATCCTGGAGGTCGCGGCCCTCTTCATCGGCATCTTCCTGACGATGCAGGCCCCGATCGAGATCCTGGACGCCCGCGGGGCCAGTCTGGGCCTGCGGTCGCCGTGGCAGTTCTTCTGGGCGGCCGGGGGACTCTCGAGCTTCCTCGACAACGCCCCGACCTTCGTGGTGTTCTTCGAGACGGCCAACTCGATGACCCACTCGCCCGGCCCGGGAGTGTTGGAATTGCTCAGCGGGCACTTCATTCGCGAGGACCTGCTGATGGCCCTGAGCCTGGGCGCGGTGTTCATGGGGGCCAACACCTACATCGGCAACGGGCCCAACTTCATGGTCAAGGCCATCGCCGAACAGAGAGGCATCCGCATGCCGGGGTTCTTCGCGTACATGCTCTACAGCCTGGCGATCCTGATCCCGCTGTTCGTGCTGGTGACGCTGGTGTTCTTTATGGGCGGGCGCGGGAGCCCCTGACCGGCGGCCACCCGCCTACCCCCCGCCCAACGCCGCCCACGCCGCCCGATACCCGGCGGGGTTGCCGACGTCCCACACCCCCCCGGCCACGCGGGCCAGCAGGTAGTCGGCGGGGTGAGCGGCCAGCAACGAAGATTGCGCGGCGGCCAGTTCCCACTCTCCCCCGGCCGGTCGCATGGCGGTCAGGTGACGATGGATTTCGGGCGTGAAGGCATACAGGCCCGCGTGGGCGAGGAATCGCCCCGGCGGCAGGCCGGGGGTGATAAGGTCGCGATCGGCGAGGGCGGGGGCGGGCTTTTCGACGAACGCGGTGCAGCGATAGAGGTTCGCCTGTGGAAGGGCCTCGCCGCGGCAGACGCCCATGCGGGGCAGGTCGCCCGGGCCGATCTCGTGAACGCCGATCATCGCCGCGGGCCCCTGCGAGGCGAAGGCGGCGACGACCTGGGCGGCGCAGGAGGAATGATCGTGTGGAGCGGAATGAATATGGTCGCCCAGCATCAGCAGGAAGGGGTCATCGCCGGTGAAGGCCCGGGCGCGTGCCACCGCGTCCCCCAGGCCCGCGGGTGCGGGCTGGACGATCCACTGCACCCGCGGCAGGGCCAAGCGGTCGCGGGGGTCCAACTCCGCGAGGTATTGCTCGAACATCCCCGCCCGCACGGGGTCGACGACCAGGCCGGCAGCACTCGCCCCGGCCGAGGAGGCTTCCAGCAGAATCCAGTGGAACACCGCCCGGACGGACCCGTCGTCGCCGGGCAGCGGGAGCAGGCCCTTGGGCACGACGGCCCCGACGGGCCTCATGCGAGTGCCCTGCCCGGCCAGGGGAATGACGGCCTTCTCGATCAGCGCCAAAAAGTACCCTAGTGAAAGGGGTGACGCAAGAGAAGGGCCGGGGAAGCCGCGAACAACGCGAACCAAGACGAACAAGAAGAAGAGGGGCATGCAAGGAGAGGAAAGACCAGATGGATTTGTTCCAGTTCCTTTTGCCTTGTTCGTCTGCGTTCGCGTGGTTCGCGGCTCACCCTTTCCCCGGTTCTTCCGGGGGGCGAACGTCCCGCTGTTGGCGGGCGTGGTGGGCGTTACGGCGGCCCTGGCGATGGGGTTTGGGCTGTGGCAGTGGGGCAGCGGCCGGCGGCGGTATGGACTGATGGCCATGGCGGGGACGATCGGGCCTGTGGGCCTGGGCGCGGGATTGTTCGCCGACGCCCTCCTGTGCCGGCTCCGCGGGCGAGCGAGTGAGGCGAAGCGGTCGGCCCTGGGGGCCTTGGCCGCCGGAGCGGCGTGTGTGGTGGCCCTGGCCGTGCTGGCCGCCGCCCGGTGGTCGCCGGGGGCGTGGTGGGCCTGCGCTGTCGCCCTGGAGACCGGGGCCGTCATCGCTGTCTTCTACGCCCCCGCCGCCGACGTGCTGGGCGCCCGCCGGCTGGCCGGGCTGCTGGCCCTGCGGTGTGCGGCCGTGCTGACGCTGCTGGCGGTGCTGTTCAAGCCCGCCCTGGCGGCTACCGCGGTGGAAGACTGGGCCAAGCCCGTCCTGCCCGTCCTGCTGGACCGCTCCGGCTCGATGGGCGCCGTCGACCGGGCCGGGCAGGCCAATCGTCATCAACTGGCCCTGGCGGCCCTGGGAAACCAGGCCGACCGGCTGGCGAGGTATTTCCGCGTGAGTTGGCTGGCCTTCGCCGAGGGCGTCCAGGCCGCCGACGACGTCAAGGGCCTCGCAAGGCTGGGCACGGCGGGAGCGGGCACGAACGGAACGGACATCGCGCTGGCGTTGCGGGAGGCGGTGGCGCGAGCGGGGACGGCCCCGTGCCCGGGCGTGTTGCTCGTGAGCGACGGGATCCACAACGGGCGCGACGACGCGGGAAGGGCGGCGGCGGATTCGCCCCTGCCGGTCTACGTGGCGGCGGCGGGGTCGAGCGATCACGCCGCGGCCGCCGGCGCCAACGTCCAATTGCTCGGCGCCGGGACCGACTGGACGGCCACCCTCAACAACGTGGCGAAGGTATCTGTGAAGGTGCATCTGTCGGCCCTGGCGGGCCAGACGGTGAAGCTGGAGCTGCACGAGGAGGGGCTCGAGGCCCCGCTGGCGCAGGCGGAGGTGAAGGCCGACCAGAACAACCAGACGATCTCGCACGAGTTCTCGTGGACGCCCCGCGAGCGCCCGGGCCAGCCGGCGGCCGGCGCCGATCTGCGGAAGCTCGTGCTGACGGCGACTCCCGCACCGGGCGAACGCACCCTCGAGGACAACCGCTGGGAAACCCACGTGCTGGTTACGCAGCCGCGGATCCGTGTGCTGTACGTCGAGGGCACGATCCGCCCGGAGTACGCCCCACTGAAACGCTGCCTGGACAGCGACCCGAACGTACTGTTCGCCGGGCTGGTGCGGTTCAGCGAGTCCAACTTCCAGCTCCAGGGGCGTATGGAAGGCCGACCGCTCGCCGGGCTGCCCGCCACGAGCGAGGAATTCAGCCGTTTCGACGCGATCATCCTGGGTGACATGGATAGTTCCTTCTGGACCCGCGGCTCGGCCGGGCGGCTGGAGAATCTCAAGCGGTGGGTCGACGCCGGCGGGGGTCTGCTGATGATCGGCGGGCAGCATACCTTCGCCCCGGGCGGATACGACAAGTCTCCCCTGGCCGAGGTCATGCCCGTGGAAATGTCCGTCGCGGGCGAGGCCCAGGAGAGGGCGCCCTTCGTGCCCAAGCTGACGGCCGCCGGAAGGGCGCACCCGATCTTCGAGGGCATCGGCGGATACTTCCCCGGCCCGGGCGACGTGGCGACGAACCCCGCCCTGCGGGCCCTCGAGCCGCTGAGCGGCTGCGTGCGGGTCGCCCGCGCCAAGCCCGGGGCCGACACCCTCGCCGTACACCCCACCCGCGCCAACGACACAGGCCCGCTGGTCGTTCTGGCGACGGCCCGGTACGGTCAGGGTCGCACGGCGGCCTTCACCGCCGACACCACCTGGGTCTGGGACATGCCCCTCCGCGACCTCGGGGCCGAGAGCCCCTACCAACGATTCTGGGGCCAGATGGTCCGCTGGCTGGCCAACGTGAGCGCCAAGCGCCGCGCGGGGGCGGCGGCAGCGGTGCTTCGGACCAACCTCGCCTGCGCCCGGGCGCAGGACGACGTTTCCATCTCCGCCCTGGTGCAAGACCGCCAGGGCCAGCCCGCCAAGGTCGGCGGCGGTCAGGGAAAAGGCCTCACCGTCCGCTGCCGCGTCGCCCGCGCCGACGGAACGGGCGAAAAACAGACCCTCGACCTGGACGCCACCGGCGAGCCGGGGGTGTTCGCGGGCAAGTGGTCCTCCGCCCGAGAAGGCGCGTGGCGGCTGGAGCTGTCGGCCGCCGACGAGGCCGGGCCTTTGGGCCTGGACAGCCTGCCCCTCTTCGTCGCCGGGCCCCTGCCCGAGATGGACAACCTCGCCCGCGACGATCGCACCCTCCGCCGCCTGGCCGAGGCCAAGGGCGGGCGGCTGGCGGAATTGAGCGACCTGGAGGGCCTGGTGACGGCCCTGATCGAGCGAGGCAAGCAAGTAGCCGCCCCGCCGGACGCCTCGAGGGGGATCCATCGACTCTACCACTTCCCTTCGCTGTTCCTGGGGTTCGTGGCCCTGATCACCGCCGAGTGGCTTCTCCGCCGCCGGTGGCAGTTGCGATGAAAGGCAGGTCGGGGAGAGAATGGGTGACAAGCCCCCGGCACGCAACATTATGCATGGGCCCTCTGACGATCCCGGAGCAGGATTCGTCGGGTGTAATCCAGGATCAGTTTGGCCGCCACCCACGTGGCCACCCGGTGCGGTCGGCGATCCCAGGCTGGCAGCGGCCCTAGGCCTCCGGCAAAGCTGGTCAGGTTGCCGTAGCTCCGCTCTA
>JAPLNA010000401.1 GCA_026693065.1 Planctomycetota bacterium
GCACAGATGGGTCAGATGATCCGCGCCGACTGGCCTTGGCAGGTGACGGCCGCTCGCCGGGGGGCGGACGCGTTCAATCGCCCGTGCGTGGACTTCACCCTGGACGCCGCCGGAGCCACTTGGATGAGCGACCTCACCGGGCGATACGCCAACCCGAAGGTGCCCGGGGGGGCGTACCTGGCGATCCTCGTGGACGGCCAGGTTTGCTCGGCCCCGAGGATCATGAGCCCCATCGCCCGCGAAGGCCAGATCACCGGGCGGTTCACCGACAAGGAAGTGGACGATTTGATCCGGCTTCTGACGGCTCCCCCGGCGAGCCGGCCCGCCGCGACGACCGAGACGGAAGCGTTGAAGGGCAAGCTGGTCCAGTGGGTAGAGACGTTCTTCCGTGAGAACTACCGCGACATCACGGCTCGCAAGACGCTGGAATGGGGCGAGCCGGAAGTGACGGCTGATGGCGACCTTGCCATCCGCTACAAGTTCCTGGCGACGATCCGGGATAAGGATCAGATGGTCATCGAGCAGCGATTCGCCTTCACGCCCAACGGGAAGTACGTTTCGGCCGAGACGATCGAAAAAGGCCCCGCCACCCGCCCAGCCTCTGCCGTCAGGCACGCGGCCAGCAGGCCCGTGACGGTCGCCGGGAAGGAGGCATTGAAGGGCAAGTTGGTCCAGTGGGTGGAGAAGTTCTTCAGCGAGAATTACAGAGACATCACCGCCCGCAAGACCCTCGAATGGGGCGAGCCGGAAGTGACGGCCGAGGGGAACCTTGCCATCCGTTACAAATTCCTGGCGACGATCTGGAATAAGGACCAGACGATTATCGACCAGCGTTTCACCTTCAGCGCCGACGGGGAGTACCTTTCGGCCGAGACCATCGAAAAGGCCCCCGCCACGCATCCCGGGAGCCGGCCGGGGGAAAAGTGAGGGAGGGGGGCGAAAGTTCGGAGGTTTTTGGTAGGCGCAAATCGCTAGTGGCCTTATGATGTATCTGCGCCTATTGACCGCGGCCCGTCGTGGCCGGGGCAAGTGTTGTACTGAGAGAGGTGAACCATGCAGCTCAGTTCGCATGCGAAGCGAGCGTTGATGCTTGTGGCGGTTGTCGTTGCGCTGGCGTCGGCCGGCGGGCAGGCGATGGCCCAGACGTACAACTGGGATCCGGCGGGGACGAAGGCCGACCTCATGGTCGTCGGAACGCACCTGGACGACGAGGGCCTCTACCTGGGCGGCACGATGCCCTACTACGCCGGCGCGTTGGGCAAGAGCACGGTGCACATCTCCATGACCAGCGGCGACTCCTCCATTCCCACCGTGACGCGAGAGACCGAGTCGAAGGCGATCGACTGGAGTTACGGCGTCCGCATCCAGCCGGTGTACGGGCACTTCAAGGACTGGGGGATGGCCACCGACTCGACCTACACAAAGCTGCAGAAGAACTGGTCGATGTGGTACGAGCCCGATCCGGGCCCGGCCGTCTACCGGGCCAACGGAACGATCCAGACGGCGATCTCGCCGCTCCCCATCAACCCCGCCTACTTCGACCCCGGGCGGTGGAAGGTCGCCACGTACCTGGCCAGGCAGATCCGCCTGTACAAGCCCGACGTGATCGTCACGCAGGACCTCCAGGGCGAGTCGGGGCACGCCAACCACGTCACGACGGCCTGGGGCGTCTGGGACGCCTTCCAACTGGCCGCCGACCCGACGGTGAACATCGACGGGCTGGCCCCCTGGCAGAGCCAGAAGCTCTACTTCCACCTGTTCAACCGTGCGACCGACCCGCTGGCCCCCAGCACCCCCCTGCCGGGCACGTCGTACACCTCGGGCACGAGCATCATCAACAAGCTGTACGAAGACTGGAGCGTCCCCAACGCGGCCCTGGGCGGCAAGAGCCCCATGCAGGTCGCCAATGACGGCATCTCCATGTACGCCAGCATCGGCGGGCCTGCCCTGCTGACCCAGTTCGCCACCCGCTACTCCGAACAGTACGGGCTGTACGCCTCCACGGTCGGCCCGGACACCGTCGGGGGCGACGGGTGGTCGCACGGCGGC
>JAPLNA010000402.1 GCA_026693065.1 Planctomycetota bacterium
CGCACCCCCTTCCCCGGCCCACACACGCCCAAACAACAGCACCCCCGATCTGCCCACGACTTCCCCTTCCGGTTCCCTTGGGGGTGTGTGGGCCGGGAAGAGGGGTTTGGGGAGAGCGTCCGCACGCTCTCCCCATGTTTCCCGTTGTTGGAGTCTGGGCCTGGAAATCTGCACGAGAATTCGAGATTCTGGAGTACAAAGAACGCCAAGACCACGAAGAAAACCGGGAGAGGAAACAAACGGGGTCAGTTCGGACGAGTGAGTTTCGCCAACGCCCGCCCGGCCAGGCGGCGGCAGAACACCGCCAGCACCACCAGCATCACCAGGGCCGCCCCGAAGTACACCCACAGGATCGGCTGCTCGGCCATGTTCACGTCCGCCGCGTCGATCAGCCGGCGCAATTGCGTGCCCACGTACACCCAGACCAGCGTTCGGGGCAGCATGCCCAGCCAACTGGCGAGTAGGTAGGGCCCGAACCGCACGCGGGTGAGACTGAACAGGTAGTTCATCAGGAACGACGGGGCCGGGCTCAGCCGCGTCAGCAGCACGACGCGGAAGCCGTTGTCCCCGATAGCCGCATCGACGGCGGCGAAACGCGGGTGCCCCGCCAGGCGGCGGACGATCAGCGCGCGGAAGAACCTCCGCCCGATCAGGAACGCCGCCGCCGCCCCCAGCGTCGTCCCCGCCGACACCGTCACGCACCCGACGCTCATCCGGAACAACACCCCCGCGCCCACCGTCATCACCGTCGCGGGCACCATCAGCACATACGCCGCCACGTAAATCCCCACCACCACCACCGGCCCCCACGCCCCCATGCCGTCCGACCACGACAGCACGTCCAGCAGCCATCGCCGCACCGGCAGGGAATACAACGCCGCCACCGCCGCCGCCGCGACCGTCGCGGCCGCCACGAGCTTCCACACCCACCGTCTCTTCCACGCCGGCTGCTTCATCCGCTTCTCCGGCCTGTGAGTGTATAGCATCTCCGGCACGGGCAAAAGAGGGGAGAGCCACAAAGGACACCAAGAACACAAAGGTCAGAAGAAACAGCAAAGAAAGACGGGCCACAACGGCCCCACACATTCCCATGTCGGCCACGCCCGCATCGTTCTGCTTCCCGGTTTCTACCCTTTGTGTTCTTTGTGCCCTTTGCGGCTCTCCCTTTCTTCTGTGTCTTGAATCGCGTGCATCTTCCCCGCAACTTTCTATAATGTCGCAAATGATCTGGCTATGGATGGCGTTCGTGGCGTTCGTCGCGCTAATGCTCCTGCTTGACCTGGGAGTCTTCCATCGTCACGCCCACGAAGTGAGCATGAAGGAAGCCCTCATCTGGAGCGCCGTCTGGGTCAGCCTGGCCCTGGGCTTCACCGTCTTCGTCTACTACCTGTGCCAATACCGGCTCTTCGGCCTGCACTGGCCCGCGAGCATCGAGGGACGGGGCGGGGAAGCCGCCCTGCTGTTCCTTACCGGCTACGTCATCGAAAAATCCCTCTCCGCCGACAACATCTTCGTCATGGCCGTCATCTTCTCCTTCTTCCGCGTGCCGGCGGCCTACCAGCACCGCATCCTCTTCTGGGGCATCCTGGGCGCCCTGGTCCTCCGCGCCGCCATGATCCTCGGCGGCATCGCCCTCATCCAGCAGTTCGAGTGGATCCTCTACATCTTCGGCGCGTTCCTGATCTACTCCGCGGGCAAGATGCTCCTGGCCAACGACGAGGCCGATCCGTCAAAAAACGTCTTCGTCAGACTCGCCCGACGACTCCTGCCCTTCACCGACCACATGGACGGCCCCCACTTCGTCACCCGCCAGAACGGACGCCGAATGCTCACCCCCCTGGCCCTGGTCCTCATCGCCATCGAGGGCGCCGACGTCGTCTTCGCCGTCGACTCCATCCCCGCCATCTTTGCCATCACCGACATCCCCTTCATCATCTTCACCAGCAATATCTTCGCCATCCTCGGCCTGAGAGCGATGTACTTCGCCCTCTCGGCCATTCTAAAAAAATTCCACTACCTGAAGGTCTCCCTCGCCATTCTCCTGGCCGTCATCGGGCTCAAGATGCTCCTGAAAGAGTACATCCACGCCCTTCCCGGCAAGACCTACATCATGCTCGGCCTGATCGTGCTGATCCTCGCCGGCGGCGTTGTCGCCTCCATGATCCACGCGCGCCGATACCCCGAGGGCGAGGGAAAAACTCCCGGCGGGGACACAAAACAATAAGCGAACCTGCCTACGGCGGGCAGGATCATTTTCTCGATCCTGCCCGCCGTAGGCGGATTCGTTTATTGTTTTCCTCCTTCCGCCGCGGGCGGTCGGGACTCGAGGGCGTTTCCCCCGCGCAATCCCGCCGCCCCGCCAGTCGCCCATCCACGAAACGCCGCCTGTTGGATTCCGGGGAAAACTTGTCTGCCCGCCGAACCGCGATAGAATCATCGGCACGGCCCGCGGCGGTCGTGGGCGCAAGGCGATCCGGCAAATCGGAGAAGGGACAAGGAACATGGGCATGGGCAAAGGACGACACATCGCGGCGGCAGCCATAGGGGCGGCGGTTGTGTTGGCGACAATCCAGGCCGGCGGAGAACCCCCCACGACCCGGCCCCGGTGGGTCCTGCCCGAGGGCAGCGGCGTCGAAGCGGAGCCCGACAGCATGCGGGTTTCCGGCGACGGCCGATATGTCTACTTTCAGGAAAATGACGAAGGCCCCTCGGAACTCCTCAACGATCACGACGCCTATTCCCACGTGCACATTGCCCGATTCGATACCACCACGGGGCAGGCCATCAACCTCGGCAACCTCTTTCGCAAGAACGCCCAGGTCAAGGAGGACGCGAGCGCCTTCTGCCCCTCGCCGGAAAACAGCGACGTCTTGATAACCACCTGCGATCTCTCGACCGAAAACCGGAACGCTCCCCCACATCTCTATGTGCTCTCGGCCCAGGGCGACAAGCCTGTCCGGTTGGACAAGGGCGACGCTATCGGTACATGGCTGGGCAAGGACGTTCTGCTCACGCCATTGAACGGGTTCAGAGCTCAACCCCTGCAGATCGTTTCGGTGACGGGGGTGGCGGTCCGAACGCTGAAGCTCTGCGGGCTCGCCCTGTGCGCTGACGCCCGCACAGGAATGGCGGCGGCCATCGTCGATCCGGATGCGCCCGGCAAGACGATCTCTGTGGATGAACTGAAACGGCGGGGACAACTCGTTCTGATATCGACCGCGGGGGAGGGCAAGGTTCTGACCCGGGTACTCAAGATGGCGGAATTCGGTTCTATCCCACGTCTGAGCCCCAATGCCGAATACCTCGTCTGTCAGCGGGCCGTTCCGACCGGCAAGCCCGAGCAAGAGGACGGCCCGCCGCCGAGCAAACGCACCGTCCTCGTCGCCCATGCCGGGGATCCCGCCCCGTGGGAAATCGATACCCCTGACCTGCCCATCCACGTCACCGACACGGGGCGCGTCCTGACCGTCGGCGACGTCGATAATACCAAGCCTCGCTCGGAGCACAACCCCGCCGGCGTGTCCGTCACGATCTGGGGCCGCAAGGACGCCCCCAAGGTCCTGGCCACGAACGTCCACGCCGCGGCCGTCCACGGGAAAGTTCTCTACTACATCACCGGCCGCGACCGCCGGTCCATCGAAACGATGCCCATCCCGGACTGACATCGCCCCTCTTGCCAGGGGCCTTGTTGGGGCCAAGTTCCTTGGCGATTTCACATCCGAAGCGCAACAGGGTGGACAAAAAGCAGGACACCGCGGTTGAGGTTCCGTAGATTGAGGTCAACCACGATCTTCAATCACAAGGAGCCGCCGCGGGCGTCTTCTGGAACCCCAGCGCCGGCCGGGGAGCGCGGTGGGGGCAGCGGGGCAAGGCGGCAGATCGGGATTGAATGGTAGCCCGCAGGCCGCAAAGGGGGGCGGCGATCGGGCCGAAAGAAAATCTGCGTTGTGTGCGAAAAATGCCCGGAATTTAAGCAAAAACGGGGGGTCGGGGGCTACGTCGGCGCGGGGGTTTGTTAGAGGCGGCGGACAAGGGAGTTGCAGGCGAGGGAGGGATCGTAAGTCAGGGTTCTGATTGGAAACGTGGCCGTTAATACGGGGAGGGAGTCAGCGCGGAGAGCGCAGAGATGGGATGTCTGTTGGCAAGGCGAATTACGATTCACCACTCGCGACTCACGATTCACGAGTCACGGATCACAACCGGGCTCCCGGTCACGGGCTACGGGCTACCGGCGACGGGCTACCTCCCGCCTCCGGCGGGAAGCCCGCCTTCGGCGGGGGAAGCATCCTTTGAGCATCCCTTGAGCATCCTTCAAGTATCCTTTGAGTATCCCTTGAGTATCCTTTGAGTATCCCGGAAGTATCCCGGAAGCATCCTTTTTCGGGGGGTTTGCGGCGGGTGCAAAATGATAAGGGGTGGCTGGGGAAAGAGTTGTCGGCCGGGGGGTGGTGAGGATTCGCTTCCGAAGGATACTTGAGTAGGAGGAACCGGGACTACTGCCTCGCTGAAGCGAGCAGTCCAACAGGGAGGGAATCCGGGCGCCGATTCACGGGTTACGGGGTACGTATTACGGATCACGGGTTCACCCCGACCCGCCGCAGGCGGCTCGAGTGCCTTTGCCGGGGGGAGAAGGATGGAAGGGGAAGGGGATGCGGGGTATAGTCTGGGCGGATCGAGGAATGGGATGGCCAGGCGCGTGTTCATGTTGGCGAAGGGCGGGCCTTTGGACGGCTCGCAGCGGCAGATGTACTATCTGGCGCGGGGGCTCGATCGCGCGCGGTACGAGCCGGTGATGGTGCTCGATCGCGAGGGGGCCTTCGCCGACGCGTTGCGGGCGGGGGGGATACAGACCCACGTGGTGGCCCTTCGGTCGTGGCGGGGGTTCCCCGGGGCCGTGCTGCGGTACTTCGACGCCCGCGGGCTGCTGACGCTCGCCCGGTCGGCGGGGGCGGACGTGGTGCACGCCTCGGACGTCTGGCGGAGCGGGTACATGCACTACCTGGCCGGTCATCTGGGCGTGCCGTCGGTGCAGCACATTCGCGGGCCCTTGTCCGCCCGAAGCATCCGCAAGCACGAGGTGGGGGTCAGTTCGGCGGTGATCCCGATCGCGGGGCGGTACGTGGCGGATCTTCAGGCCGCCGGCGTGCCGACGGAACGGATCCGTCAGATCGACGACGCGGTGGACCTGGAGGCGTTCCGCCCGGACGCCCCCGGTCGCGAGGAGCTTCGCCGTCGGCTCGCCGCCGACGGGTGCGTGTTGGTTGGGCTGGTCGGGCGGATCGAGCGGCGCAAACGCGTGCTGGAGTTCCTGGAGATGGCCGCCCCGCTGGCGAGGCGGGGGGGCGGGGTGAAGTTCCTGCTGGTCGGCCAGCCCAGCCACCAGGAGTACTCCCAGGCCGTGCGGGAGGCGATCGCTCGCCTGGGGCTGGGCGAACACGTGAGCCTCACGGGCCGGTGGGAGGACATGCCCGCGATGATGGCCGCCCTGGACGTGGTGGTGACGATGTCGGGCGGGTCGGTGATGTTCGAGGCCCAGGCGTGCGCCAAGCCGCTCCTGTCGGTGCGGGTGGACGGGCGGCACTCGGT